>JASMTO010000163.1:0-8204 GCA_041694215.1 bacterium
CGGGTGGTTTTCATCATACTTGGAATAGCTTAAAAAATACATCAGTTGTACCGAATACTCGTTTTTGCTAAAAGCTAAGCTTCCCAACAAACCGACTTCATCGTATGAGTTAGCATCACCGTCGTACAAGCCCTTGTTGTAGGCAACACCGAGGTTCAAAAGAAGGTTCTCAGTCAAAACAAATTTTTTGTAAAGCCTTTGCTTGATGACATACCCATCTCTTTCAAGATCATCATAAATGCTGCCCACCTCATCGCTTCTGACATCATCCAGCTGCACCTGGATTTCATATGAAAATGTTGAACCTGCAATCTCTCCCAGACGCGCTCCTAAACCGTATGAATTCTTATACGTATGCGAACGGTCTGTGTTAAGTTCATAAGGATTTTTCCATACCTCTGTTGGAAGATGGTAAACAGCAAATACAGTCAAATTCGAGCATAAAATGTCATTAAAAGTCGCTCCAGCCTGAATCCCTCCACCTTCGGTACTTAACGGTGATGATTTTATATAATACTTATCAAAATTGTAATTGAAACTTACAATTGGAGTGATTGTACTAAAGCCATCACCAGGGTCAGAATAATCATTTATCCTTTCGTTATCGCTGTCAACAGCCAGATTATCTTCCCGGTACAAATAAGCGATACCAACTTCAAAAAAATTTTCACTGGCAAATCCTACAACAGGTAAAAACAAGAAAACAAACAACCATGTTCTATACACCCAGCACCTCCTTGATATCTCGTAACGTTTGGAGCCCACCTTCTGCTATACCTATATTAGGCTTTGCTATTTCATGCTCCCTCGGATTAATTCGGATCACCGTAGCCTCAAATCGTCTGTGAAGTCTTTCGCTTGTATGCCTGATAGAAGGGATTGCGATACCTGCCCCAATTTCAATAACCACCATCTTTTTCCCGCTATTTTCCTCCAGAAAATGCTCAAATCTGTTTGACTGTTTTTGGCTTCTGTAAGGCAGCCAGGAAAAATCCCCAAACATTAAGATATTAGGTCTGGCAACCCCGCCACATTTTGGACATTTGGGAATATTCTTGGCTCTCATAGTCTCAAAATCTATTTCAATAATCTCATTATTTTCCCATATAGAATACGTACATACATTTAGACACTGCAAATAATGTATAGATCCATGAATCTCATAAACACGATCTTCGCTGAATCCTGCCTTTTGAAAATGACCATCCACATTGGAGGTGACAACAAAATTGTCCAGATTAAATACCTCTATCCAGTTCAATATAATCCGAAATCCCTCATGAGGCTCTGTGTTACGATACATTTGAAGCCTGTGACCATAAAATCCCCAACCGAACGCAGGATCCCTTTCAAAATGTACGGGATTTGCAGCCTCCACAAAACTCAACCCCAATCTTTCATACATCGGATAAGCCTTCCAAAACCCTTTATCCCCTCTGAAATCGGGTAATCCTGAATCCACACCCATGCCGGCACCGGCTGTCACCACCAGGGCTTCAGATCCCGCAATCGCATCAGCTGCCATCTTAATTTTTTCTTTATAATCCATAGGCACCTCTCGGACTCAGATCCCAATTCAATCAGGTATGTTTATCCTCTGTGCACCTGAAAAGGCCCCCACGCCTGGCATACAGCCATAACTTCCAGTGTATTCACGTTAACCCTCGCCGGAGTGTTTGCCACCCATAGAATTATATCCGCCACATCATCAGCTGAAAGTAAATCGGCATTTTCATAAACCTTTTTTGCTTTGTCTTCATCCCCTTTAAAGCGTACTTTGGAGAACTCTGTCTCAGCCATTCCCGGATCGATATTTGTTACCTTTACCGCAGTCCCAAGTAAATCAGTCCTCAGATTTCTGCTAAACTGCTGGACAAAAGACTTAGTTGCTCCGTAAACATTCCCTCCAGGATACGGCCAATTACCGGCTGTGGAACCTATGTTAATAATATGCCCTCTGTTTCTTTTCACCATACCAGGCAGCACTGCTTTTGTGCAGTAAAGCACCCCTTTGATATTGGTATCCACCATTACTTCCCAGTCATCCAATTTTGCATCAACAGCGGGCTCGAGACCCAGAGCAAGGCCGGCATTGTTAACTAGCACATCTATTCCTGCAAACCTCTCCGGCAGGTTATCTATCAAATTAAATACAGCAGCTTTATCCCTCACATCAAGTGGCGCTGTGTACACGTCTGCCTTATTTTCAAGTAACTGTTGCAAATCATCCAAGCGCTCTTTTCTCCTGCCTGTGGCAATTATCCTCCATCCATCTTCAGCAAATTTTTCTGCACAGCTTTTTCCAAAACCAGATGTGGCACCTGTAATTAAAACCGTCCGGCTCATAATACACCCCTCTTATCAGTTTTATCTATATATTAACTAATTAACTATTACTTGTCCATAAATAAACTTAAAAAGGTGCTCCTTTTGATAATTTTACCTATGACTGATTTCTTGCAGTAAATAGCATTAACCGGCGGCATTCTCGAAAAATTCTTCTGAAGTAGTTGATGTGAAAGTAGACCATTTTACCCCCAAGTTATTTGCAAAAAGTTTGGAATTTTTTATTTCATAATTAAAAACGTAGGAATTTATACAGGTAGCTGCAGCAACGTTATTTGTTTCCAGTTCGCCCACAGCAAGTTTCAGTACTGCAGCACTGTCCACTCATCCGCTTAAAGCGACAATAACTTTTTTCAACTATCCCCCTCTTTTATCATTAATACGATGATTTAGATGATATTTTATCAGCTTTTATCGTATTTTCAAGTGTTTTATCCGCAGTGGCTGCAACCCTGGACATTTTTTCTGCCGGGTCTTTGAAGTACTAATTCTGGTTTTTTATTTTTATAAATCAGATGCAGTATTGAAAAATACAAAACAATTGACGCAACTGCCGTTACCGGTGTAATAAATCCGGTTCCCAGCTTTTTATCGAAGAAATTACCTATACCGGCTGATATCAATATAACGATTAAAGGGAGAATGTATACTATAAACCCGTTTTTGTATGTACTTTTCATTGAGGAAGCAGCTTCAACAGTCTCTCCAACTTTTGCATCTATGGTGTTCTCCAGTTCAATAAACATATAATCCTCACTTTCACTGTGGCAGGAGTCTTTGTGATCGCAAAGAGAACAGGCGGATGTTTTTGCAAACCTCACTGTCACTTTGCCACCGTTTATTTTAACAACTTTCCCTGTTTCTGTATTTGTTTTTCCAGCCATTTCTATACCTCCTTATTTGACACCCATACCACCCCTAACCCATCCTATTTTAGGAAGGAAAGTACCACATCATTCCCTCTGTTTTAGGGGGAGATGCAAAAGGGGGTACGTTTTGTCAAACAACAGTTTTATGTCATCGTATATTAAAAAAGTAAGGAAAATTGTTTAATAAGTTGTTAAAAAATAGTATAAGGTTCCAGAGCACTGAAGGTGATAAAGGACATGTTTGTCATTGGTTCATTGAAACCGTTCGGGATGTTGTCCCCACCTTCAGCTTTCCGAAACCTGAACGGAACATTAGGCATAAAGCCTGCATGTGTTGCGATGATAGCGTATAGGAAAGCAAAGCTCAAGCAAAAAATATGGAGGAGCCTTATAATGCAAAAAAGTTAACTTTGGTTGCAAAGAATGCTTGACTTTTAACACGGAACATCCCGAGCGAAGCCGAGGGATCTCTGTCTAAATGCTAATAATTTTTGCGACTCTGCTTACAACCTTAAATACTTCAACAATCCCCCCCCTTAATCACAGATTAAAGGCGGGATAAACCTCTACAACCTCAACTACCTCCAGCGAAAGTGAAATAAAGCCGATACTATTCTGGATGAAAGGTTTTTTGTAGATATCTCCAAAATCTATATATTTATCAAAACGGGTGGGTGTGTATACTTTTTGGGATGGAGAACCTCCGCAGCCAGAAGCAAGGTAAACAATTCCGGTCATTGCATCCACATCAATCCGTACTTTATGATTGTTCTGGTTAACAGTGCTGATATGGTATTTTGCTTTCGAATTTATAGACAAGCTTACCGTGTACGTATTCGGCTTTTCTGAAGACAAACTCTTCACCTTTAAAGCGTGAATTTTGTAATGCTTTTAATAAAATGCCGAAAGCGTCTTCCGGCATAAAATTTGCATTGGTATAATCCAATGAACTGCTGATGTTTTTGTTTAAAATCTTTCCGCTGTCATTCAAAAATGTATCTTCACCACCGCAAGCAAAAACAGTGATAGGAACAAGAATAAGAAAACATGTTATTAAGTGTCTAAAAATACTCATATCAACTCCCGCTGCTTTTTTCTTAATTACATACAAAAATCATGCCAAACTAACGATTAATATTAAAAAAAGCCTTATATACTGCTTTAACGGAAATAATTAAACAGCAGGACGTATTGATTTAATTTGTTTTCCGAACTTTTTGTACAATATTCTCTAATCAGCCGAATAATATTCTACACCGGCTTCTGAATATATCATATAAGTGTCTGTTAGATAAATAAATATAAAAGTGGCATATCAATTGTTATCCGTTCTGTAAAAAGAGATGGGGGCACTGTATGAATGTAATCAAGAAATTATTTATTGCTGTAATTATTGTCATGGCTGCATCTGCTGCCTTTGCGCAGGATTCCATGACAATGAAACAACTGAGGTATTCTATCTGGCCGGAGTATGACAAATCCGACGTGCTGATTATTTATTCCGGCAAATTTGTTAATGATACCGGCAAGCCATTTAACGGGAAACTGGCCTATTATATTCCCAAAGGGGCAAAGATAAATATGCTCTGTGAAACAGAGAAGGGTATGCTCTGCCAGAGGTATATCGTTGAAGATGCCGGTGAGTATTCAAGAGTCGTCTGGCGCCCCTCAAGGACAATTGCTCCCGGTGAGGAATTCCCCGTAATGTTTGAGTATTATGTTGATTATTTTGATGAAACGGTTTCACAAAGGAGATTCACCGATATTCTCCGGGCACCGTTTCCGGTTAACAATTTAACAGTTGAAGTCAAGAAACCTGCAGGAGCTGAAAATTTTCAGATGAACCCCGCGTCACAATGGTCTCAAATGAACGGAGAATTTGAGAATTTTTATGTTAGTTATCAGAATGTGTCAGTATCTGAGGAAATACCTATACAGGTGGAATATACAAGAAACAATTCCGCTCCTTCGGTTCAGAAAACGGCCGGTGGTAATTCACAAGTTGCACAAACGGCCAATGCCGCAAGTGTGAACAATAAAATGATAGTGGTGGTTGCTTTGTTTTTTACGGCAATGGCTGCAGTCATCATATTTATAACCAGAAAACCTTCCAATGCCAAAAATTTAGAAATATCACCAAAAACAGAAAGTAAGAAACAGGTAAAAAAGGAAAAGGAAAAAATAAGAAAAATGCTTCTGGACGGCAAAATTTCCGAGGATACCTATAAACAGCTGATGAAAGATCTGGGGGATTGATTTATGGAGGTTATCGGACAGTTAAGCATTTTACTCGCTTTTGGCTTTTCCATATATGCCACAATTGTTTATACTGTGGGTATAAGCAGAAGAAATGCAGCCCTCATACTCAGCGGCAGGGGGGCTGCATTCTCTGTTGCTTTTCTGGTGGTTCTTTCTTCCGTTTTACTGTGGTACGGATTTCTGGACGGGGCTTATAACATAAAGTACGTGTACGGATATTCCAGTAATGATCTGCCGCTTATTTACAAGCTTACGTCTTTCTGGGCGGGCAACAAAGGCTCTCTCCTTTTATGGGAGCTGCTTCTGGCAGTTTACACAGCCATAATAGCTTTAAAACTCAGGAAAATTTATAATAAATGTATTGCGAATGCCACGGTGGTACTTCTTATCATAAATATTTTTTTTCTGGGTCTTCTGGCGTTTATAGCTAACCCGTTCGAAACTTATAATTTTACGCCGCCGGATGGTTCCGGACTTAACCCGATGCTTCAGAACCCCGGGATGGTTTTTCATCCGCTTACCCTCTATCTCGGATATGTGGGGGTAAGTGTGCCTTTTGCCTTTGCAATTTCAGCGCTTATTACAAAAAGAACAGATGATTGGTGGATTAGAAATACAAGAAAATGGGCAGTATGGGCATGGGTTTTTCTGAGCCTTGGTAATATTCTCGGCGGTATCTGGGCATATGTGGAGCTCGGTTGGGGCGGATACTGGGCATGGGATCCGGTTGAGAATTCTTCGTTTATCCCGTGGCTTATCCTGACCGCTTACATACATTCCGTAATTATTCAGGAGAGAAAAAATATGCTGAAAATATGGAATGTATCACTGGTTATTTTTGCTTTCCTGGCAACGCTATTTGGTACGTTTTTAACACGCAGCGGGGTTTTTGCATCTGTTCATTCATTTTCTGATTCCCCTCTCGGCTTTTATTTTCTGATGTTCATGTTCCTTGTACTTATTGTTTCACTGGGGCTAATGTTCAGCCGAATCGGTCATCTTACATCCGGAAAGGAGTTTGAATCTTATGTCTCCAAAGAAAGCAGCTTCCTTTTTAACAATTTATTTCTTGTAGGCGGAGCTTTCGCCGTATTTCTCGGGACAGTTTTTCCTATTATCTCTGAAGTACTCAGGGGGGTTAAGGTTTCTGTGAGTGTTCCCTGGTACAACCAGATTATGGCACCCATTCTGCTTGGAGTGGTTCTTTTAATGGGTATATGTCCTTTAATTGCCTGGCATAAATCATCAAAAAGAAACTTCAAGGTTAATTTTCTTTTGCCGATAATACTGTCTTTGATTTTTTTCGGCGTAATATTTTACATGCTGAAGGGAGAGAATCTTTATGCAGCAATCGGTTTTACGATATGCTTTTTTGCCTTTTTTACAACGGTCCAGGAGTTTGTAAAAGGGATGTTTGCCCGTAGTAAAATAACCGGAGAGATGCCTTTAAAATCGTTAGTCCTTATGGTTATGAAAAACAGACGCCGTTACGGCGGTTATGTAGTACATATAGGCATAATTTTAATTACTTTTGGGATAATCGGTTCTCAGGTGTTCAGTCAGGAAATGAAAACACGTCTTGCAGTTGGTCAGAAAGCTGAAATAGGTAATTATGAAATTCTGTACAAAGGTCTTGAAAAGAACGAGATACAAAACGGAACGGCTATTTATGCAAACCTTGCTGTATTCAAAAATAATAAATTTATCACAACAGCCAAACCGGAGAAGGTTTTCTATTCCAACAGCGAAAGGCCTTTTTCGGAAGTTTCCATACATTCCACATTAAAAGAAGATTTGTATATTGTTCTGCAAAGCTGGCTTGACGGTGGCAGAGCAGCAGATCTTATGTTTAAAATTAATCCACTGGTTGTATGGATGTGGATAGGCAGTTTTATCCTTACTGTCGGCGGCTTGCTGGCCTTGTGGCCGGGAAAAGGAAGTCAACTTAACCCCAAAATGTACGAAGAGGTTTCATCATGAATGTCGTGAGAAAAAGTTCTCTGATTATTCTGACCGTTCTGTTTCTACTCTCTCTTTTTTACAGCGTTTCCTATGCTGAGAGATTGGACATGGCGCTGTTTAAAAAAATCGAAGCCAACCTTATGTGTACAGACGGCTGCGGAATGTACCTTAAAACGTGTGAAAATGCCACAGCCCAGAAGATGCGTAAGGATATAATTTCCATGCTGACCAAGGGAATGAGTGAAAATGAAATATATGGCAGGATGATTTCCGTTTACGGCGAGGAAGTGATGGCGGCTCCGCCTGTAAGCAGCAAATTTAATATAATCGCCTGGGCGGGTCCTTTTGTAGCTATAATTATTGGTTTTATAGTGATTTACCTCTGCCTTGACCGCTGGATATTCAACAGTAGAAAAAAAGGAGCCGGCGCAGATATAAATGAGAAGGAAATAGAACAGTACGAAGATTATTTAAATGAAGAAATTAAGAAACATTATTAGGAGGAAGCAAGTATGGTATACATCGTTTTTTTGTTTGTGATGATTGTTGCAGTATTGGTCACGGTTCTACCGGTGATGAAAAAAACAGATTTGATATTTTTGGATGATATGTCTGATGAGTCCTTGCCTTTAGAAGAGAGAAAGCGTTCTGTATATAAGACACTGGGTGAAATTGAGTTTGATTACAAGATGAATAAGCTCAGTGAAAAAGATTATAAAAGACTCAATAACTTATATAGACAGAAAGCTGTAAATCTTCTGAAAGAAG
>JASMTO010000164.1:0-32403 GCA_041694215.1 bacterium
ATGTAATCATAGTTTTTTTCTTTCACCCTTTTCAAAATATCATTCATTAACTTTGCTTTGACCGATTCCGGCAGATTTTTATTTTCAATATGTTCCAGATGGATTTGGCTCCACATTTCATCATTCGGATCGAGTTTGCTTATCAAAAATACAAGCTTGTTAAGAACCCCCATCGGAAATGCACCGGAACCCACCGCCGGATCAGCGATTTTAATCTCAGCAAGTGACTGGATTATTTTTGATTTGATATTCTCATCTGTACACTCAAAAGTATCTTTACTCCGGTCAAAGAGCTCTTCCAAAAAAACTTCTAGCTCAGGAGTATCATCTAAACGTGTCTTCAAATACTCTTTGATTGAGTTTTCAACCATATAATCCACTATCTGTCTCGGGGTGTAATAACTGCCTGTGGCTTTACGTACCGTTTCGCTTGTTTCAGGATTTGTCCTGGCAAGCAGATTTTCAAAAACCCTGCCAAGCAGTTCCGGATCTAGGGCAATCTCATAATCGTCTGTTTCATTCTCATCAATTGTGAAATTATATTGGGAAAGAATGTTTATAATGCCCTTACGGGAATACGTTTCATCATAAAAAAACAGCCAGTTTGGCACTTTTAAACCGACATCTTTATCAGAAAAACCATCAAGCCTTATTTCCACATTTTGCCCATTCTCATCTTTATCTTTCCTGTCAAGACACTCAAAAAGACCACCATTGAGAAAAGGAATATCTTTGAAAAGTAACTCAATGTCATCCTTATTATTAAAATAATTCTCATACCTGTAAACGGAATGATCCATATAGCTGGCATTTTTATAGCCGGAAACTTTGTACCTGAATTTTCGTTTTTCAATCGGGGTATTTAATGTGGCAAAAAACAAGTTCTGCAATATAGCATTGTAGTAAGAAGAATCATCATCTGCCAAAGTATTCAGGATATTTCCTATGTGATCCTTGTCAAATAGATTTGGCTTTATTATTTTCTTTTCCTTCATGAACCAGATGAATATCAATCTTGTAATCAATCTGATAACAAATTTCTCTTTTCCGTTTTTCTCAGCCAGAATATCTTTTGTAAATTTGATTTTTTTCAATGCCCTGAAATACCAGCCTGCTATTTCATCGTAAAACTGTTTTGTAACCTTTTCTACGCTGAATGCTTCCTTGATGCTTTCCAGCGAAGAAAAATCGGCAAGGGACATTTGCTTGATAAATGTCTTGTTTGTAAGAGAAGGACTGACATAATAGGTAAAGCGCTTATAGTTACTGAATTCCGTCTTTGTGCCTGAGTATTCCTGAAAGATTAAACTCATGCGAAAATTACCGGATTCGTCGTAAAAAACAAATATCCCGGCATCTTCCATACAGTCCTTTAATATTTTTTTGGCTTTATCAAACTGACGCTTTTTACTGCTTTTTTCGGCTAAACCGTAAGTGGATTTCAGTGAAAAGAGAGACAGGGATTCTACTTCGGAAAACTTAATCCGCCCAAGATTACAGATTTTATTAAAATTCTCGTCACCCCATTCTGGAAAGTCTTCATCAGAAGGTGTAAACTTACTGCTTAATTTTCTGAAAAAAAGAACCAGTTTATCAATGTCAAACGCCGCACATAAATCTTCTGTAAATTTTTTATCCATATCAAATCCAAAAAGGTAAGTTTTATTTTAGTTTTGTTTTTCTTCTAACTTCTTATATTCCTCGGGGATTTCCTGAGTGATCGTTCCATCACTCAGTTGAAAATAAAGCCTCTTATTTTTACTGTAGACATTCGGTATGCCCTTTCTTAGATTTCCCATCTGGGCTTCTTTAACAGCCCTTGCGGCAATCTTTAATATTTTCTTTTCCGTGTCATTCATTTTGCAAATCCCCCAAAAAACTGTTTAAAAGTATTTCGTCATATACGAATCTATTATCTGTTGTTAATTTTTTGCTATAGAATGTTTCTGTTTTCCACAGCCAAAATCAGTTCTCTCTGGGTATCTTTCAATCTTAATTTTTCCTTATCCAGATAATGCTCACCCAGTTCTTTTTTGAAGTTTTCTATCTCTCTTATTGTTTTCTTTTGGTTGTTCTCTCCATTTAATTTAAGGTTTGCGATTCTGCGGAGGGTGTAATCCGGCAAAGTCCCGAAATCTGACAAATCTTCCAACAACATATCTATAAACGGTAAATGTCTTTCCAATCCTTCAAATGGTTTCTTAGCCATAGACTTCAGGTTATTATATGCTTTCTTCTCATTACTTTGATCTGTTAACGGGGCTTTCTTTTCCTTTATATTCTTAATCTTTTCATAGTAGTCCCAAAAATATTCGCTAAAAGGCTGCCTTTCTTCTTTCTCATCACATTTTACCTTTTCAATTGCATCTTCAAAAGGCAGAAGGACAGGATCTTTCTCATTCTCATAATCAGCATAGTGGATAAAAATCTTGTGTTTTTTAAAAAATACCAGTTGTTCATCCCTGACATATTTTTTAGCAACTTTTAGTCTCTTAGGATATTCCGATACATTCTCTGCCAGCTCCGGATGTTTTTTCCTGATTTCCTCAAATTCATTCAGCATTTTCGTATAAAAACTTTCACCCTCAATATCTTCAGGATTTGTCTGAATCCTTTCATAAAGTTTGGAAGGTGTGGGTTCTTCATCGATATCAAATATCTTTGAGTCCTCTCCCAGCGCATTGTGTATCAGATACATTTTATTGCTGGCTATCTCCCGGGATTTGACCAATTGAGAACCTTTCTCTGTGGGAAAGAAATTTACAACGTATAATTCATCAAAAACTTTTTTATTTATCCTATTAATGCGACCCACTCTCTGAATTACACGAACGGGATTCCATGGTATATCATAGTTGATAATCATCCCCGCTCTGTTTAGGTTAAAACCTTCTGATATTTTATCAGTGGATAGTAAAATATCATAATCGTCCTTTTGTTCACTAACCGGATGAGAAGCATCAAAATTTTCGTAAATTTCTCTTAATTTTTTAGTACCAAGCAAACCGTGAACTGTCAATACCCTGCCATTGAAATGCTTTCCAAGTACCGGTTCAATATATTTTACTGTATCGGTGTATTCGGAGAATATAATAATTTTACGTTTATAGTTTGCTTCTGATTTAAACTGATATTTGATGTTATTTACAAGGCTTTCCAGTTTGGGATCATTTGAAACAAGGTCAAGTTTATTCAGATTAGAAAGGATTTCTTTAAACATTTCATGATCGGATTTAATATCCTCTAGAAATTTTTCTTTATTTTTAAATTTCTTTATGTCGTAAACTCTATGGTTTTTCGGATATTCTTTCTCCTTCATTTTACGGGCATACTGGTTCAGTGCCTCCTCAATTTGTTCCACATCAAGTTCGTAAATTTTTTCCAACAACACTCTATCCAGAATGTACTTTCCGGTCTTGTCTATAAATTCCGTTACCACTTCAAGGATATTTATAAAGTTCTTGATACTTTGTTTGAAAGCTCCGAAGGAACTTTCAAAGCGCTTAACCAGCAACCTTCTCATGAAATCATAGAGGTTTTTCTGCTGATAATACTGAAAAGCTTCCTTGCCTTTCTCAATATCTTTTTTGCTGACTTCATATTCATAAGGACGGTATATCGCTCCTCTGAATTTTCCTCCATTATCCGGATCACCGAAATAATCTTTAATCACCAGATCATAAAAAAAAGATTGCTCGGCTGATAATTCAAAAAACCATTCTTTGGGATCACCGACTTTAGACAATTCATTAATTTCCAACTTATATTCAGGATTATGTAATAAATCCAGTCTGTTTCTCCTGATTGTTACAGGTTCAATAATATCTCTGATCTGTCTGGCGATATAGTGTGAACGCTCTTTTACCTTCTCAATATCAATGGGAAGATAACCAAAAAGTTTTTGGAATAAGGCTTCTGCTTTTTCTCTTTTATCCTCGTCAGATGAGTTCCTGTATTTGTAAATAAACGATAAATCTTCAAAAGCTGATTTAAATGTCCTGAATCTGTCTAATAGATTGTTATCCAGTGTAATAGAAGATTTTTTGGGAGAAATAAAAAGTTTTAGCAATGATAAAATATCTGAAGGGCGGTTATTAAAAGGTGTAGCAGTCAATAAAATAACAATTTTTCCCCGGCATATATTTTTCAGATATTCATAGGACTTGGTATCCTGATTTCTGAAGCGGTGTGCCTCATCAATAATTACAACTTCAATATCTTCCCTTTTTCTGACAAAATCATATACATTTTCCAAGTCCCCTATCGATCTTGCCTCCCAGCTGTACAGCTCAAAGTCTTCGAGATATCCTTTCCAGCCACTGCTATCCTGTTTGTCACCAACCAATCCCGGAGGCGAAACAACTATTCCTCTTTTATTTAGCTGCTTTGCCACAATGCATGCGACAATTGTTTTCCCAAGACCTACAACATCAGCTATAATAACACCGTTGTGGCTATTTATAATATCAAGTGCCTGATTTACGGCATCCAGCTGATATTTGTATGCATTGTAGCCTTTGATATTAAGGAATTCTTTAATGTTCAAGGGCTTGTCACTCGGCTTCATTGAATCAAGGTACGCTTTTAAAAGAAGTACGTAAGCCTCAAATGGCGTAATTTCTTTTAGTGGTGTTTCTTTTTTTATGACTTTTATCAGCTTATCTTTTTTAGCATCATCTTCAGTAATAGGTGCAGCTTCTTCCCACAACACATTAAAATATGCGATTGCCTGATCAGTACCATAATCACTGATTTCAACATTAAATTCATCCTGGGACAACACGCCGCTTCTGGTCAGATTACTGCTGCCTGTTATAAATAAGGCTTCTCGGGGTATTTTTTCCTTTAGTTTAAAAATGTACAGTTTTGAATGGTTGGGCCGGAATGTTTTTCTGATTTCAAGTTGACCATTTTCAAGAAGAGATAAGAAATAATAAAATTTATTTTGGGTTTCTTCTTTGTCGAAGTCATCGGTATCTGTATACATTTTCAGTGAGTTTACATAGTTTAAAAACAGGCGGTCGTTGGATAGCTTCTCAGTGCCTCCTGTTTCAATTACTTCATAATTGATCCTGTCCAGCTGTAGCCCAACCAGTATTTTTATTGTAAGTTCTTTGTTTTTAGTAATCGGAGTAAAGATTTCGTCAACACCTGAAAAATAAAAAAAACCTGTGAGAATGTTTAGCTCTTTAGTGTATGCTATCAGTTCACTTAATCGCTTTTTCAGGTTTTTCTTTGATGAATTTGTAATAAAGTTTTCCAAGAAAACCTCTTTTATAAGTTAAAGCAATATCTGAATTATAACCAAACATTTATCAAAATGCAAAAATTTTAAATCCAAAGCTCCAATTACCATTATCCATAATACTCTGGACGAACTACTGAAAGATTTGCATCCCTTATCGTCCAATCAAATACAATGTTGAGAGTAATCAAATATGTAGATACATTTGATATAATAAAATTCATGCAGGGGTTAAATCCTAAAAGCAAATGGCTTTGCCCATTTATTCAACTGGAGTGATGTGAAAATAAGTGTTTGGGACTTGAAATATTCAGTATTATCTGGCAAAAAATAAACAAATAAGCTTATAGGTGTATTTTTATGTCTTTTGAACAATTTTCTGCAGAAATTGGCAAATTATTTTTAAATGAAAACGATTTAAATCAAATACAGAGGAAGGTTAATGAATATCTAGTCAACAAGTCCAGCAGACTTCCCGGCAATAGAACAGTGGAGACCTTTTTTGGAAAGCTTCGAAAAAAAGCTGCCTCAGACTATGAAAGAATTAAAAAACAATATGACTTCAAAGAACGTAAAAGTGAAAAAATAAGGCAAATTCAAAAAATATTTTTCCCGGAAAATCTGCTGGATTATGAAAAGACAGCAGAAGCAGTTCGGGAAAAAAGAAGAGTGCGTATCACGAAAAAATCTGAAAATCGGATAAAAAATCCGTATAAAGAGGTTCTTATAACAGCCAATGTTCTTTTAACCATGCCGGAAAACAGTGGCAACATTCCGGAGGATTTTTTGAAGAGAATCGATTTAGCCAAAAAACAGAAATATTGGTACGACCACCCTGTGCCAATAGATGCTCCGGACTCAGAGAATGAAATTATTTACGGTTTGGAAAAACTAAACGAGTCCCTTTCGGTGGAAACTGAGGAAAAAGTCACTGTTGTTTTATCTGTGAGCTGCACTCACAATTCTTTGAATACGATTGCAAAGGATTATCTGAGAGAAATATTTAAAAATCAAAAATTAGATCATTTAAAAGTATATGCATTTACAGAAGAAGATGTGGGCAAAATGCTGGAACTTATTTTTCCCGGCGATAATGAAAAATTGGATAAAATGAAAGAAACCATCGGAGTTCAGGGCAAATACGGGAGGCACTACAGTTTTTTAAAAGCAGTTGCTGTATTCTGGAAATATTATGTGGATTCAAACATAAAGGCAACATTCAAAATAGATTTGGACCAGGTATTTGACCAAACAGCCCTCAAAAAATACACTGGAAAGTATGCCTTTGAAAATTTCAACGATGATTTATGGGGCGCATCCGGTACAGACAGTAGCGGTGAGGAAGTCAGGCTTGGCATGATTGCAGGGTCATTGGTAAATGATTATGATATAGACAAATCCTTATTTTTTCCGGATGTAAAAAAACCGGACAGTTCGGAAATGGCATACGATAAATTTATTTTCAATTCCCCGAAACCCCAGTATATATCAACAATTGCAGAAATGGGTACAAGATACAAAAAAGGAGATAATCCTATAATAAGATATCATGTCACCGGAGGCACCAACGGCATACTGGTGGAGGATTTAATCAGCTATAAACCGTTTACCCCAGGTTTTATTGGGAGAGCTGAAGATCAGGCTTTTATTTTATCCATTATAGATAAAAAAGTAGACGGGAAATATCTGCGATACTATCACTGCGATTCCCTGGTAATGAGACACGATAAACACAGTCTAGTCAAAAGGACGATAGAAAAATCGGAAACATCAAAAATGGTAGGAGACTATGAGCGGATTTTATTGTTCAGTTATTATGCTGATAAGATATTAAACAAATATGATTATATAAAAAAAGAGTTGTTTCCTTTTACGGCCTGTTTCATAAGTAAGATTCCTTATATCACTATATATTTCAGGGCATTACTGAAAGCTTATGCTTTAGCTGGAGAAAACGAAGTGGACGCTGAAGAGTTTCTGTTGAATTTATCCGACAGACTAAATAACGTAATTGAACATATGGATAATGATTACTACTATGAACAGTATTTTAAAGAAAAACAGGCATGGGAAGGCTTTTACAATCATTTTGACGGATACAAACGTTTCCCAAAATCATTCATCTCAAGCTTATCTGTTAGCAGTTAAACAACTATAACCCTCACCTACACTTACGAAGTGTAGGTGAGGGTTATTTATCACGTTTGCCCTCATAGTCCTTTAGCATACCAAAAACTACTGAACTCAATGCAATAAGTGCGACAAGGTTTGGGATGGCCATCAACCCGTTAAAAGCATCGGAAATACTCCATACAAAGCTCAAAGGCACTGTAGCTCCCACAAAAATCAGTGCAACCCACACCCACTTATAATAGGATGCCACTTTTGCATTTGTAAGATATTCCAGTGATTTGTATCCATAGAAATACCACGTAAGTATGGTGGAATAGGCAAAGAAAACAAGACCAAAGCTAACAATAAATTGGCCAAAACCTCCGGGCAGAGCCTGGTTGTAGGCAGCCGTTGTAAGTGCGGCTCCATTCAGACCGTCATTTATCACCATTAACCCATCTCCACCAATTGTCATGACGGGTGAAATCATAATAACAAGAGCGGTCATTGTACATACAACAATTGTATCAATAAACGAACCGAGGGAAGCTATTATTCCCTGTTTTACAGGATCATTGTTTTTGGAGGCAGCATGGGCAATGGGAGCACTCCCCAAACCCGCTTCGTTGGAAAAAACCCCGCGGGCCACACCCATTCTAACAACAGTCCCCAAAAAACCGCCACCAACAGCATCCCCGTTGAATGCATTACTGAAAATCCAGCCTAAGGCACGAGGGAGGAATTCTATATTAGCAAATATAACCCACAACGATCCAATCACATAAACCAATGCCATTACCGGAACTATAGCTTCCGCAACCCTTGCAATACTTTTGATACCGCCAATAACAACCAGCGCAGTAGCCACCGCCACAACTATTCCGCTAAACCAGTGGGGAACTCCAAGTGACTGGTTTACCGCATCCGCAACAGAATTGGACTGCACCATATTGCCTATACCAAAAGATGCTATAAATGCAAATAACGCAAATGCAGCCCCAAGCCATTTCCAATTACCACCGTATTTTTCCTCCATCCCTCTGCTGGCATAATACATTGGGCCTCCGGACTTTTCACCAAGTTCATCTGTAACTCTGTATCTAACAGCCAGGACAGCCTCGGCAAATTTTGTGGCTCCACCCAGCACAGCCGTAACCCACATCCAAAAAACCGCACCAGGTCCTCCTATTGCAATAGCTGTAGCAACACCGGCAATATTTCCCGTGCCAATTGTGGCGGAAAGGGACGTCATCAGCGCCGCAAAAGGGGTTATATCGCCTTCACCTTCAACCTTCCTGGAGAAAAGCAACCTGAAGGCATATCCAATTTTTCTATATTGGACAAACTTTGTACCAACGGAAAGTATCAGGCCGGTGGCAAACAAAAGGGCTATCATCACCGGCCCCCAGGCAAAAGAACCAATAGCATTCACAATTTGATTAAAATTTTCCATATTATCTCTCCACCAACGTTAATATAAAATTAAATAATTTCTCTCAAATCTGTATACCGAAGTCCAAGATCATCGGCCACTGCCTTATACGTTAGCTTGCCTTCATAAAGATTTATACCTGCAGCGATTTCATCATTTTCCCTAGCTGCTTTTTCTAAACCTTTGTCAGCTATTTCAAGGCCATATTTTAGCGTAATATCTGTAAGTGCTTGCGTAGCTGTCCGGGCAACTGCTCCCGGCATATTTGCAACGCAGTAATGCACAACATCATCAATTACAAAAACAGGATCATCATGTGTTGTGGGCTCAGATGTTTCAACGCATCCCCCCTGATCCACCGCCACATCCACAATAACAGCTCCATTTTTCATGTATTTAAGATCTTCTCTTTTAATTAGATGTGGTGCCTTTGCTCCGTGTATCAGGACAGCACCAACCAAAAGATCACATTCGGGAATAATTTTCTCTATATTAGCTCTACTACTGTACAAGGTATCAATATGCCCGCCAAAGATATCATCAAGATATTCAAGCCTGTTAACGTCAATGTCCAATACAGTTACCTTTGCTCCAAGCCCGTAAGCCATTTTCACAGCATTGGTGCCAACAACACCAGCACCTAAAACAGCGACTTTCCCTTTTTCAACCCCTGGTACTCCTCCTAAAAGCACACCTCTGCCGCCAAAAGGCTTCTCCAGGAATTTCGCCCCTTCCTGTATACTGAGCCTCCCGGCAATTTCACTCATGGGTTTTAGCAGGGGAAGCTGACCGCTTTTTGTTTCAATTGTTTCATAGGCAACACCTTTAATCCCTGCACTGAGCAGCCCCTGAGTGAGCTCCACGTTTGAGGCAAGATGGAGAAAAGTAAACAGTATCTGGCCGCTGTGGAAAAGCCTGTATTCCTGTTTCAAAGGCTCCTTCACTTTTACAATCATTTCACATGCATCAAATATGTCTTTTTTATCATTGATAATGAGTGCCCCTGCATCTTTATATTCTTCATCAGGATAACCAGCATCTATCCCGGCGCGGGCCTCAATAAAAACCTCATGCCCATGTCTGATATAAGCTTCCACACCCGCAGGTGTAAGCCCAACACGGTATTCATGAGATTTAATCTCCTTAACACATCCTACTTTCATAAACGCCTCCTACTAGCAGTAAAACCTAATTAATCGATATCCCTAAAATTATCAATAATATTTTTAGTTAACAATCTCCCAAAGATTGCACATTTAAATGTCGTAAGGTATAAATTGTGATAAGAGAAGGTAGTTAAGGTGATCTTTGTGCTAAGTACTAAGTTTGAGGTAGTTAGAGGCGTCAGCATTCCTTTGAATTGTACCAGTCGTCAATACAATAAGCACAGCCAAAAACGTCAAGCTGATATGGCAACCATGGACATCGGGAGCAATTGAAAAAATTATTTTATATTCCAAAAGTTTTTAAAACTTTGACAAAATAAAAAAAATAACTTATACTCTCATATGATCAAACAAAGTTTGAAGCATGTCTTAAGATTTTAGGTGATTGATGCCATTCAATGTCTATTATGATGTAATGCTGGAAGATTTATTGCAGCAATTTCTTATAAATTTCGCTGAGAAGCAACCTGCAGACCCATTTGAGCCTGCTTTTATTGTTGTGCAAACAGAAGGGATGAAAAAATGGCTTTCCCTTAAAATTGCAGAATACTTTGCTATCTCGGCAAATACAAAATTTTTCTCCCCAAACAGTATACTGGATTGGGCAAGCAGAAAGCTGATAGGAATACCTGCAGCTGCCGATAAAAAATATCTCACCTGGTGTATCTTTTCCATCCTCCCTTCATTAATTAATGATAGCAATTTTGACCCAATAAAAAGGTATCTTCTTGCAGACAAAAACGGCGTAAGATTATATCAGCTATCAGAAAAGATTGCCGATATACTTGATCAGTACCAGGTGTACAGACCGCACATGATGAAAAAATGGGAATCGGGTTATTACGTGGATCAGGACAACAAGCCACTGGAAAACGATTACATCTGGCAGGCCATCCTTTGGGAGCATCTTTCACATGAAACCAAGATTAACAGAGCTAATTCGTTACTAAAATTGTCAAACCTGGATTTTAAGTCATTAACTGACACCTTTGGAAATAGCCAGAAAAAAACCATTTCTCTATTTGGCATTTCCGTTTTACCCCCTATATACGTTAATATCCTGGAAAAGCTTGGTGAAATATTCGACATTCAAATGTTTGTGCAATCTCCCACCAGAGAATATTTTGGTACAGAAAATTTCTTTTACACTTCAAACGCGGATGATATAAAGGATGATATCAACCCCCTTATTGCCAGTATGGGAAAAACAGGAAGTCAGTTTTTTGATTTTATTGCAGCTCATATCGATTATTTCAGTGTTCAAGAAACTTGCCAAATCAGCAGCAATACCATATTATCATCCATTCAAAATGATATAATGAGCCTGAAAACCCCGGAAAGATCTTCATATTCTCCTGATGATTCAAGTATAATTGTTAATGCCTGCCATAGTCAGATAAGGGAGATACAGGTTTTATACGACCAGCTGATTAAATATTTTGAAGCTGACAACAGCCTGAAACCTTCTGATATCCTCGTGCTTTCCCCCAATATCGATGAATATGCTGCATACATTGATGCCGTTTTCGGGACTGATTCCTACGGAGATATACATTTCCCCTACACCATAGCAGACAGGACACTCTCAGAAGCGGATTTTCTCACCAGGATATTTCTAAACATCCTGAATTTATCACACTCCCGACTTAAATATTCTGATATATTCCAGCTTCTGGAAAAGGATGTCATACACAGCAATTTCCAGATAAACCAATCAGAAATTGAGAAACTAAAATTATGGAGCAGAAAAACCAACATCAAATGGGGTTGGGATAAAAATATAACAGATGTTTTCACATTACCTTTTTACAGTGATTTTACTGTGGCAAAGGGGCTTAGCAGAATGCACCTGGCAGCATCAGTGATCCCCTACAAATGGGAACATTTTGGAGATATTGCTTGTGATATCTCCATAGAAGGAGAATATTTTGAGTTACTGGGGAAATTTACTAAATTCGCATATTTACTGCATTACTACTGGAACCTGCTACAAAATGACCATACCCCAAAAGAGTGGAGAAACATTTTATCCGGGATTTTGCATGATTTTTTTAACCCGTCAAAAACAAATACAGAGCAAATATCATCAGCTATAGAATCTTTTAGCAATTACACCGAAAATCTTTTGGAAAAGGAAAAACTGTCAACAAAAGTGGTGGAGGAATATTTCATTTCATACTTTAAAAATGCTGTGACAACAAGTGGATACCTGGAAGGAAAGATTACATTTTGCTCCATGATCCCCATGAGGAGCATCCCTTATAAAATTATTTGCTTGATAGGGATGAACGATTCCACATTTCCCAGGATAAACAAACCTATGGAATTTGATCTGATGGCCCAATACCCCAAGAAAGGGGATAGATCCCCCAAAGACAGTGACAGATATCTATTCCTTGAAACGTTAATGTCAGCAAGAGAAAAATTATATATTAGCTACATAGGCCAAAGTATAAAGGATAATTCAGAGATACCGCCATCCCCACTAATCTCTGAAATCTTAGAATACATTAATACAATTGCCCCTGACAGCAGCGTTTTTATAAAGCATAAACTGCACCCATTCAGCCGGGAATATTTTACCGGCGACAGGCAATTAAAAAGCTATTCAAAGAAAAACTACTCTCTTGCTGCTTACACCCAGAAGCCGGAGGGAAAAGATGCTTCTAAAGATATCTTACGATGTAATTTTAAAAACAGATTATCAGCTGATGTGAGGATAGATCTTGCTAACCTGGTGGATTTTTACATGAATCCTATCCGCCACTACTTTGTTTACTCACTGGAGACGTACCCTGAAGATCTCCTTGGAGACAATTATGATACGGAGCCGCCAAAGCTGGATAACCTTAGTAAGACTATAATCAACAACAATATGTTAAACGAGCTTTTTTACAACGATACAAACATAACCCCTCAGCGTCTTTTCCAATATTTCAGAAAAAAAGGGGATATCCCACCGGCCAACTATGGGGACTTCCTTGAAGTGAATAGTGAACATATGGTCAATGCTTTTGCATTTAAACTTAATGAATACAAACAATCCTTTAGACAGGAAACTGTTGCGGTTAATCTTGACGTGTTGAACAAAAACTTTTTAGTTTCTGCAACACTGCCCCTCAGTGACAAAGGACAAATTTTGTTTAAAACATCAACACTAAAACCCAAGGATAAAATCAGAGCATGGCTGCACCATGTTGTATTAAACTATGCTATAGCAAAAAATTCATTAACGCATATAGAGAATGTGGAAACATTTTTTTATGCTGAAGACTGCACACTTTCTTTTGGCAACCCCTCTTTTCAATACAGGGATAAAGAACATTTCTTGTGGCTGGAAAATTATCTAAAAAAAATAATCAAACTGTATTTATCCGGCAAATCCCACCCTATTGCTTTAATGCCGGAGTTCGCATATCATTATGTAAAGAAGCTGAATTCAAATAAACTGTCAAAAAACGATTTCAATAAAGGTTGGTGGAGCTATAATATTTTTAAATTTAATGACAAAATATTTTTTCAAAAACTTTACGGGGATCAATTACCCAATCTTAGATTTCTCACAAAATTTGCCGGGATAATCTATACCCCTATGATCAACATGGAGAATATTCAATGACCCGGGATTATTTTAACCTCTTGGAATGCCAGATGGAAGGATCCAATCTTATAGAGGCAAGTGCCGGTACAGGCAAAACCTATAGTATAGCCATGCTGTATTTGAAGGCTTTACTCGAAGAAAAGGTGGATAGTGTAAAAAATATCCTTGTGCTTACATTTACAAAAGCTGCCACATCTGAAATCAAAATCAGAATTTACAGTAATCTGCTAAAAGCACGAAAAATAATACAAGATTCGGATAATTTGCACAACACCCAAGCCCCTGAAGATACAACATTGTTCGAGCTATTAACCCCCTATTTGCAGGATAAAACAAACACGTTAAAAAAACTTTCCAAAGCAATCAGAAATTTTGATGAAAGTGCAGTTTATACAATCCATGGCTTCTGCAATTTTGTTTTAAACGAATACGCTTTCTCAAGCGGCTCACTCTTTGCTAAAAAAATCATTACCGATCAGTCCACCCTTGTCCAAGACTGCATCATGGATTATTGGAGAAAATATGCCTTTTATGCCCCAAAATGTGCATTAATGGGCTTGGAAAAGCTATCCATAGATGATTTGTACAATATCTACCAAATAAAGGAAAACAATCCCCATGCATCGTTAAGCACAAATACTGCACAGGATTTTGCTGACAGCGCTAAATTGGAAGAGAAATACAATGAGCTTGAAGATATATTTTTAAAGACAAAAGCGAGTCTAAGGGATATGACGGCGGATGCTCTGATTGCACTTTTACCCCTTAATAACCTTGATAAAAGGAAATACCCTGAAAAGAAGCTACTAAAAAGTGCGGAACTACTGCTTAATTTTTTCCAAACGGACTCCCCCTTATACACAAAGGAAATAGACCTATCTGATATGGAGTTATTTACTGCAGAAAAAATAAATTCAGCATACAAAAAAAACTGTGAGCAGAGCGAACTGCATGAACTATTTAACCATTTGCAGCTTTTTGCTGAGGCATACGCACATTTTATTGAAATAAGAGATGCCTGGATCATATCATTTGAAAGCAAAATGATTGATTTTGTCTATGAGAGACTAAGCCGTTACAAAGAAGAGCGGGGGTTAATGTATTTCAGCGATCAGCTTTTGCACCTTTACAATGCTGTAAAAAACGGAAGCGAAGATTTCCGGGAAAAAATCGGGCAGTATTATCAACTGGTATTTGTGGATGAATTCCAGGATACCGATCCCCTCCAATATGAAATTATAAATGACCTTTTTGTAGGCAGATCTGCAGTTTTTTTTATCGGCGATCCCAAACAATCCATCTACAGCTTCAGAGGTGCGGATATTTACGCCTATCTGAAAGCAAAAGATAATGTGGACAATACTTTTACCATGACCACAAATTTCAGGTCAGCACCTTCGCTGGTGGAAAGTGTCAACTATATTTTTACCTCTAACTTTCGTGCAAGTATGCCCTTTGCCATTGATAGGATAGCATACTCAAAAACCGATGCTGCCTGCAGTGACGAAGATAACTTTTTTATAGAAAATATCAGTGAGAAACCCTTTAAAATATGGGTTCTGGACAGTAACGACAATAAGCCTTTGAAAACAGAAGAATATTTGGAAATCGTTGCCTCAAAGACCGCTTCTGAAATCGCACGAATACTAAAATTGGCAAAACAGGGCAAAGCATTTATTACCGAAAACGGGAGGAAAAGGCCTGTAAAACCGGCTGATTTTGCCGTATTGTGCAGGAAATCTAAAGAGGTGCTTGAGATAAAAAAATTTCTGGATTACCAGAATATTCCTGCAATTATAAGTGTAAGTGAAAGCATTTTTGAATCAGAAGAAGCTTATGAAACAGCTTTAATCCTCAAAGCTCTTATTGAGCCCTCTAATATTAATCTCATAAAGAATTTGTTGATAACAGAGCTATTTGGATACGATTTGACGTACCTTAGAGAAAAAGAAGATAGTGAGAAATTTGTAAATTTTTCCATAAAGTTCAGGCATTACAGGGAAATTTTTGAAACAAAGGGGATCATGGCCTGTCTGAATCATATTTTGGAAAAGGAAGGTTTGATAGAAGGTATCCTAAAAACAAAGAAGGGGCAACGGAAGATTACTAACATAAATCAATTGGCAGAAATTCTTCACAAGAAAGAATCTGAAAGTTCTATGAGCCTCTATGAGCTGACTAATTGGCTTAACAGCCAGAGAGCAGGTAATATGCTCAAGGAAGAAGAATACGATTTAAGGATGGAAACGGATGAAAAAGCTGTTAACCTGCTCACCATACATAAGAGCAAAGGGTTGCAGTTCCCTATAGTCTTCGCTCCATTCCTCCTCTCAGGCTCAGTCAACAAACAGTTCAAACCATTTATCTTTCATGATGAAAACCGCCTTAGCAAACTCCAGATAACAAAAGACGAAAAAGCAGAAGACATTTATGCCACAGAAACATTATCTGAAAATCTTAGATTAGCCTATGTGGCACTGACAAGAGCAAAATATCTATGTTATACAGTATGGGCACGGACCACAAACGTCCATACATCCCTTTGGGATATTTATTTTCTGATCATGATCTTTTTTCAAAAGAAACAAAAAACTACTTCGACACAGTAGAAAATATAAAATATCCCCTGTACAAAGCTCTTGATCCTCGCGCATTCTCCCACATTGATATAATTGATATAGATACTGACATTGACAAAAACCAGCAGCCTGAAATAAGCAAAGAAGAAACAGATGATGAGGAAAATTTAATATATACCCCTCCGGGGATAAAAAAATTAACACATTGGGAAATAAGCAGTTTTTCCACATTGGCAAAACATGTGGCGCAGCCAGCCTCACCTGAAGCTATATATGATGACGAAATCTTTTTATCAGAAGATACTGATTTTGACAAACAGGTAACATATACAATGGCTGACCTTCCCAAAGGAGCAAATACAGGCAACGCCATGCACGAAATTCTGGAGAGAATCGATTTGAATGCTTGCTCGCTGGAGGGTCCAAAAGAACTTATTAACCAAGTGCTACAGAAATATTCTATCGATACCAAATTTACTCAGGCCATTTTGGAGAATATAAACAATTTGAGAAATAAAATCCTCAAAAAAGATGCTAATCTGCGTCTTAAAGATATCCCCCGCTCCGATACACTTCATGAAATGGAATTTTATTTTCCGGCACATAATATAAATTTGCATGATATATCGTCCGTTTTTAAGCAACAGGCTGGAGGCAGTAAGCTGGAAAGCAAAATTGCCGAATCGTTAAAAGCGGATCCGGATATTCAATCCACCGGCTTTATGAAAGGATACATAGATTTTATTTTCAGGCATAAAAACAAGTATTATATAATCGACTGGAAAACCAACTATCTAGGCAGCACTACGAACGACTACTCTTATGATTTTATGGTAGATGCAATCTGCGATTCCCTTTATTTCCTGCAATACCATATTTACATAGTAGCACTTATCTTGCATCTAAGACAACACATCCCCGATTTGTCTTATGACAAGCATTTTGGTGGAGTTTACTATATCTTCCTCAGAGGGTTAAACGATAACGAGTATGATCAAAATGGCATCTTTTATCACAAGCCCTCTGAACAAACTATAGCAAATCTCATGCAATGCTTTAAAATAGCCCCTATTAAAAAGCCATGAGGTGATTTTTGATAGATGTAAAAACATTACTGGAAAAAAATCTAATAAATGAAACGGACTATTACTATGCTTTGCACTTTTTTGACACACGTGAAGTGCAGGCACTATCGGCAATTATATCGGCTAATACAAGAGCTGGGCATATCTGCACAGGTGTAAATGGCGGGATTTTAAATGAATATGAAGAATTAAAGAGTATTTTCAACAAATCAACACTGGAGCATATTGCTTTAAATAACACTAAATATGTAGGTAATCCCGGGGAATTTAAACCAATTATTTTCGATGGCGCAAGATTTTATCTGCACAGATACTACGAATATGAAACATTTATCATAGACAATGTGCTAACAAGAAGTTTGATGTTTAAAAGCAGGGATGAGATCGCGCTGCACATCCCGGAAAAAGAACAAAATTCAAGCGAGATTAATTATCAGGATGTTGCCATTTTCATGGGTCTGAGAAACAATATCTCCTTTATTACCGGAGGACCTGGCACTGGTAAAACCACAACAGTGGCGAAAATATTACATCATAACCTGATACAAAATGACGCTATGACATTTGCATTAACAGCACCCACAGGCAAAGCTGCTGCCCGGCTGAAAGACTCTATTATCAGCTACTTCAAAGGGATAGATTTCTATAACCCGAATGTGGAGGCAATGACAATACACAGGCTTTTGGGATACAGCCCCTTTTCTCATACATTCAAATACAGTAGGGCACATGAAAAAGAGCACAACCCATTACTAAATGACTTTGATCTTATAATAGTCGATGAAGCTTCCATGATTGATATAAGCCTGATGTTTCATTTGCTGAAAGCCCTGCCTCTAAATACCAGAATAATATTTTTGGGGGATAAAAATCAGCTGGCATCAGTAGCGCCAGGTTCAGTATTTGGAGATATTTGCGATATTGCCCAGCCTGGATGTTTTACAACTGATTTTGCTGAGGATTACCGCTATTTTTTTAATCAAAAACTCCCCACTTCAACCACTTCAACACCTCTGCAAAACAATATCGTTGAACTGAGAAAAAGCTATCGTTATTCTGAAGAGAGTAACATAGCAAAACTCGCCACAATGACAAAAAACGGTGAAACGGATAAATTAGAAGCATTCTTAAGCACCCAGAAAAACGATGACAGTGACGTCAAATTTTTTAATTTTGAAGGGTTCAATGAACTTTTTAAGGATACGTTGTTGCCCCACTACAAAAGGCTTAATACCTGTTTATGCCCATCCGATGCATTTGCCCTATTAAAAGAATTCCAGATACTCACTGTGACAAAGCAAGGAAAACACTCCAGTGGTGTTTTAAATAAATTTATTATGGCCAAATTACGAAGAACACTCCACTTACCTGCATTCGCAGAATATTTTCATGGCCTGCCGCTGTTGATAACGAAAAACGACTATATAAACCTTTTATTTAACGGAGATATGGGAATCGTTATAACTGACAGCATTACAAAGGATTTTCAAGCTGCTTTTGAAAATCAGGATGTTGGCGGTTATAGATACTTTAATGTAAGAAATATTTACGGATACGATTATGCTTACTGCATGACCGTCCACAAATCACAAGGCTCAGAATTTGAGAATATTTTTTTTATACTACCTGAAAAACCGGACTACATGACAAGGGAACTTATTTACACTGCAATAACAAGAGCCAGAAATACAGTGTATATAATCGGTAATACAGATAATCTACTAAAAGGTATAGTGAAAAAGACATTTCGGTCATCAGGGATAAAAGAAAAGCTCAGTTAGTTAAAATCAAGGGGGTAAAAATTTGGTTATTTGTGGTTATTTGTGGTTATTTGTGGTTATTCGTGGCTATTCATAGTTTAAATAAACTTATACCAAGTTGCAGTCAAAAAAGTAACAAAACTAAAAAAGCACGTTTATCTTTAAAACTGGTGGTATGTATAACATCCTATTAATTTTCACAAGACGGATGTTATACGAAAAGAGGTCTCTTGCCAAATAACGATTGAGATTTCTCTTCGCCACCTGTCGGTGGCTCATCGAAATAATGCCTGCGGCTAGCACCAGTCTTTTAGACTGGTAAATATGTGCAACATCCTATTTATCCGCCCATGGCGGATGCTAGACAGTTTTTTGTCACCTCGACCGAAGCGGAGAGGTCTTTTGCCAAACAACGTCTGAGATCTCTCCACTCCACTTCGTTCCGGTCGAGATGACAGCCTGCGGCATTTAACAGGGTAAACTTATAACTTAGCACTTAACACTAAAAGAATGTGGGATGAGCAAGAGTGGCGGCACAGGGAATTGAACCCCGGACGCTACGGATATGAGCCGTATGCTCTAACCAACTGAGCTATGCCGCCATATTTGTATATGAAAAAAACCGGCTTCGCAGCCGGATAAAAGGCTTGGTTGCGGGGGCCGGAATCGAACCGACGACCTTCGGGTTATGAGCCCGACGAGCTACCAGACTGCTCTACCCCGCGTCAACGAGTGCTAAATATAACTAATTTATTTTATTTGTCAACAATAAAATTTTTATTAACGGTATTCCATGGGATATTATTTCCTTCCAGGACTTCTTTGACGGATTGGACACACAATTCGGCCATTTCTTTACGTGCTGTTACTGTAGCACTGCCTATATGGGGTAGTAAAATAACATTGTCCATAGTAAGTAGTTTTTTGTTTACTGAAGGTTCAAATTCGTATACATCAAGGCCTGCGTATGCTATTTGACCATCTTTTAGTGCCTGGACAAGATCGGATTCTTTTACAATCTCACCCCTTCCGATATTGATGAAAATAGCATCATTTTTCATTTTTTCAAATTCGTTTTTTGTGAACCGGTGCTTTGTGGTTGGGTTCAGAGGGGCGGTCACAACGAGAAAATCGGACTTTTCCAGTAATTCTTCAAACGTCACGTACTGAGCATTAATAAGATTTTCTTCATGCCTTTTTCTGCTTCTGGAGTTATAGATTATATTCATTTTAAAATTTCGTGCAAAATTCCCTAACGCTTGGCCGATTTTACCAAATCCATATATACCTAACGTCTTGTGTTGCAAACCCTGTCCTAAAAAGAGTGTTGGCTCCCATCCTTTAAAATTACTATTCCTTACAAATTTGTCAGCCTCAACAATTCTCCGTGCAGCAGAAATCATAAGTGCAAATCCCAGCTCGGCAGCGGCTTCAGTTAAAACATGGGGGGTATTGCACACAACAATTTTTTTCTTCGAACAGTAATCAACGTCTATATTGTTATAACCAACTGCATAGTTTGCCACAACTTTCAGGTTTTTTGCATTTTCAAGCAATCTGGCATCGATTTTATCCGAAAGCATGGAAATAACTGCATCCGCGTTGGACAATTCCTTTTGCAATTCATCTTCGCTGAGGGGATCTGAGGATTTGTTATAGACAAGATCATAGTTTTTGAGCTCCCCTTCTATGTCAAAAGGGAGTTTTTTTGTAACAATTACTTTTTTCATTTATATTTCCTCCTTCTAAAAAGATCTGTACGTTTTGAGATAATTCTATCCACAAAAAGAATTCCATCCAGATGGTCTATTTCATGCTGAAGCAATACTGCCTCAAAATCCTCCGCCTCAATTACTTTGTCCTCAAAATTCTCATCCTGATATTGAACCATAACCTTCCTAGCCCTGTTAACATTTCCCGTATAATCGGGGACACTCATGCACCCTTCTCTAAACTGCATAATCCCTTCCCACTTAACAATCTCTGGATTGATAAGGACAAGTTTGCCATGATGGTTTGTACATTTTTTGTTTTTGGAAGCATCTATAACAATTATTCTATAAAGCTCACCTATCTGGGGAGCTGCAATACCCACAGAATGGGATGTGTCTTCCATAGTATCCACAAGATCTTGTATTACATCCTTGATCTCATCTGTTAATTCGGTGACGTTTGCACTGATTTCTTTCAGTCGCTCATCGGGATAAACCAAAATATCTCTTACAGCCATTCTAAAACTCATATGTTTCAATTTGTCTAATATGAATATCTGTACCCATCTTTTCTGAAATCTCTTTTAGCGCCGGAACCCAATCTTCTTCTTTGTAATCTTCAGGGACAAGAATCTCAAGCACCATGATATATATAGGCTTATTTTCTTTTCCTGCAACCTTTGTTTGTAAATCAATAATATTGATATTCTTTTTCCTCAAATAGTCCGCAACACTGTGGACAATACCTGGTTTATCAGATCCATATACTGAAACTATGTATGAATTCCCTGAAACGAGTGTTGCACCAGAACCATTCATACTCCTAACACTTACAGAAATGTCTTCAAGTTCAGAAAACATAGCACTGATATCTCTTTCTGTATAGTTCTTATAAGAGCTAACTATAAGGATCATGGAAAAAAAGCCTCTTAGCAGTGTGGAGCTGGAATCTTCAAGATTAAATCCATTGTCATATAGCACTTTTGAGACATCCGCAACAATGCCATACCTATCTTTACATACAAATGTTAATGCATAATATTTTTTGTCTGAATCTTTCATTTCACACCTCGGAATAATAGCTGATTAAAAACTTATCTACCACTTCATTAGTATTTATGCCATATTGTTTGTCATTAAGAGGACATATAATAGACTTATAAGCAGTATTTGTCACCACATTATAACTTTGTATATCAAAAAGAAACGGTCTACACTTCTTCTTATAGGAATCTGTAATCACCAGAACCACTGGTCGTGTGGGATCTTTTTTTGTGCTTTCAAAAACAATGGCAAGCTCTCCTGTGTCCAACAAAACAAGTGTCCCAACCGGATATATCCCCAATATATCCACGAAAAATTTTACTAATATTTTGTTAAAGTGAGTGCCTGACCACCCAGAAAACAACTTCATCACCTGCGAAGGTATCATACCTTTACGATAGACACGGTCACTTGTCATTGCATCGTACACATCCACAATTGCGGTAATCTTGCCACATTTTGATATTTCGTATTCCTTCAGTCCTCTTGGATATCCAGCTCCATCAGAGCGTTCATGATGTTCCAATACACACTTGTAAGCATTTTCAGGAAACCATTTGTATTGTTTTACTATATCATAGCCATATTCCACATGTTTCTTTATTATTTCGTACTCACTGTTCGAAAGTTTTCCAGGCTTATTTAAAAGACTATCAGGAATCATCATTTTACCTATATCATGAAACAGTCCTCCTAAACCTATCATTTTCAATTCGTTAGAATCCATACCAAGTTTTTTACCTAATGATATGCTTAAAACAGAAACGTTAATAGAATGGGTAAACGTATAACCATCAAAACTTTTGAGTCTTGCAAGACTTGCCGTGAGACTCGGCTTTTTAAAACAACTGTCCACAAAGCTGTTTACAATAAACTTTGCTGTTTCTGGATCTACCGTTTTGCCAGATCTGACATCAAGAAACATCTTTTTCGTTGCCTTTTGTGCAAAAAGGTGAATACGCTGCAGATGTTCAATTTCTTCAATCGTGGGCGCAAATTCTCTGACATCCCTTTGATTTGCTTCTCTTATGAGAGTCTCATCAATACTTTTTGTATCAAGATCTTCTTCACTATCCACAAAATTATCTATTACAAAATTCTGTTCTTCAATATAAACATATCTGACCCCATAATTTTTCAAGATGGCAATATCCTCTTTCCTTTTAACAGGGCCACCAAAAAAAGGAAGCCTCAGCCATGATTTATCACAGCTGACAATGTTCATTCCCACATCAACGTCATCAATATGTATTCTTTGCATATCCGCCCTTTCGCTATACTTGACATACACACATTATAGTTTATTATAAGCATTAATAGATAAAAAATAAAGGTAGATCACAATGTTTGAATTATTTACAGATAGAGCAAGACGTGTAATATTGTATTCGCGGGAAGAGGCGGAGAAACTACTACAGCCTTATATAGATACAGAGCATCTATTAATAGGCGTATTGAAAGAACGTAACGGTGTAGCTGCAGAAATTTTTAATCGGAGAGGCATAAACGTCATGCTCCTGATTTCTGATATAAAGAGTATGACAGAAGAAGGCAAAAATTTAATGATTAAAGGAAGCCTTCCATTTAGCCCTAATGCAAAGAAGGTACTTGAATACTCTATTGAAGAAGCACGCATTTTAAAACATAAAAACATTAATCCCGAGCACTTACTCCTCGGGATGCTAAAACTTAAAAAAGGGAAAGCTTCACTAGTACTTAAAAAGCTTGGGTTTGATCTAATATCTATGAGGGATGAAATAAAGTATCTTTCAAAAGAAGATAATACTGCAGAAAAGGTATCAACACCTACGATAGATGAATTTGGTAAAGACCTTACAAATTTGGCTGCAAAAAATTCCCTTGACCCTGTAATAGGTAGAAGCAGGGAAATTGACAGACTTATCCAGATACTGTGCAGGCGTATCAAAAATAATGCTGTACTACTCGGGGAACCTGGAGTAGGCAAGACGGCAATTGTAGAGGGTCTTGCCCAAAAGATGATATCAGACGATGCCCCGGAGCTTTTGAAAAACAAGCGTTTAATTTCCCTGGATGTTGGTACTTTAGTTGCTGGAACAAAATATCGCGGTCAATTTGAAGAACGAATTAAAAATATTCTGAAAGAAATTGAAAATGCAGGCAATATTATAATATTTATTGATGAAATACACACAATAGTAGGTGCAGGGGCAGCCGAAGGTTCCGTTGATGCATCAAACATGCTAAAACCAGCACTTGCCCGTGGTGACCTTCAGTGCATTGGGGCAACCACTTTAAGTGAATACAGAAAACACATGGAAAAAGACGGAGCGCTGGAAAGACGCTTTCAATCCATAATCGTAACACCTCCCGGGGCAGAGGAAACGTATGAAATTTTGAAAGGGTTAAAAAAGCATTATGAGGATTTTCACAAGGTATTCATACCTGATGAAGTATTAAAAGAAACTGTCTATCTCACAGACAGGTATATTACCGACAAATTTCAACCGGATAAAAGTATAGATGTTATTGATGAAACCGCTTCGAAAGTCAAACTGAGACATTCTCTCATGCCAAATGATTTGCTGAAACTAAAAGAACAGGTCGATATTCTAAAAGAAAAAAGAAAGGAATATATAGACGCGGAAGAATTTAATAAAATTGAGCAATATTCTTTGGAAATTGAGCGGTATGGTGAGCTTTACAGAATGAAGTTTGAAGAGTGGGAAAGTTACACAAAAGATAATTGGCCAACGCTTACTGAAGACAACGTAGCTGAAGTTATTTCCATGATGACAGGTATTCCTGTAAAAAAACTAACAGAGGAAGACACCCAAAAGGCAAATCACATAGACCGGGAGTTAAAAAGTTATCTAATTGGCCAGGATGAAGCCATTGATGCTGTTTCTAAATCAATTAAACGTAGTTTTGCAGGTGTTAACAACCCGGAGCAACCTATAGGTTCTTTCATCTTCATGGGCCCCACTGGGGTAGGAAAAACGGAGCTTGCAAAGCGTATTGCCGAATCACTGTTTGGCAGCACCGATGCCATGATCAGAATTGATATGAGTGAGTTTATGGAAAAATTTAATGTTTCCAGATTAATAGGTGCTCCTCCTGGGTATATTGGCTATAATGAGGGGGGGAAATTAACCGAAGCTGTAAGAAGAAGACCATATTCTGTGATACTTTTTGATGAAATTGAAAAAGCACATCCCGATGTACTTAATATTTTACTTCAGATATTAGATGATGGTTTTATAAATGATAATCTTGGTCATACTGTAAATTTTAAAAATACGATTATTATTATGACATCAAATCTGGGTACAAAAACCAGTCTCGCCACCAAAAATATTGGATTTACCAATGAGAATACGCATGAAATCGATTACAAGGCATTTCGAAATAACTCGTTAAGAGAGTTAAAAGAAAAATTTCCTCCAGAATTTATTAACAGACTGGACGGATTAATAGTATTTAAGCCTTTAACTAAAGACGTACTGTTTAGTATCATTGATTTGCAGATAGATGAAGTAAATGCAAGAATAGCGAAGCTTGGTAAACAAATTAAAATTGATAACGATGTTAAGGAATTTCTCCTTTCAAACGGCTACGACTATCATTTCGGTGCAAGACCAATTCGCAGACTGATACAAACCCATATTGAAGATAAACTAAGTGAAATTTTGCTGGAAGGCAAATATGCAAAAAGAAAAAATCTTAAAGTTGTTGTAAAAAATGGCAAAATTGCTTTCAGATAAAAAAATTGCCATTCTCGGAGCTGGTGCTGTCGGCAGTTTCTACGGAGGAATCTTAGCCAAAAGTGGCTTTGATGTCACATTCATCGCAAGGGGGCTGCAGCTTGAAGCTTTCAAGCAAACAGGACTTACTGTAAAAAGCTATAAGTTTGGTACATTCAACCAGAATATCAGAGCAGCTGACCAGCTTGATGGCATTTACGACGTAATAATTATTGCAACAAAATCTGGTGATACAGCCAAAGCATGTCACAACATTAACGATCATTTGAGTGAGACTGGATTTGTTGTCTCTTTTCAAAATGGTGTGGATAATATCAACACAATAAAAAAATTTACAGATATGAAGCGAATTATTCCCGCCAGTATATATATTGGTGCGTCCGTGGAGACACCTGGCACTGTGGTTCATTCAGCTGAAGGGTTGATAACCTTTGGCCCTCTTGCAGATACAGATTTGGATCATATAAATGAATTAACAGAAATTTTTGACAAAGCGAACCTTGACTACAGAGTGGACAACAATATTCTTTTGGTGCAATGGAAAAAACTTTTATGGAATTTAGCTTTTAACCCACTCTCAGCAGTTCTGGAAGCAACGTGTGGCCAGCTTTCCAGAGACCGTTCAATTCGTGAACTAATGGTCAAGATTATTAATGAAGGTGCGCAGGCTGCTTCTAAAGATGGTATAGAAATACCAGATGAATATATATCATCAGTCCCTGATGCTGTAGAAAATCTGGAAAATTTTAAGACCAGTATGCTTCAAGACATACAAAAGGGTAAAAGTCCCGAAATTGATGGTATTTTAAAGCCGGTAATGGACCGGTTGGAATCCGCTCCTTACTGCGAAACCCTTTACAGGATTCTGGATTTCAAATACGGCAAAAAATTTATTTATACACCAAAATTAACAGTGGATGTAGTTGTTGAAAATGATAAGTCAGAAATCCTCCTTATAAAACGAAGAAATCCCCCTTATGGCTGGGCACTTCCTGGGGGTTTTGTGGATTATGGGGAGAAAGTTGAGTCAGCAGCTGCGCGGGAGTTATTTGAAGAAACAAATATAAAAGTCACTACTGAAGAATTACATTTACTTGGTGTATACTCTGATCCTTCAAGGGATCCGAGAGGGCATACAGTAAGCGTTGTGTATTATGTAAAATCAGCCCACCACCCCACTGCGGCGGATGACGCATTAGAGGCATCGTTCTTTGCCGAGGATAATCTGCCTTCTGATATTGTGTTTGACCATAGACAGATTTTAACTGACTATTTTAACAGAAAATAGTAGAAGTATTGACGTATTATTGAGCAGGCTTGATGAAGACCTTTCTGTTGGCTACCACTAGTCTGTCTTCCAAAAAAAGCTTTACCGCTTCAGGATAAGCTTCATGTTCTTTTTTCAGAATTCTTTCCGAAAGGCTCTCTACTGTATCGTTGTCCATGACTTCCACAGCTTTTTGTAAAATAATAGGGCCATGATCGACTTTTTTGTCAACAAAATGAACAGTACATCCGGTAATTTTTACTCCATATTCCAATGCCTGTTTTTGGGCATCCAAACCGGGGAAGCTGGGTAAAAGGGAAGGATGAATATTAAGTATTCTATTTTCAAACGCTTCAACAAAATCAGAGGATAGTACCCTCATATACCCCGCAAGGCACACCAGATCCACATTAGTACGTTTCAAGATATTTACTATATGTACATCGTATGCCCGTCTGTCATGAAAATCAGAAGGATTTACATACAAAGCATCAATCCCTTCCCGCCTGGCAAACAAAAGTCCAGGAGCCTCACTTTTATTGCTTATTACTGTTGCAATAATGGCATTCTGTATTTCTCCTTTTTTTAGTGATTTATATATTGCCTGAAAATTACTCCCCCTCCCGCTGAGGAGTACAGCTATCTTTTTCAAAAATCCACTCCACTTACCCTTACAGTAGCATTATCAGTTACCACACCTATTTCATAAGCTGTTATTTGACCAGCATCATTAAGACTCAGTATTTTTGTGGCATCCTCTCGTGAGGCCACAACCACCATACCTATACCCATATTAAAAACCCTGTAAAGTTCTTTCAACTCACCTTCATAATATTTCATTAAAAAATGATAACACTCTGGCATATCGTATACATCGCTATAAATATCAACACCAAGGTCGTAGGGGAGTATCCTGGGAATATTTTCATAAAAACCTCCACCTGTTATGTGGGCAAGGCCTTTTATTTTAACTCCGGAATTTACAAGAAGATTAATATCATCCACATAAATTTTAGTAGGGGCTAAAAGACACTCACCCAATGTCATTTTATCGCTGATTTTTTCAGAATAACGCAATTTTTTGTCTTTTATAATTTTTCGTAAGAAAGAGTAACCATTACTGTGAAATCCGCTGGATGGCAACCCCAGAACCACATCACCTTTTCTTATACTATTACCATTTATAATAGTAGATTTATCAACGATACCTACCGAAAAGCCTGCAATATCAAAATCTTCCGGATTGTACATCCCAGGCATTTCAGCTGTCTCGCCACCAAGGAGTGCAATACCAGCTATTTCACATCCCTTGACAATACCTTTCACTACTTCCGTCATAACATCCAAATCAAGTTTAGCTGTTGCAAGGTAGTCCAAAAAAAATAGGGGCTTTGCCCCTGTGACAACAAGATCGTTAACACACATCGCTACAAGATCGACACCCACTGAATCATATTGTTTTAAATCAATTGCCACTTTTAGCTTTGTGCCCACACCATCTGTTGAAGAACACAAAACAGGCTCTTTCATGCCCCTTAGCTCTTTTGAAAGATCATAAAAGGCGGCAAATCCACCTATCTCAGAAAGTACATTACTGTTAAACGTTCTTTTTACAAAAGGCTTAATAATGTTTACAAATTCGTTTCCAGAGTCAATGTCAACCCCTGAAGATTTATAGTCCATGCTGTTACTCATCTTCACCGCCGCTTTCTTTAAGTTTCTCTATTTCTTTGAGAATAAGTTCTTCTGACAACTCCGGGACAACATCCCGTATAACCTTCTCAAGTTTATCATGCAAAATTTGGCTTACAACGCCTTTTAAAAAATCTTCATCCAATACTTCAGCTACAGCATTTTGTACCATTTTTTCATCTATCTCGACGTTATATTCACCAAGAACCTCCCTTAACGCATCAGTGATTGTATCTTTGTCCATAAGGAAATTCTGAGTTTTTTCTTCATCCGAGACTTCTTTTTCATCCAGATATCCAAATTCTGACGCGGCTGCTTTTGCAACATCCTCGGAATACTCTTCTTCATGTAACGACTGGATTTCATCTTCATCATATTGTTTTTCAGTCTCTTCGTCTGCCTCGTCCACCAGGTCTTGTAAAGCTTCACTCAAATCTACCGTTTTATTACCTTCTTCTATGTCTTCTCTTGCATTTTCATCAAATACACTTTCTGCACCTGAGTCAAACTCCACTTCCTCATCTGCCTCCACCTCTTCTAAACCATCAAAAAAATCTTCCAGACTATCCTCATCAATTTCAATCTCTTCTTCATCAGAAAAATCTTCTGCCCCTGAAGCACTCGTCTCGGCATCCTCTTCCGAGCGTTTTACTTCATCAACAGATGGTTCATCTTCACCTTTATCTTGAGCATCAAACTCATCACTCAGATCACTTTGTTTCTCAGATAAAATCTCCCCTTTTTCTTCTGTTTCTTCGGAATAATCTGCAACAGACAGGGATTCGTCTGCATCTGCTTGTAAAGCATTATCAGAGGGAGAATCCCCGGAAATATCGTATTTTTCATCTACAACGCTTTCTTCTTCCTCGAGTGGTAATTCTTCGCCCATGGACTCATCATCAGCAGCATCATCAGTCGTTGAATATACAATATCTTCACTCTCTTCTGGCTGCTCGGCGGCTACAGGAGTTTCTATTTCTTTAGGTTTAGAATCCTCAGGTTCCTTTTCTTCATCTATACTTGCCATTAACTCTTCAATCGCTTCATCCTTATCTTCAAAGTCAATTTTCTCCTCAGTATCAGCTGTACTTTCCTCTGCAAGAGAAAAGGACTTAAGTTTTTCCTCCAAAGAAGTGGAGTTAAAAGGCTTAACCAGAAAATCATCTGCACCCGTTTTTGCAATAGCACTCTCATCCATTTTGTCAAAAGCACCCACAAGAAGTATTATTTTAACTTCTGGTAGCTCTCCTTTTAATTCCCTTATAAAATCCTGTGTTTTTATACCTTCCAGCTTGTTATCCAGTAAAATAATGTCAGGCTTCTCATCCCTAATTTTACTTCTAGCATCCTCAGCAGAAAACACCTTGCTTACAGAGTATTTATCCGCGTCCACCGAGAGGTCTATAACCCTATGGATGGTAATGCTATCATCAATTAGCAGGATATTATTATTCATAGACAACCCCTCATATTTTTTCTGCACCCACATCGACATTTACCCAAGTCTCAGAGCTAGCTAACATGCCTTTAATATAGTTTATCATAAACAATTCATTTTCAAAAGGCAATATTTCAATTGAGGTTACAATTTTTATCGGCTATTCGTATTTTATATTTTAGAGGAATAATAGAGTAGTGGAAGGGTGGATTAGTGGAATGGTAGAATAGTGGAAGAATAGGTTTTATGTTTTGAACGCAGAACTAAAGGAGGGGAAAGTAAGGTTACGTGCTTACGCCATCGTGGTCAAAAAATAGAAATCAGCCAAATTTTTTCTGAATGAGACCCTGAACAGCTTCGGGAACAAATTTCCCCACATCCCCCCCCAGCCTGGCAATTTCACGAATCATGCTTGAGCTCAAGAAGATATAGCTCATATTGGGCATGAGGAAAACCGTTTCACATTCTTCATATAATTGTCTATTCATCAAAGCAAGCTGAAGTTCGTACTCAAAATCTGAAACAGCTCGCAATCCTCGTATAAGTACTTTTATCTTTTTTTTCTGCATAAAATTAGAAAGGAGGCAACTAAACGGCTCTACATTGACATTCGGCAAATGTTTTGTGGCACTTATAGTGGAGCTAACCCGCTCTTCGAGAGTAAAAAGAGGCCTTTTCTCTGGATTCTCTGCTATCGCCACGAGAAGATGGTCAAACATTTTCGCACCACGCTCAATAATATCAAGATGTCCGAAGGTTAGTGGATCAAATGTACCAGGATATATCGCAGTCATCTTTCCTCTCCTAATATACTAATACTTGTATCCCCATATTTTCGCTCATCTAAAAGTAGCATACCAGTCCCCAAATGATTAATATGCGTATTTATATGTTCTTCATAAATCAGAATGCCATCTTTTTCAAGTACTTCATTCTCTTTTACCAGCACCAAGACATCTCTTGGCGAATAAAAGCCATATGGTGGATCGATAAACACAATAGAATATTTCTTATTTTTACAGCTTTTAAGAAATCTTTTGAAATCTTTCTTTATGATACTGCAATTTTGTAACCCAATGGCAGAAATATTGTTTTTCACTAACGAAACATTAATATCCACAAAATCCACCCATCCTGCACCCCGGCTCAGTGCTTCAATACCGAATGCTCCGGAGCCCGCAAATAAGTCCAGAACAGAAGCGGACAGTATCTTATCCTGAATTATAGAAAATAGGGCTAATCTTATTTTATCGGTAGTTGGCCTTGTCCTGGAGGATTTCGGCAAAGTAATTTGCCTGCCCTTCAAAAAGCCTGAAGTTACCCTCAATAAATTGCCCCCTGATGAATTTATAGACGTTGTGCATATCTAAGTGGTTCTTACCATTTTTCTCTTCTATTTTATATAGTGAAAGTTTTTTTACAAGAGATTTATACCCTGCCACTTGGCTGCTCTCCTCTATAGAAATGATATTATTCCCACTTGTGCTGAAATATAGCATGAGGGCAAGGGTTCTCACTAAATCCCCAAATGCTGGATGAAAAGGACCTGCAGCAATATGTGAAACATCAAGGTTTTCAGTAGGGATACCAACTCTCAAAAGTTCTATGCCGTCATTTATGCATGCTGCAGCACAGTACAGGGAGATCTGCAGTGCTTTGCTGAGTGTAAGTGGAGTATATTTACCATTTTTGTAATATTTTTCTAAAGGTGTATTTTTGAAAATGACAGTAGGATAAATCCTGAAGCCATGGGGTTTAAGAGTGAGCAAATGTTCAAACCCTCTTAAAAATTCATCAGTGGAATCTCCATACATCCCGGGCATTATTTGGGCAACGGTGTAAAAATTTTCACATGACATCTGCAATGAATCAACCGCTTTATCTGCGCTATAAGGTCTTAAATTAATGGCAAGTGCTTTATCATTTAATGTCTGAATCCCCAGCTCCACTTCTGTAACATTATTTAATTTTAACTCACTAATTATTTCCTCGTTTAGACAGTCAGGGCGTGTAGATACCCTTACTCTGTCAAATCCATATTCCCCACTTATTCTATACATTGTATTTCTTAGCTCAGGGGATAGGCAGGTGAAACTCCCCCCAAAAAATGCAATCTTGGTAAAACTACCTGATGAAATAGCGGTTTTTATTTGGGAGATTGTGGAATGGACAATCTCAGACGGGCTGATGCCTGTTAAACTATTTTGATCACAATAAAGACATTTATTGCTACAGCCAGCAAAAGGGATAAAAACTGGGCAAATTTTACTCATCAGAAAGTTTTTTTAAAGCAATAGCAGCAGCATTCTGCTCAGCTTTCTTTTTGCTTCTACCTTTTCCATAGCCAAGAATTTTCCCGTTAGCAGCTACAGATATTATAAATACTTTTTCATGCTCAGGTCCGTACTCTTCTACTACTTCGTATTCAGGTAAACTTTCGAATTTTTTCTGGGTTAGTTTTTGCAGCTCAGTTTTGTTATCCACAAAGGATTCATTCTTAATAGTATCGTCAATTTCCTGCGCCATC
>JASMTO010000165.1:0-12268 GCA_041694215.1 bacterium
ATATAACTAACTATTACAATTATAAAGATATCAGTTTGTTGAAGTAATTGGTTGTTTTTGCTATAATCTTAGTTGAATATTGCATTGTTTGTTGTTATAAATTGATTAGAAGGAGGAATGGATGATAAAAATAGAACTTTTTTACAACAGTAACATAGATAATGAGACCCCAAAATTGGCAAACAAATTAAAAGAAATGTTTGGAGAAAAGGTAGAGATTGTACCAATAGACACCTATGAGGAGCCAATACCTGAAGCTTACGGAATAATAAACCCACCTGTGGCAGTTATAAATGAAAAACGAAAAATAAAGATAGAAGGTTTCGACAGTTTGTCTGAAGTAGTAGGCAAAGCAATTTTTTGATTTCTTTTCTAAAGTTTTTACAAAGACTACCGATATTAAATTCAAGCAGGGATGCGCAATACATACATGGATGTACCATTGAAGGTGCGTCATGGTGTCAACGTATACAAATATCCCTGCATTAAAATCAAATAACGATATTTATTTTTTTTCAAAAGCAATAAATGCTTCCATTGAGAAAATCTCCAGCGGTAAGAAAATTAACGCTGCTGAAGATGCTCCATCTGAAATTTCATTTACATCCAGATTTCAAAATGAGATAAGGTCTACAAGGCAGCTGATTACAAACATGCAGGATTTGATTAGCATGCACCAAACTGCAGATTATGCCATTACCGGCTCAAATGGGATAAGTGATATACTTTCCAGTATCAGGGAGAAAGTGGTGTATGCCTCCTCCGGCACACTGACCTCACAGGATATTCAGAATACCCAATCAGAGATAGAAAATCTTATAGACGAAATTTCCACTATAACCGCATCTACAGAATTTAATACGAAGAAACTTTTAAATGGAGAGCTTGGTGCTTCGATAACAACCGACAGTCCAGATGTGGACGCTTACTCTTATGGCGAGATTCCTGAAGCTGGTTCCTACCACCTAACAGATGTTAAAGGAGCATCATACCATGAAATCCAGAATACCAATCAACCTAATCCAACAACAGGCACTCTCACAGATTATACTGCTGAGCAGGGAGAGTTGGGGACAATATCAACCACCGGGACAGCTTCCTCTTCAGGAAGCTATGAGGTAATTTTTAACAACAGCAGCTCATTTGATATATATGACAATTCAACAGGTATTCTCATCACCTCCTCCACAACTGATACGTCATTTACTCTAAATGGATTAAATATTATTATAAGCTCAGGGGGAACGTATGCTGAGGGTTTCAAGATTAATGTTGACACGTTATCAGGATCCACCACTCTTGCCGTTGATGAGGGGAATAGGGGGGATTCAGCCACTTTTTCATTAACAAATGCAAATTGGAGTAATGATGCAATGCTTGATGATGAATTTCACATAAAATTCGATTTTGATGGTGATAAATTAAAATATAACGTATTTGACTCTGATTTTAACCAGATGGGCAGTTGGGTAACTGCAGGTGCCACATTTACTTCATACAGCGACTCAAAACTTGCAGGTAGCTCCTTTGGCTTTGATATCACTAATCCCGGGAAAGGTGACATCTGGACAGTGGGGTTTGGTACATTTGCATCATTGAGCGATTCAGGAGGAACATTTTCAATCTCAGATAATGATGAAACCGTTTTCATAAGCTGGTCAGGTGAAGACCGTTTGAGCGATATTGCAAACAGTATAAATAGCCAGGCATCAAGTATTGCAGAGGCAGCTGTCGTTAATGAAAATGGCAATACCTACCTTAAAGTCCAATCGAAAACACTGGGAAGCGAAGGCAAATTGAAAATAACTGATGAAACGGGAAATTTTGTTTCAACCCTTGGTATTGATGAGGTGGTAAATACAGGGACGGATGCTTCATTCTACTTAAATGGGGATAAATATACCTCTGGCGACGGAAAGTTTTACAATGCTATAGATAATACAAAAATTATAGTATCTAATAATGCAGAGGATAGCTCTGTTGTATTAAACATAATAGATAACACTAATAGTACACCCATGAATATTTATGGGGGAAATAATACTGAGATTTACTTCCAGAATATTACCCCTGAAGCCTTGGGGCTTAAAAATCCTGATGGTACTTATGAAATTGATGTGACGGATGAAAAGGGCAGGCAGGAAGCGTTTGGAAAAATAGACAATGCTCTTGAAATTGTTAGCAGTGAAGCTTCACGTATAGGTGGCAATATTAATACAATAGACTATCACATTGACACACTAATGAATACAAATGTGGCTAAAGAAAAAGCATTAAGCGATCATATGGACACTGATATTGCAAGGGAAACGACTAATCTCTCTTTGTATCAAATGCGGCTTGATACTGCCTCGGCAATGTCTGCCCAGGCAAACTTAATACCCCAAAGGGTGTTAATGCTGCTTGGATATATACCGCAATCACAAACAACATAAAAAAATGGAGGTGCATTATGGCAATAGGAAGTATTAGCAATCAGGCTGGAAATATCCAAAATTATCCCCAGCAAAATTCAAACAGGCAAGTGGAACAAAATGCCGAAGAACAACGGGTACAACAACGCCAGGAAGAAGCAAAACAGGCTGAGAATGAGGATCGTAAAAAAGCCCAGGAAACAGCCAGAATAGAAAATCAGGCTTCACGTGAAGAACAAGCAAAAAGCAATCCTGTTGGCAACATGATTGACATCACAACGTAAACATATTTTAAGACTCCGGTTTGAACCGGAGTCTTAAAAAAACACCAGTTTAACTGCAAACACAAGAACACATGCAACCACAAACCAACGTACAAAATTATTACCTTTCAAGACTGTAACTTTTGTCCCAAGAAGTGCTCCTACAATATTGCCTGCAGCAAGAATAAAGCCCAAATATAAGTCAACTTTTCCCTGAAAAAAGAAAATTGCCAGAGCAAACACAGTAAAAATCAGTATTACAAAAGTCTTTACAGCGTTGCCTGTTACAAGGTCATAGCCTGTTACAATAATTGCGGATAGTATTAAAAAACCCACTCCCGCTTGGATAAAACCACCGTATATGCCCACAAAGAAAAAAGCAATAAAACTAAAAATCCATCTGCCTCGGGAAAGCTTTATATCATTTTGCCTGAGCTTCCCCACAGGATTTAACAACGTAATCAGCGTAATAAATACCATGAAAAATGCCAGGTAATTTTTAAATAGATCATCACTAATAATAGTTGCCAAATAGCTTCCTATGATACTGCCCAAAATGGCAGGGATTGATACCAAGAGGGCAAATTTGGCAGGGAAAACCCCATACTGCTTAAACTTGACAGCACCAACCAACGTTTGGAAAAAAATACCCAGCCTGTTTGTACCATTTGCCACTGTAGGTGGCAAACCCATAAATATAAGTATTGGGATGGTTAAGAATGATCCTCCACCGGCCAATATATTGATAAATCCTGAAAAAATACCTATTATAAATAAGAGTAATTCAAACATAAGCCAACATAACAAAAAAATAAAATTATTTCACTACAAAAATTGCTATCCAAAACGTTGATACATTAGCAACACTTTTCCACTACTCCACTACTCCACTCCTCCACTTAGCTCTTAACACTTAACACTTAGCACTTAATACTTAGTACTATTTTACTTATCCAAATCCCTTTACTTTTTCTAACTTAGTATTATTATAAAAATTTGAGTGCAGGAGGATATATATGAAAACCTACAAATTTCTTTTTACTTTTTTTACTTTGGCTACCTTACCATTTGCAGCAGAAGGAGGCTCATCCACAGAGAAGGCAACGTTTGCTGGGGGCTGTTTTTGGTGTATGCAACCCCCATTTGAAAACATAGATGGTGTAAAACGAACCGTTGTCGGGTATACTGGGGGTGATCTAGCTAATCCCTCTTACAAAGATGTATCAAAGGGCAACACAGGACATTTCGAAGCCATCCAGATTGAGTATAACCCCACAGAAGTCAGTTACGAAGATTTGTTGGATATTTTTTGGCGGAATATAGATCCTACGGATCCTGGTGGGCAATTCGCAGATAGGGGAAGTCAATACAGAACAGCTATTTTTTACCATAATGAACAACAAAAAATACAAGCTGAAGAATCAAAACAAAAGCTGGAGGACAGTAACAGGTATGATGCTCCCATTGTCACAAAAATTTTGCCGGCAAAAGAATTTTACCCTGCCGAAGAGTACCACCAACACTATCACAAAAAAAATAGCTTTTATTACAAATTATATAAAGCAAGCTCCGGAAGGGATGATTTTATAAACAGCCAGCGCAGTAAGTGAAATTAGTCCCCGCCTACACTTCGTAAGTGTAGGTGGGAGGTATTATGGCAGTTTTGGCACGTATCAAGTGGTGCATGATGGCCATCTTTAGGCCACTGGTCGTGGCATTCAAAACAATTGTCTCCACAACCTTCATCCCTTCCGGACATGCTTAAAAGTGAATCAGCAGACAGGCCAGGTTTTTTATCGGCAGGATCGTGACAATCTATACATGTTTTTAAGGATTTATGTTCCTCTGAATTTTTCAACTCCGCATGGCAGGTCATACAGTCACCGGCGCATCCGGCATTGGCTTCGGTTAAGCTAATCCCGGAGATTACAACTCCCAGATATATTGCTGCACAGAATCCAATAATAGCAAACCTTTTTGTGACAGACATAAATAGTCTCCATTTATAGTTAATACATTTTCATCAATGAGAGATGCCGTTTCATCTATAAAATTAGAAAAATCTTTATCGTATTTTTTTGTAATTAAATCAAGATTTATCCCTATAGTTTTCCTCAATCCGAAAATAATATCTTCCTTGAACATTTCCTCTTGTGAAATGTAGCTAATCTCTTTGCTGAACGTTCCTGAAATATATGACTTTACATCGGACGGGTTTGCAAAGCGGATTCGCAAGCCGTTTTTATCATACAGCATGGAGTGTGCGGCAGCACCTAATCCGACATATTCGTCCATATCCCAATAAATAAGGTTGTGTCTGGAATGATACCCCTGTCTGCAGTAATTGGATATTTCATAGTGATTGTAGCCGTGTTGAGATAGTGTATCTTTTACCAGCATGTATTCCTCTTCAGAATCTTTGGTTTCTATATTTTTAAAATAATCTGTGTCGTGGGAAAATGAGTATGCAGAAATATGCTCCGGCTGAAGTTTCAGTAAAAACTCCAGCGAATTTTTTGTGTTTTGTTTGGAAATATCCGGAATATCAAAAATCATATCGAGGTTAATTGCAATGTGATCGTTGAAATTTCTTATCATTTCATAAGTTTCCAGTATATCTTCTTTTCCATGGATTCTTCCCAGGTATTTTAATACATAATTATCAAAAGATTGTGCACCGATACTAATTCTACTTACTCCATATTTATCCAATATTCTCAGCTGATCAGAAATAAAAGATTCCGGATTGACTTCAAAAGTAAATTCAATATTATTATAGATAATAATATTGAACAATTCGTTAAAAAACTTGTCCAATATTGCTGGATCTACAATACTGGGAGTGCCACCGCCGATGTAAATTGTATCAAAGGTTTTGTTTTTAATCTCTGCAGCTTCTTTTAAAAGTGAGTCAATATATTGTGGGATATAATTGCTATACTTTGACGTGGAGTAAAAACCACAATATTTACACTTGCTTTTGCAAAAGGGGATATGTATATATAAACCTCGCATGCAATCAATAATTACAACAGTTTATGAAATATGCAAGATAATTTTTCTGGGAGTAAATATTGGGTAATTTAAAGCGTTTATGGGTTTACTTTAAACCTTATAAATGGTTGATTCTGTTATCTGTGGTAGCATCGATTTTTGTGGCAGCCACCAGTGGAGCCACGGCGTATATTGTAAAGCCGACTTTGGATAAAATTTTTATTAATGAAAACAGGACTGGCTTAGTATTGATGCCCTTTGCTATAGTTATTATTTATTTTATAAGAGGTGTTTTTAGATTTGCTCAAACATTCAGTTTGAAATATATTGGTCAAAGGGTTATTCAGAGTCTTAGAAACGATTTATATATAAAGATAGTAAAGTTACCGTTAAAATTTTTCAATGAGAATTCAACAGGCATATTGATGTCACGTATTACAAACGATGTGAATATGATGCAAAATTCCATTCCCGCATTTGTGAATATCATCAGGGATTCATTTACAATTATAGGTCTAGCCTGTGTAGTCATATACCAGGACTATAAAATGGCTATCTTTGCTTTTGTTGTTTTGCCTTTTATTGGCTTAATCATTGTAAAAGTCGGTAGAAAAGCTAAAAAATACACAAAAAAAGGTCAGGAGAGAATGGGTGATTTAAATTCAGCTCTTCAGGAAACCTTTACAGGCGTTCGAGTAGTAAAATCATTTGTTGCAGAGGAAAAGGAAATTGAAAAATTTAAAGAACATAATGAAAGGTTTGTAAAATATCAAATAAAAAAAGTTTTTGTATCCGCATTGAGTTCACCTTTTCTTGAGTTCATTGGGGCATTAGGTTTGGCAGTTATTATTTACTATGGTGGACTAAACGTTATTAACGGTAACTCCACACCGGGAACATTTTTTTCTTTTATGACGGCACTGGTTATGATGTACGAGCCTTTTAAAAAAATAAATGAATCCAACCAAAAGATACAGTCAGCTATTGGGGCAGCGGATCGCGTTTATGAAGTATTGGATACCCATAATGAAATATTATCCAATGATGGATTTTTGGAATGCGATGCCAGAAATAAAAACATTTCATTTGATAATGTGTCTTTCAAATATTCGGAGAATGGTGAATTTGTTCTTAAGGATATCAATATAGAATTTCCGTTTTGCACAACAAACGCATTAGTCGGTGCAAGCGGAGCCGGTAAAAGTACTTTTGTAAATCTGATACCCAGGTTTTATGATGTAAGTGAAGGTTCAATAAAGATAGGGAATGTGGATATCAGGGATTTTAAAGTGTACTCATTAAGGAGAAACATTGGGATAGTTTCACAGGATCCTTTTTTGTTCAATGACACTGTTAGTAATAATATTGCTTACGCTACGGACGATGTGAGCCAGCAGGATATTATTAATGCTGCCAAGGCGGCGTTTGCACATGAGTTTATTTCTGATTTGCCTGAAGGATATGAGACGATAATAGGTGAAAGAGGTGTCAGACTTTCCGGCGGGCAGAAGCAGAGGATCACAATAGCGAGAGCTATCCTCATGAATCCGCCTATCTTGATACTGGATGAAGCAACAAGTGCTTTGGATACGGAATCGGAAAAAATTGTTCAAAAGGCTCTTGAAAACCTCATGCAGGACAGAACCAGCTTTGTTATTGCCCACAGATTATCCACAGTGATAAATGCTGATAAGATTATTGTTTTGGATAAAGGGAAAATAGTTGGGACAGGAAAACATTCAGAGCTTCTGGAAACTTCTGAGATCTATCAAACACTTTATAGAATGCAATTTAAAGATAATGAAACATGAAAGTACTGCACGTTGATACGGGTAAAGAATGGCGTGGCGGCCAGCGGCAGGCACTGCTGTTGCATAAGGGCTTGCTGAAAAAAGGTGTTGAAAGCTATTTGGCAGCAAATGAATCAGGCAAACTGATTAAAAGATGTAAAAAAAACTGTCTGGATTATGTATATAAAGGAGAGGTTAACCCTATCAGTGCCATTAACTTGAAAAAGATTATCCAGAACATTAAGCCTGATATAGTGCATTCCCATGATGCCCATTCGCTTACACCAGCATTGATATTAAAATATTTAGGGTTTGAATATAGACTGGTACATACCCGCAGAGTGGATTTTCACATCAAAAATAATTTAATGAGTAGATGGAAGTATAATAATAAAAATATCGATGCTTTAGTCGCCATTTCCGAAGCTGTGAAAAATATTCTTATTGGTGACGGCATAAAAAGACCTGTCGAAAAGATATACAGCGGCTTGGGCAAAAATTCTATTGTGAACCTCTCAGATAACGAGAAAAATGATTTAAGAAAAAAACTGGGTATAAATCCCAGTGATTTTGTAATAGGCTGTGTGGGTAATTTTGTCCCCCATAAAGATTTTGAAACACTAATCAGAGCTTTTACATTGGTTTATGATGAAAAAAAAGATGTTAAACTTTTGCTTGCGGGGGATGGAGAACTGCTTGCTGATATGAAAAAACTGGCGGGAGAACTCAGAATATCCAGTAATGTTATATTTACAGGCTATGCGGAGAATGTCGGTGAACTTATGAATATCATGGATTTATATGCCGCCACTTCCGAAGAAGAAGGGCTTAATACCTCTGTGATTGAGGCCATGATGCACGGCTTACCGGTCGTTACCACAAAAGCAGGGGGGCTGCCGGAGCTTATAAAAGATGATTTTAACGGCTATTTGTGTGACGTTAAAGATTACACAGGTGCAGCGGACAAACTTATTATTCTTTTAAATGATGAAGAAAAAATACATAGATTTTCTGTAAATGCACTTGAAATGTCCGAAACGTTTGACGTGGCACATATGGTAGAAAAATACATGGAGATTTATCAAAAAATCTTATAATAACTTATTTCTCAACGTTTCTTCGAGATAGTTTTCAGAAAAACCTATATTAATGGAAAAGTTTTCAATAAATGCTTTCATAGCTTCCAAATTCAAAAAATAACTGTCATTTTTATCAATTACCGTATAGTGAGCTTTTTTATTCAAAATTTTTTCAAAGATATATACTATTTCAAAGATACTGTATCGATATGGGTTAGCAAAATCGATAATCTGCCGGGGGGGCATTTTATCAATAAATTGTGTAACCAGCAATCTGGCATCGTTAATTTCTATGACGTATCTGAAAGCATTTTTGTAGATGAAAAACGATTCTTCATTGATTATTCTGTGATATAGAAAATTAAATAACGTATTGTGTCTTTTAAAGATATCACCAATGAGCTGGGGCAGTCTTATGATGTAATAATTTTCTGATTTTTCTCTTATTATATTTTCCATATTTTTCTTGTGGAGATAGTACTCATTTAAAGGATAATTTTTTGCAGATAAAGCGCAGCTGCTAAAATATACAAATTTTTTCTTGTTTGCTTTTTCGAGTGTTTTTTGCAGTAACCTTTCTTCCCGCAAAAACTCATTTTTATCTGTGCAGCTGGAATTGGCTACGCCACTTGCAAAAATTACTACATTATTACTATCATCATGTGTGAATGCCTTTGCAATCTGTCCCGAGCCTATTATCACGATTTAAAAACCCCCTTCATTTTAATAAAGATGATACCTGTTGAAATACATATATTAATACGATATAAAATTCTATCAAAATTTATAAGGGATTTTAAGTAGAAACCAGAAATTATTAGCATATAGAGACACTGTTGTGTTATTTGACAGAAGACCTCTCCACTTCGGTCGAGGCGACAGGAAATTGTGATGGTGTCCAAAGGGGTCATCGCGAGAGCGGTAGCTCGTGGCGATCTCGAGTCCCAAATATGTCATCGTTTCGAGCGGAACGAAGTGGAGTGGAGTGGAGAAATCTCCACCGCTGAGAAACAGAATGGAAAATAAATATATGCGAGTATGCTTATGAGTGCGGAAATTACAGGAATTGTACTAACGTATAACGGTGAGAAGTATCTTGATCGGTGCCTGAATTCTTTAAAAGGCTGTGTGGATGAGCTTATTGTCGTTGATTCAGGTAGTAAGGATAAGACACTGGAAATAGCTAAAAAATATTCAGAAAAAGTTCTCCATCATGATTTTGAGAATTATGGCAAACAATGCATATATGCTGCCAGGCAGGCGTCCAATCACTGGGTTTTTATTTTGGATCAGGATGAAATTTTAGAAGATAAACTAATCAGTGAAATCAATGCTCTGAAAAAATCAGGTTTTGCCCATGACGCCTATTCTATTAGAAGGAGAAATTTTCTTTTTAATAAAGAGATAAAACATTGCGGCTGGGGAAACGATTTTGTTATTAGATTATTTGATAGAACTAAAGCTTTTCCAACGGACAATAACTTTTCTGTAGTTAAGGCGGAAGGTGATGTAAAAAAATTAAAAAATGCAATAATCCACTATCCATGTGATTCGATAGATAGCTATTTTGCCAAAATGCACAGTTATGCGAGGATTTCTGCAAAGGAGATGATGGAAAAAAACAGAGAGTTCAGATTTTACAATCTGTTGTTTAATCCTTTGTATAGAGCTTTTAAAAAATATTTTTTCCAAAAGGGTTTTCTTGACGGTATGCATGGGTTTATTCTGGCTGTCATCTCGTACTATTTCGTATTCCTTAAATATCTTAAGCTTTGGGAATTTACAAACATTAATCATGAAAAAGACAATAATGCATCCTTATAAATTTTACTATCCGTAGTTGAATAAGTGGTTCCAATATATTGCATGGGTTGTTAAGTGTTTTGTTTCACAGCGATGACATAGTGAAGTGCGAAACTTAACTTACTGGGAAGACTTTTGTATATCTCAAAAATTGTATCTTAACGTTCAAAACGTGATTTATCAGGAAACAGTTTCTTATAGGTATCTATTAACAATCTTCTCTCATAATCTGAGGCTTTGGGCGCATCATTAAAACACATTGTTAAAGGTTTAAAATATTTTGCAGCAAACAGTTTCCTTCTAAAATTTTTATCCCCTACAGATGCTCCGATATGAGGGAGTTTAAATCCGAAATGCCTGAATGTCGGAATAATTTTATTTATTGGCACTACCTCATTCAGATTATTATAATATGCAAAATGCGGAAAAAAAGTTATAATTCTTATGTCGGTGTTCGATCTAAAGCGATGACTTAAAGTCAATCTTATTTCATCGTCGAATTCTTCCCAAATTCCTTGCATAATTGTTTTAGTAAATGCTTTGGGATAGTGTCTCAGTTTGAATAAAAAAGGGGCGGACATTTTATCTTCAATTATTTGTTTTGTGTAATAATCATGGGAGCTTTTTGTGATTTTAGAAGATGTTTTTTCCACCACCCATGATATAGGTGCCCCATCTTTATTGAAGAAATAGTCAGGATAAACGGCATTGCCAAGCATAAAATCATCATCAAATAGCACATAATGTTCACTTAAATTTTTTATACGGTGAGTACATAATAAGATAGCCCGCGAATTGAAATTCGGCAGAGCCGCCCAATCAGGAAATATTTCTTTATGATCAATAATGTGAATTTCTTTTTCATTTATCCATGATGGCTTCTGATTATCTGTAATAATAAAGACATTGTTTATCCAGGGTGCGTATTTTTCTAAAGACCTTAGAGAATATCGCAACTCATCATTGTCTCTGAACCGGCACTCATGAACTGCAGAAGGTACATTTTTTGAGTTAGAAGAATAATAATTCTTTTTCTTACGCCACTCTGGATCGCTATCATCCACCCATAAATAAACAGCATCAATTTTAAAACTTTTGCTTGTCATATTATCACTTTTCTGTTTAATTTACATTTTGTGTCTGTGAAAGAATATTTACTTAACATTTTATAATATTACAATAGGTTTTTTGGTGAAATTGAAAACGTCGTATTGTCGTCAGATAAATGTAAATTTTTTGTATATTTTTGGATTTTCTTTATTCATATTGTTTATCCCTATTTCTATAAGTTTGAGGCAATTAGGAATCGGGACGTTATTTCTTGCTTTTTTGGTTGATTACTTTCAATTTAAAAAAAATGCTTATAGCAAAAAGCCATTCATACAAATTAATAAAATAATTTTTATTTTATTTTTTTCATTTATTTTTATTATGCTTATTAATGTATTATTTATATCCTATTATCCCAGCAGAAGTTTTGAAGTGTTTTTTCGTATACTATGGAAGGCTTTTCCTTTATTTTTTATTGCCGTACGGTTTATTCAAAGGGAAACTGATAATGTTCATTATTTATCAATAATATATGTAGCATCTATGACTATCCAGGGTATCGATGCAATGTATCAGCTTAAAACAGGCGTAAGCTTTATCTCCGGGGATCCCGGTTCTTGGGCGGGGAGATTGACGGGTACTATGGGCGACCCACGGGTCACTGTTTATATTGCAATCGGTTTGTTTGCATACTTTGTTTTGTTTGATATATTCAAGAAAAAATTTAATTATTTTACTTCTTTTATTATTACATTATGCTTATCTGCGCCTGCTATATTGTTTTTAATCCTTTCAAAAACCAGAAGTGCATGGTTTGGAGCAATCGCTTTTATTATCTTTTTGATAATTTTTAAAAGGAAACTAATTCTTCCTTT
>JASMTO010000166.1:0-5823 GCA_041694215.1 bacterium
ACCATGTGTTGTTTTTTGAATATTTGTAAGTGACTGATAAAAAAGTGGTGCCCAGGGGCGGAATCGAACCACCGACACGGGGATTTTCAGTCCCCTGCTCTGCCGACTGAGCTACCTGGGCATTTAAAATGCTTGGAGTTTCTACAAAAAAAAAGCTGAAAAGTCAAGCACTTTTTTATAAAAGGCGACGCCCGGACTCGAACCGGGGTACACGGCTTTGCAGGCCGCTGCCTAAGCCACTCGGCCACGTCGCCATAAAAAAAAGCGGGTGACGGGACTCGAACCCGCGACCTCAACCTTGGCAAGGTCACGCTCTACCAGCTGAGCTACACCCGCAATAGGGATTACGTTATATAAAAACTATCGCTTATTGTCAACAAAAAAATTCTTTTAAATATTTTATATTCCTGAACGTTTAACAATAATCCATATTTTTCAGAATTTTTGCATGATTCATAAAACTTTTAAAATTAAAGTTATTCAACTTAGCTCTGCGCTTTACCAATCCGTAATAAATTCCAGCATCATTGGTCTCACCTATCATGGTAGCACCTATAATCGTACCAGAATCATCAAGAAAAATTTTTCTAAAAAATCCTCTTTTTTCATCGTAAAAAATTTTATTTTTAACATCATCTCCGAAGTATCCTACAACGGCAACTTCTGTACCAAAAACCTCTGTTGTATTATTCTTAAGGCTTCCATCATACCTGACATTGTGGCCAAGCATATTTTTTGCAGCTATGTCCCCCTGCTCCGCCGCAGTCAGCCAGTTGCCTTGAATTACAGTCCCATCGCCTAAGAAATCGTCACATTCCGCCACATCACCAGCTGCATAAATATTCTCTACACTTGTACGACAATGTTTATCAACCAGTATCCCCCAGTTTGTATTTATTTTTGCATCTTTTGCTACCTTAATATTTGGCTCGACCCCTTTACCGATAATTACGAGATCGGCATTAAGTTTATTACCGGAACTTAAAGTGATTTCAAGCTTATCCGATTTTTCATCAATAGATGCCAAATCATCCTTTTTGTAAATTTTAAGCCCTTTGGATTCAAATGCTTTTTCAAGAATTTCAGAAGCATCTCTGTCTACGACTCTTGAGAAAATTCTATCAGAGGAAATCACAAGATGTTTTTCAACTTCCCCTTTTAAGTGAGACAGTAAAGGGATTGTTACCAACCCTGCTCCAAAACCGACAACAGAGGAAGATTTCCCGAACATTTCGTTCATTCTGTCAGCATCTTCAAAATGCCTCAATTTTAATACGTTTTTAGTATTATTATATTTTATTTCTTTTGCTTCTCCACCAATTGCTAGTAAAAGTGCACCATAGCTTAGTTCTGTACCATCATTTAAAATTACTTTATTTTTTTCAGGCACAATACTATCCAACTCTTTACCAAAGAATGTATCGATGCCATTGTTCTTATAAAATTGATTATCAACGATATATAAAGCATCTCTTTCTATCTTATTACCCACATAATAAGGTGTTAGGACTCTGGAATAAGCAGGCTCATTTTCTCTGTCAACCACAGCAACAGAAGATTTTTTATCAAAATACCTCAGTGTACGCATAGCATTCAGCCCTGCTGCGCTGTTTCCAATTACTATAAAATCATATGTAAACATAAATTAACCTCCTGGATATCCTCCTCCTCCAATATAAAACAATGAAACAGAAGTGTCATTCAAAATGGTATTATCATCCATATGTTCGCCGTTTAAAAGAACTTTTATATAACTATGATCCAATTTGCTCCCAAACAGTTTGCTTTTGATTTCAGCCACAGAAATTCCGTCTTCCAAATCACAGGTGGCTACTCCGCTATATGCTCTTAAAATGCCAAATATTTTTATTTTTATCATAGTAATTCAAATTTCGCACATATACTGTTGATACGTCTGTGGAAAATTAAAATATTAAACAAACATGTTAACTGTAAAAACAAAATAAGAAACCCCATTTTAAAAATACCTTAGAATTTACAATAATTATCTAAAACTCTTATTAATAAGCAGAGGGCTGACTGCCCTCTGCTTAACTATCGTAAGCCAAGTTCAGCAAGTTTTTCGGATGTAGGGATCCCATCTTTCCAGCCTCTTGCTTCGTAATATTTAGGAAGTGTCTCACTTAATCGAGCAACTGAACCTTTATAAGGACCGTCAGGCACAGGCTCTTCCAAAATCCGTTTGGGTAGTGTATCCTGAGATGGATCAATACCAGCTTCAAGATTAAATAGCCTTTCCAGATTCCATACCCTTTCTCCAGCTTTAACAAGGTCATCAGCAGAATAATTCAGCCCTGTGGCTGCATTAAAGAAATTTTTGATTTCTTCAGGTGTTATGGCAAATGTTGTAAAAAGGCATACCCCTGATGAATCAACAAGCGCAGTAACATCCTGAAAAGTCTTTGTCCATTCAGCCTTTCCTTCAAGGCTGTCTGGATCCAATTTTTCTGGCACCCCAAGAATTTCAGGGGAAATCATATAACCTCTGACGTGGCAAGCGCCCCTGTTACTTGTTGCATAGTTTATCGCCATCCCCTGAGCTACCCTACCGTCATAAGCGGGGAATTCAAGTTTCTTAACGCTCATGGACAAATCTACATTACCATATTCTTCAGCCAGTCTGTATGATCCCTCAGCTAATTTATCGCCGAAACCTTCTCTTTTGGCTATTTTTTCCATCATTTCCACCATTCCATCGGCATCACCAAACTCTAATGATCTTCCAATATCATCTTTAGTAATAATACCTTTTTCATACATTTCCATTGCACATGCTATAGTGCCACCAGCTGTTATCGGATCAAGCCCATGCTCATTACAAATATAATTGGCTTTGGCAATTGCTTTCAAATCACTAATTCCACAGTCAGCCCCAAGTGCCCATATGGGCTCATACTCAGGACCTTCCCCTTCTCCACTAAACCGTGGATCTGAAATTGCTGTTACCCTTCCACAACCGATAATACAGCCCATACATGCTTTATTTCTTTTCAAAATAGTATCAGCCATTGTCTCTCCGGATATATCTTCAGCTTTTGCAAATGTATCTCTTTGAAAATTGTTAGTAGGGAAAAGCCCTGTTTCGTTGATAACATTAACCAGTACTGCAGTGCCATATGTGGGAAGCCCTTGTGAAGTTACAGGCGACTCTTTTAACAACTTGTAAGCACCAAATGCTGCATTTCTGTAAGCTTCTTTATCAGAAATTTTTACTCCACCTGTACCTCTGACAGCGATGGCTTTAACATTTTTGCTGCCCATAACAGCTCCCACACCACTTCTTCCTGCAGCTCTGTGTTTATCATTCATAATGCAAGAAAATTTGACAAGTTTTTCTCCTGCCGGACCTATTGAAGCAATTTTTGCATCCTGGTGAAATGTTTCATGAATAATGTCTTCCGTTTCATGTGTTGTCTTCCCCCATAGCTGTTCAGCACTTTTAATCTCAACACTATCATTGTAAATAGTTATATACACAGGCTTTTCTGATTTCCCTTCTAAAATGATCATATCATATCCAGCATACTTGAACTCCGAAGGGAAATACCCTCCTGAGTTTGAAGATGCAATTGTACCTGATAGCGGAGATTTAGTTACAACCATATACCTGCCGTTCGCAGCTCCATAAGTGCCTGTAAGTGGCCCAACTGCAAAAATTATTTTATTTTTTTCACTGTATGGATCAACATCTGCCGGCACTTCATCAGTAAAATATTTGACAGCAAGCCCCCTGCCGCCAATAAACTGTTTAGCTTTTTCAAGATCCAAATCTTCAACACTGTGTGTTTTATTTCCTAAATTTATACGTAATATTTTTCCAGCCCATCCGCCTATCATATTACACCTCCATATGTCCTTCTTTCACTGATGTAGCAAATCTTTTAACTTTAGATCTTGTGGGGGTGTCTTCTTCTTCAAACGTGAGGCAACCTGTTGGACAGAAAGCCACACACTCAGGATAATCCCCTCCACATAGATTACATTTGTCAGCTTTCATCTTGCTTTCAACGTATTTGATCATACCAAAAGGACAAGCACTAACGCATGTCCTGCAACCTACACATTGATTTTCATCAACCAGCACAACCCCAGTATCGCTGTTTTTTGATATTGCACCAGCCGGGCATGCCTTCATACACCATGGTTCATCACACTGCATGCAAGTAACTGTGACAAATGCTGCCTCATCCAAAAATACCTCATTTACTATCCTGGATTTAGAAGGAGCAAATTCGTCAAAGTTTTTCAGAGAACAAGCAAGCTCGCAACTTTTGCATCCAATACATTTCGATGGCTCCACCCTTATTAGTTTTTGCATAGTTACCCCCTTTTTTCAGGATTGATTTTGATGAATTGCGTCTTACTAAATTTATAGAAATATAACCATCCTATTGAAAGATATCATTTTTTTAACTATAATACAAGTAAAATTTGATTACTTTAATAAAAAATGCCATATTAAAATACATGTATAAAAGACTATCAATATTTATTTCTATTCTTGTCGCTTTCATTCTGCTACTTTCAACGGGGATATATTTTTATCAATCAAAACTTATTATTGAAAAAGAAATAATAAATCAGAGCACATTAATATCATCTTATAATAATGAATCCATAAATGAGTTTTTACTGAAAATACGTAAAATTACTTATTTAATTTATAAAAATGAAAATATTTCCAATTATTTAATAACGGATAGTCAAAGTAAAAAGGCATATCTTGAACAACTGTTTCTTGATTACTGTAAAAATATTGAATTAATACAGGCCATCAGAATAGTTGACGTAAATGGTGATATTAAAATTTTTATGAGGGAGTGTGAAAATCTTTCCGGCAATAAAAATTTTAAGGAAATAAATTTAAAAAGCAAAGAGTTCTTCCAAAAAGTTGAAGAATTAGACCAACCTCAAATTATGTTTTCTAACTTTGAAAGGGGCAAATTACCTGAAACAACAAGTTTTTGTCCAGCAATGATTAGAACAATGGTTCCCTATTTTAAAGCCGATAAAAAATTAGGCTATCTCGTTGTTAATTTTTGGGGAGAAAAAATTGGCGAAGTTCTGGATTATTTGGAAAAAAATAAAGGATACTCTTTTTTAGTAGAATTCAATGATAACAATACCAGCAGAAATGGAATTTTCCTATTTCATCCTAACAGATATTATGAATTTGCAAACCAGTTTAATACCAAATATTTTCTAGATAATATATATCCACATAACGTTGTCAAAAGTTTAAAAAATAATAAAGAAGGGTTAATAAAGCTGGATAATAATGATTTTTTAGCTTACTCAACAGTTTATCCATATAACAACTATGACCAGGCTTGGAAAATATGCACTGTTTTAAAAGGAAGTTATTTTTTCAGAAATATAAATATGTTACGTCAAAACTTTCTTGCTGTTATGTTTTTCGGTATATTTCTCAGTGTGTTGACATCTGCATATTTGAGCAAAAAGCTTCTATCCCCTTTAACGGAAATAAATAAGGCTGTAAATGAATATTCAAAAGGGAATCTGGAATATAAAATTGCAGGGAAATTTGATGATGAACTAAAAATTATTGCAGAGACAGTAAATAATATGGCTGACTCACTACAACAGCATATTAAAGAGATTGATGAAAATCATAAAAAAATTGAAATATTGAACAGGCTGAGTTCCATAGGGTTTCTTTCTGCTGGTATATCCCATGAACTTAACACGCCGCTGAATTCTATTATAATAACATGTAACTTACTATCAGATGAAGTTAAAGGAGACCAGGCAGAAGATGTGGCCACTATAAAAACCGAAGCA
>JASMTO010000167.1:0-8720 GCA_041694215.1 bacterium
TGCTGACTTGTCTGGGACTGATTAAGATAGTAGCCTTAGTATTTCCGATGTGACCTTTTAATGTTGAATATATTTGTCTTTCAAAAAACATATACAATCTCCAAACTATTCTGGAATACCATTCCGAAATAGTACAGAAAATTATGGAACAGTTGTCAATTTCTTTCTTGCTTATTATAGTTAGGATGGGAAAGAAATAAAATTATTTTCCGACTAGAGTGTGCTTCGATTCCTTTTTTACAGGCGAAATCTTACGGGACTAATATCAATCTAAAGCGGTTCAATTCCGGCTGCCAGCTTTTTTACTTCATTGACTTGTTTTTCTTGGCACCCTCCCATTTTCCCAAAATGATATTTGATAACTATTTGAAAAGAAAGGCAAAAGAGGAAGATAAGTGATTGAATAAGCCTCCTTTTCCCTGTATAGTGAATTTACTATAAAGCACTAACAAAAAAGAAAAAGGAGGCAGTTAATGATAGGTGAAATCAGGAAAAATGTGAAGAGAAAAATTGTGAGTGTAGCATCATCAATTGCAGATGATAATGTAAGTGTAAAAAAACCTTTTCACAAATATATTTTGGAAATAGTAACCGGAATATTAGCCTCAAAAAGCTGTAACTTAACAGAAATAGCAAGAAGCCTGAAGGAAGATATAGCCATAAAAGACACTTTAAAAAGGATACGCCGTAATGTCCACAATCATCCGGAGCTTCTTGAATTGTCGAATTATTATAATATGGACAAATGGAAAGAAAAAGTAAGAGAAGAAACAATAATAGCATTGGATGGGGGAGACATTTGTCATCATTTTGGAGATAACTTTGAAAATCATTGTCGTTTAAGAGATGGCAGCACAGGTAGCACTGGTAACGGTTATTATCTGAATCAAATAAGCTGTTACAATCCTTCCGAGGGAATAACATTTCCAATGTATCTTGATATATACAGCAGTGAAGAACAGAATTTTAAGAGCATGAACACGGAAAGTATGAAAGCGGTAGATAATGTTGTATCAATAATAGGAGATAAAGGTTTATGGGTATTAGACCGTGGTTATGACGGCGGTATTATGTTGAATTATTTTTTAAATAGGGATCTTGATTTTGTAACCAGATTAACAAAGAAACGGTACCTTGTTTTGGGTGATAAGTCTATAAGTATTCCGGAGTTAGTGAAGAAGATAAACAGGCGTTACAAGATCGGAAAATCTTTTAGGTTTGGCTATAAAAAATGTCATATAAAGCTTGATGGTAAACTTCATCCTGTGACTGTAATGGTTAATAAGGGTGAAGAGAATAAAGAGCCCCATATTTTACTTACAAACGGTCACATAAAGAAATCCAGGGAGATTAAGAGACGCGTGACAGGATATTACCACCGCTGGGGCGTGGAAGAATGTTACAGATTTGAGAAGCAGGGCTTTGGAATAGAGAAGAGTTTAACCCCTAACTTTAATGCGATAAAGTCATTGCTTGGAGCCTCAATGCTGGTCTGGAGCGTATTACTAATGGTGCAGGAGGATGAAGAATTAAAAGAGCAGGCAATTGCAAATTCTAAAAGGGAAAAAACAAAAAAGAAAGATCGACCGAAATTTATATATTATAGTCTTTTGGATGGTATTAGCAGGGCATTTATTATGGCTAAAGAAATATTTAGATTTCGAAAACCCAAGCCACCTAAATTAGCTCCTACAATTGATGAATTGTTAAATAAACGTTCACTTGGCATGATGCTGTGAAAAAAATGGGAGGGCGCCAATTTGTTTTTCTTCTTGCAATTCAGATTGTTTTGTATCAAATTTGATAAAGAAATTTATGCTTTTAATGAACCAAACGTTTGAATAACTATCATAAGGAGTATGATATGGAGGATTCAATGAATGACCAGCAGCTGATAGATAAAGTTTTGACAGGTGATACTAATTCATTTGAATTAATTATTATAAAATATCAGCGTAAACTGTATGCAACTATACTTAATATAGTCAAGGATTCTGATGTTGCCCAGGATATAGTTCAGGATGCATTTATGAAAGCTTTTGAAAAGCTGAGTTCATTGAGAAATAAGAATCAATTTTACCCGTGGGTTAAGCGAATTGCTATTAACTGTGCATTATTAGGCTTTGAGAAGAACAAGCGAATGGTTGATGTTGGCAACCATTCAGGAAACGAAGAAAATGGTGACGATTTTTTTGACAGGCTGACTGATTATGCAAATCCTGAAGAGGATCTTCTTAATGATGAGCTGAAACGATTCGTCAGGCGATTTGTAGATTCACTACCTGATAAGTTACGAGTCGTGATAATTTTAAGAGAAGTTGAAGATATGAGTTATGAAGAAATTGCTGAAATACTCAATATTCCGGTTGGTACTGTGAGATCACGGCTTTTCAATGCCAGGCAGTATATAAAACAAAGGCTGATAAACCAAGGATTTGTAGATGGAATGTCTAAAGTATCGTAAATTAATCACATATTATGTAGACGGAGAACTCAGCGAAGTTCAGGAAAACGCTTTGATTATGCATATAAGCAAATGCCCAAATTGTAAGAATGCACTTAAAAATGAGTCTGCTCTTAAATCATATATCAAGGATTCATATGTAAACAGCTGTGATATAGACATTTCACGTCAGGTCATGACAAAAATCAGGTCTCAACATGTAAATAGAAACGTTGCTAAAAACATTAATAAAGTTAACACCAAGAAATTTAGTCTATTTGGTTCTGTTGCTATATTAATGATATTTTTCTCAGCAGTAGCGCTCTTTCATATCTTCGGTACTGATTCATTTGTTGCAAAAAAGGAAAAAGACCAGCTTGAACATTTTGTTTATGAACACATGGAGGAGACATCAACAGATAGAGAGCAATCTTTTGCATTAACTTCTGTTAATTTCGAGCAATGAAATATTTAATCCCATTTTTTTTTATCGTTTTTACAGCTAATAGCCATGCTGGGATATTTTTTAAAATTGCCAACGATAACTCCTCATATTCCTCTTTCATAATTAGAAGCCAGGAAAATGTAGAGATTCAGACACATTTTATCGCAAAAAAGATAAAAGATAATTTTTTTAATATCTCAAATGTGGATACAAATTTCTACCAAATAGCAATAAATCGCGGTGCTGTTTTTTTAAATAATAAAATAATTGTTTATGAACTAAATCCCACTTTTAATGATCGGTTTAAACATGTTATTTGGGTTACTGAAAATAATGTAATTGTAAGAAAAGAAGTTTATGATCTAAAAGGTAAACTTATGTTTTCTTATGGATATGTGGACGAAATACCTGATATAAAAAAAAGAAGATTGGAAAACAAAAAGAAATCGTATGACAATGATATTTGTTCGGAAGTAACTGAATTCAGGGGTTTTAAAGTTATAGGATGTCGGTATATAGACGACAATACCAAACACGTGGTTTATAGTGATGGTTTGAATAAATTTTCAGTGTTTATCGATGAAAATAATGGAAAAACGATAGACAAAAAGAAAGTGGTTCTTGGGAATTATGTTTACAGAAAAAGTATTGGCAATAAAGTATACACTGCAGTTGGTTTAATACCTTTTGATACAATGGATATGGTTATTAAGTATATTAACGATAAGGAGGAATCAAAATGAGACAAGCGACTAAGTTGTTAGTGATTTTCCTATTTTTGTTTGTTGGTACAGCTATCGGACATGCTTTTGGTGCTCCTGACTCCTTTTCTGATGTTTCCGAGAAAGTCAGGAAAGGTGTTGTGAACATCAGTACCACTAAGATTGTTGAACGAAAGACATTTAGTGACTTTTTTGATGACGAATTCTTTAAAAGATTTTTTGGTGATCAATTTCCAGATATTCCGGAACACAGAAGGCGTTTCAGATCAAAATCTCTGGGATCCGGCTTTGTTTTAGATAATTCCGGACTTATTGTTACGAACAATCATGTAATTGAAGATGCTGATGAAATTATTGTAAAATTAGCTGATGGGAAGGAATTCAGAGCTGAAGTTGTAGGTACAGATCCTCTCACTGATCTAGCTTTATTGAAAATTGATCCCGAAGATGAAAACTTATACCCCCTTACTTTAGGAGATTCAAATAAAGCAAAAGTGGGGGACTGGGTTGTTGCAGTGGGAAATCCCTTCGGACTTGAATGGACGGTTACAGCCGGAATAATAAGTGCAAAAGGGAGAGTCCTTGGTGAAGGACCTTATGATAATTTTATGCAAACAGACGCTTCTATTAATCCTGGTAACAGCGGGGGGCCTTTAGTGGATTTGGATGGCAAGGTAATTGGAATCAATACAGCAATTATCCCATCGGGGCAGGGCTTAGGATTTGCAATACCTGTAAATATGCTTAAAGATTTACTTCCAAAACTAAAAGAAGGAAAGGTGGAAAGAGGGTGGCTTGGTGTATCACTTCAGCCAATGGATGAGAAACTGGCCAAAGCATTTGGGCTTGACGAGCCCACTGGAGCTCTTGTTGCAGATGTAATAGAAGGCGATCCTGCTGATCAAGCGGGCATAAAAGCTGGTGATATTGTTCTGGAAGTTGATGGGAATAAAATATCAGATGAGAGGGATCTGGTAAATTATATTGGCAGTAAATCTCCCGGTGAAACTGTTAAACTAAAGCTTCTAAGAAATGGCAAAGAAATAACATTGGATGTTAAGCTTGGAAAAAGAGAGACTAAAGAGATTGTTAGCAAAGAGCTAAAAAGTGATTCCAATATCACTGTAAGTGAGTTAAGCGGAGATGAGAAAAAAGCTCTGGGTATAGAAAGTGGTGTTAAAGTGATTAATATAGATCAAATGTCAAATGCATATGAGGCAGGTTTGCGCCCAGGTGATGTTATTGTTTGGATAAATAGGAAGCAGGTGACAAACCCTGATGATTTTTACAACATATATAAAAATTTGAAACCAGGTGAAACTGTGGCTTTAAAAGTTGTTTCAAAGCAAGGAAGCAGATTTATTGCATTTGACAAGGATGAACCAAACTCAGAATAATGTCAAACAAAAGGGCAGTGGCTGATTGCTGCTACCCTTTTGTTTTTCTAAAACCTATCGTCTATTTCTAAGCTGATGATAAAGGATGGTGGCATCTGTAATTGTGGTTGTTTAATGTAGGTTTTACCTGTTTACATATTTGGGTGGCATATTTGCATCTGTCACTGAAAATACATGAATTATCATCATTTTCGGTATTAAGCTTGATTGTTCCGGGGATTGAATATAAGAAATCCTTTGAATCTTTAATGTCAGGGATGCAGCTTTTAAGTGCAAACGTATACGGGTGTTCGATTTTCCCAGCTTTTAGATTCTCTGAACTTATTTTTTCCATGATTTCTCCGGCGTAGAAAATGATAACATTATTACAGATGGACTCAAGCAGTGAAAGGTCATGGGAAATAAAAATAATCGATATATTTTTTTCTTTATTCAATTGTAATAGCAGATCTATAATCTGAGCTTGTATGGTAACATCAAGAGCTGTCGTAGGCTCATCAGCTATTATCACTTCAGGATTTGTTGCAAGAGCCAAAGCAATCATAACCCTTTGATTCATCCCGCCGCTGAGATTATGAGGGTAGCTGTTCATCCTGTCTTCTGGATGATCTATTTCCACTTCTTTCAGCAGCTTTAGCGCTTCTGAAAATATTGCATTTTTATCCATCGTAGGGTTATGAACTTTAATTGTTTCTGTTAGCTGCTGACCAATAGAAAACACCGGATTTAGCGAAGCGGTGGGGTTTTGAAATATCATGGAAAAGAACTTACCTCTGTATTTTTTAAGTTCAGACAAGTGTTTGTGGGTATTTTCTTTTATCACAATACTTCCTGCAGTTTTTTCCAAAGGATATTTAATGAGCCCCATTAATGTCTTGGAAAAAACAGTTTTGCCAGAACCTGACTCTCCGGCAATCCCTAAAATTTCCCCTTTTGATAATTTAAGAGAAATTTCTCTTAATATATATATCCTTTTTGTTGAAGAAACCAATTCCACTGTCAGATTATTTGTTCGAATCATGCAAAAATAATATTTGAAAAATTTGATTTTGTCTATAAATTAAATGTTATCCAAAATATAAATGGTGATTTCTTCTTGTTATGCAAAGTATTCTATTTTTAAACGACTGGTTTTATAAGAACGATCTTATTGCGAAATATTTCAATTTTCTTTACAAAGAGTATAACGTAAATGTTAAAAAAACACTATGTGAGAAAGATAAAGATATTTTTGACATATTTATAGGATGGGGAAGTGGTTGTCTTGATATCCTGGAAAACATCAATATCTTAAATGGCAAAAAGATTCTATTATCCCCTTATTTAGACTATAACCATATAATTCTTAACAACAGAAAGCTTAAAGGGGACATAGATGAAAATTATTCAGAGTTGGCTGAAGTGCCATTTGAACCATATGCTGACCCCCAGAGAGACAGATACTTATTCAAGGGGCGCGCTATTCGTACAGATTCATCCAAGTGGCACAAAGATGTATTCGTATTGTTTGGGGACATGGATAATCTTATCCCGTTAGGATATCATCTTTTTTTTGCGGAAATGTTTAACGGGTGTGCTTTTCATCTCATTGAAGGGGCAGGATTTGCTCCATTTTACGGTTCTTTTAAGCAAAGTGGAGTTATCCATAACCGTTCAGATGTTATAAAAAATATTATTAAGGAAGAGATCTTGAATGAGCAGTAACATGGAGACATCGGACAATTTTCAGGAAAAGCTGCAGGAGATTATTGAAACTGTTGATATAGTTGAGTATATTTCACAGTATGTTGATTTAAAAAAATCTGGCGCCAGTTATAAGGGATTATGTCCCTTCCACGATGAAAGGACACCCTCTTTTTATGTCACACCTGAAAAAAAACTTTACCATTGTTTCGGGTGTGGTGCTGCGGGCAATGTCATAAGCTTTGCCATGAAGTATAATAATCTTGACTTTATAGATGCATTAAAAATGTTATGTGAACGGTATAATATTGGTTTTAATTTAAAACAAAAACCCAAACACTATGATGAAATAATAGAAATACACAAAGATCTTCTAATCTATTCCAAAGATATTTTTTATAGTAGCAAGGGCAAAAAAGCCAGCGAATATATGAAAAAAAGAAATTTTTCCGAAAAAGTACTGGAAGATTTTGATGTGGGATATTTTCCTGAAAAATTTGATCTCACACATTTTAAAAGAAAATATTCCAAAGCTTCCCTTTTGGCATCAGGACTTTTTTATGACTACTCTTCGAATCTCCAATTCAAATTTGCTGGTAGATTAAGTATTCCGATACGAGATAATATGGGTAATGTTGTTGCCTTTAGCGGGAGGACTCTAGATGATAACATTAATCCGAAATATATCAATTCTCCGACTACCGATATTTTTGAAAAACGCAAGCTTTTATATAATATGTATCAAGCCAAGGGATCAATGAAAAAAGAGGGGACTGCTTTGGTTGTGGAAGGATATTTTGATGTAATGCGATGTAGTGAGTCCGGAATAAAAAATGCGGTATCACCTATGGGGACATCATTTACCAAAGATCAGGCATCATTGCTGAAGAGGTATTGCGATGATGTGTTGTTAATTTTTGATGGTGACATAGCCGGGAAAAAAGCTGCTTTCAGATCGTTGGATATTTTTTTAGAAATCAATTTTTTACCACAAGTGGTTTTTTTGCCGGAAGCAGAAGACCCTGATTCTTTTATAAATAATAATGGAAAAAAAAGTTTTTTAAATCTGTTAAGTAGCAGGGAAGATCTTTTTATAAGTTACGCTAAAAACCTGTCAAGATATGCGGATACTTATCAGAAAAAGGTAAAAATACTTGATACCAGAATAAAAAAGACACTTATGAAAGTGAAAAATCCTTATTTAAAGGACGAGTATTTCAGGCAAATCTCCAGAATTTTTCAAATAAATGAAGAAACCCTTCGCAAAGATGTTGAATTTTCATCATTGAGGAATATCTTAAGAACGTCGAGTGGAAGGAAGAAAAGGTTGACATACTTGTGTGAAAAGAACTTTTTGGGAAGTCTTTTTAAACTGCCGGAAGATGTCGTGGATACTCTTGTTGAGGATGTAAACGAGCATTTTTTTAGTGATGAAAGTTCCAAAAAAATTTATAAAAAAATTGTTGATGTTTTACAAAATGGTGATATTATGCACGTTCTGCTTAACGACAGCGAAATAGGGGAGATAATTTCACACATTTTAATTAATGACTTTGACGAAGAGGATCCGTATCAGGTGGCGCTTAAAAATAAGAAACAGTTAAAATATAATTATTTACTCAAAATAAAAAAGAATAATATTGCTGAACTTAACAGATTCAAAAATGATCCTGTAAAAACTAAGGAGCTTTTGTCTTCTTTGAACAATATATTATCTGAACTAAAAAATCTTAAATCATCTGTTTGGGAGGTTTAATTGTCCATGCCTAAAAAAATAAAAATTCCCGAAGTAAAACAACTGATCGCTTTAGGGAAAGAAAAAGGTTTTGTAACCTTTGACGAAATTAACGAACTTTTATCCAATGAAATAATTTCCACAGAACTTATTGATGATGTACTTATGTTACTGGCACAACTTAAAATTGATGTACTGGATAACAATAATAAAAAAAATTCTCTGTTGGCCAACAGCAGTATTGATGAGGAAGAAGCCGATTCTGAAAATGAAGAAGAAGAGGTAAGCATTGAGG
>JASMTO010000168.1:0-6568 GCA_041694215.1 bacterium
TCCATGTGAGTGATACGTTTTATAATGATGTTAGGTTTAGCGGATATATATACCCTGTTGGAGATAATTATATACTGTCAGGGGATTTATCAGTCATCATTTCAGAAAAGTGTGACCGATGTCTTGAGGTATTTGATGAAAAATTATCATCTAATATTGTTGTCGAAATTACCCGCATTCAAGGATCTGAAAGCTGTGAAGAAGAAAAAGAATTATCTGATGATGACATGGGTTTGTATTTTGTGGATAAAGATTATATCGACTTAGATGATATTATTCTTCAGGAATCAATTCTGCTCAGACCTATCAAACGGTTGTGTTCGGAAGGTTGCAAAGGGTTATGCCCTGTCTGTGGGACAAACCTTAATCTTTCCCACTGCAATTGTCATGAGGGTGTAGATGACAGATGGTCAGTGTTGAAGCAGTTATTGGAAAATAAAAAATAACAATAATAAATTGAGGTGATAATATGGGTGTGCCAAAGGGTAAGACATCAAAATCAAAAATTGGGATGAGAAGAAGCCATCATTCTGTGAAAACCAGAAAAAGTGTTAAATGTGACAATTGCGGGGAATTAAAACTACCACATAATGTGTGTCCTGCCTGTGGTTACTATGGTAAACAACAGGTTATTGAGGTTGAAGAGCTTTAGGCTAAAATATGAGAATTGTTGTGGATGCAATGGGGGGGGATCATGCTCCCCATGAAGTTGTTTTGGGGGTACTTGATGCAGCGCCGCTGTATAATATTGATATTATACTTGTTGGCGATCAACGGTTGATAGAGCAGGAACTCCCGAAAGATTATAAAAATCAATATAAAAATATTTTTGTTGTTCATGCTGAAGAAACCATTTCTATGGAGGATTCCCCAGCAGTTGCTGTTCGGAAGAAAAAGAACTCGTCCATTCACATTGGTTTAAAAATGGTGAAAAGCGGAGAAGCCAGCGCTTTTTTTAGTGCAGGTAACACCGGTGCTATTATGGGTGTATCCAAACTTATTCTGCGAACACTTGACGGAGTTGACAGGCCAGCTATTGGAGCGGTTTTGCCTGCTAAGGCAAATCCCACCCTGTTATTGGATGTTGGGGCGAATGTGGACTGTAAACCCTTGCACTATTTACAATTTGCAATTATGGGATCAGCCTATGCCAAAATTACTATGGGAGTGGAAAATCCCCGTGTTGGTCTTTTGAGTATAGGTGAAGAGGAGATGAAAGGCACGGAGTTAACCAAATCCGTTTACCACCTTCTCAATAACATAAAGGTTATAAATTTTACCGGGAATGTTGAAGGCAAAGAGTTGTTCAAGGGTGTTGCAGACGTTGTCGTTTGCGATGGTTTTGCTGGTAATATTGCACTAAAGGTTAGTGAGTCGACTGCGTGGTATATTTCCACGCTTTTGAAAGAAGAGCTAACGCGGACGTTACTGTCAAAAATAGGAGCACTTTTTGCGAAAAAAGCTTTTGACAGAATCAAAAAAAGAGCTGACTATACCGAATATGGTGGAGCCCCCCTTTTGGGTGTAAATGGTGTCGTTATTATCGGACATGGCAGCTCCAATGCAAATGCCATTAAAAATGGTATAAAAACTGCTTATGAACTTTCTTCAAAAAATCTTAATAGGGATATCCAAAGGAAAATAACAGAAGCTTATAATTTATTAAAAGTTGACAAGACAGACTCTTTTTGGAACAATATTAAAGAAAAAATTAAAAAAATAAATCAGAAACCTAATATTTCACAATGAATTAACAAAAAATAAAAAAAAAGGTGACCCATGAATATATATTCACGCATTGCGGGAACCGGATCATATTTTCCGAATAAGATTCTAACAAATTTAGAATTGGAAAGGATGGTGGATACCTCAGATGAATGGATTGTGAGCCGGACAGGTATCAGTGAAAGACGAATTGCTGAACAGGAAACATGCTGTGAAATGGGTGCCAAAGCCTGTGAAAAGGCACTTGATATGGCTGGTTTGGGGGTTTCAGATATTGATGGTATTATACTTGCTTCATTTACCCAAGATACAATTATGCCAGCTGGAGCATGCCACATACAACGTTTTTTGGGAATAAATCGTGGTTTTGCTTTTGATATAAATGCTGCCTGTACTGGGTTTATATATGCTATGGGTGTAGCAGATTCCATGATTAAAAGTGCTATGGCCGAAAATCTCCTTGTAATTGGTGCGGAAAAACTTTCGACGTATGTGGATTGGAAAGACAGAAATACATGCGTGTTGTTTGGTGATGGTGCTGGTGCAGTTGTTTTATCCCGTAGTCAAGCTGCAGGTATTCGAAGTATTAATCTGTATGCTAATGGAAAACATGCAGAGTTACTTAAACTGCCTGTTTTGGGGTCAGATTTTTTCTCCAAAAGGGACGTACTGGATATTGAAAGCAATCTGATCAAAATGAAAGGCAATGAAGTTTTTAAAATAGCTGTTAATGCCATGTCAGATGCTACAGCCATAGCAGTGAAAAAAAGTGGTTTTGCAGCGGAAGATGTTGACTGGTTTATTCCTCATCAGGCAAATGTTCGTATAATCGATGCCGCCGCGAAAAAAATAGGTGTCAATTCTGAAAGGGTTGTGATTACATTAGACAAGTTTGGAAATACGTCTTCAGCCACAATACCGAGTTCTTTGGATATAGCAGTCAGAGACGGAAGAATTACCAGAGGTGAAAATGTTGTAAGTGCAGCTTTTGGTGGAGGGCTCACATGGGGATCCATGGCATTCACTTTTTGATAGAGGAGGTTTGAGATGGGGATTGGCATTATTTTTCCCGGTCAGGGTTCTCAGTATGTTGGTATGGGTGAAAAATTCTATAAGGATTTTAACGTCGCAAAGAAAATTTTTGACGAGAGTGATAATGTCCTTGGGTTTTCCCTTAGTTCACTTATGTTTCAAGGACCGGAAGAGGATCTGAAGCTGACATACAATGCACAACCTGCTATTTTAACAACAAGTATAGCTATATATGAATCAATAAATGAGAGACTTCCGAATATTGCAGGATTTGCCGGACATTCCTTGGGAGAGTATTCTGCCGTAGTGGCTGCTGAAGGAATGCGTTTTAGCGATGCGGTGCTGGCTGTTTATCACAGAGGTAAATTTATGCAGAATGCTGTACCTGTTGGTGTTGGTGGAATGCTGGCTGTTATGGGCGGGGATCGTGCAATAGTGGAGAAAATGTGTATGGATATTACTGAGGAAACCGGTAAAATCCTTGAGCCGGCAAACTATAATTCACCATCGCAAATTGTTTTGGCAGGACATATGGAAGCTATTAATACAGCTGCTGAAAAATATAAAGGATATGGGATAAAAAAAGCGGTTATTCTGCCGGTAAGTGCTCCTTTTCACTGTAGCCTTATGAAGCCTGCTGCTGAAAAAATGGAGCAATACTTAGAAAATGTCGAAATTTTTTCTCCCATTAAGCCGGTTTATTGTAATGTGGATGCGAAAAAAGAAACCGAAAGGGAGAATCTGAAAAAAAATTTCGTCAGGCAGGTATCCTCCCCCGTACTTTGGGAAGATCTTGTTAAAGAGATGATTGCAGATGGCATCCATACATTTGTTGAAGTAGGCCCTGGCAGTGTTCTTACTGGTTTGATGAAAAAAATTGATAAGAGTGTCAGGTGCGTTAATATTTCTGAACCTGGCGATTTACAAAAGCTGGAGGATTTGAATGTTCAAGGATAAAGTTGTTCTCATAACAGGGGCATCTAGAGGGATTGGGAAGTCATTGGCGGAGGATTTTGCAAACAACGGTGCAAAGGTTTGTATAAATTATTCCCACAATGTCGAGAATGCTAAAAAAGTGCAGGAACAAATTCGTTCTACAGGTGGCTCATGTATAATTATAAAAGCTGATGTTTCAAACGAAGATGATGTCAGAGGAATGTTTAAGGACATTGAAAAAGAATTTGGTTCTGTAGATATTCTTGTAAACAACGCAGGGATTACGAAAGATAATCTATTTATTAGAATGAAATCGAAGGAATTTGACGATGTTATTAATACCAATCTTAAAGGGGCATTTTTTTGCTCCAAAATGGCTGCCAAATCAATGATGAAAAAACGGTACGGTAAAATTATTAATATAAGCAGTGTTGTTGCATACACTGGCAATGTCGGTCAAGCTAACTATGTATCAAGTAAAAGTGGGTTGGTTGGTCTCACCAAGTCATTAAGCTTGGAATTAGCCTCAAGAGGTATTCGAGTAAACGCAGTGGCACCAGGCTTTATAGAAACAGAAATGACTGAAAGCTTGACAGAAGATGTAAAGCAGGATATGAAAAGCAGAATCCCTTTGGCAACGTTTGGCAAGCCAGAAGATGTAAGCGGCGTTGTTAGGTTTTTGGCGTCAACTGATTCGGATTATATTACAGGCCAGGTTATACATGTAAACGGTGGAATGTACTTAGGCTAAGGATATAAAAAACCATTAAATAACGTAGGAGGACAAAATGGCAGAAGTAGATGCAAAAGTAAAAGAAATCATTGCAGAGCAGTTAAATATTGATGAGGATGAAGTGAAACCGGAAGCTTCATTTATTGACGATCTGGGGGCGGATTCTCTGGACACAGTTGAACTGATTATGGCTTTCGAAGAAGAGTTTGATCTTGAAATTCCTGATGAGGAAGCGGAGAAGATAAAAACTGTTGGAGATGCAATTGAGCATATTAAGAAGCACATTCAATAAAAAGGCAGAAGAGAATTCTTCTGCCTATCTTTGCGGGGGGTGTATGTGGGTAGACGAGTAGTTATAACAGGTGTGGGCCTCGTTACTCCTGTAGGTGTGGGGTTGGATGAGAACTGGGACAGCATTCTTAAAGGTAAAAGTGGTATAGGTAGGCTTACCCTTTTTGACGCAGAAGATTTCCCCGTGAAGATTGCTGGGGAAGTGAAGAATTTTGTTCCTGAAGATTTTGTTGATAAAAAAGATTGTCGTAAATTTGATAGTTTTATTATCATGGCGCTAGCTGCTGCAGAGATGGCTGCTCAGAATTCTCGTATAGATTTCCATCGGATAAACAAAGAAAGGGCAGGAGTCATTATTGGTTCCGGTATTGGAGGATTTAAGACTATTGAAGATACTCATGAAGTATTCATGACTAAGGGACCTAAAAGAATTTCACCTTTTTTTATCCCTTCAGTCATTATAAATATGGCAAGCGGCATGGTATCAATAAAATATGGCCTTAAAGGACCTAACCTGAGTGTGGTGACAGCCTGTGCCACCGGAGCCCATGCGCTTGGAGAAGCATTCAAATTAATACAGCGTGGTGATGCAGATATTATGTTTGCCGGTGGGACTGAAAGTGCCATAACGCCTCTTGCTGTGGGGGGCTTTTCCAACATGAAGGCTCTTTCTAGGCGCAATGATGAGCCCGAAAAAGCTAGCAGACCTTTCGATAAGGATCGGGATGGCTTTGTTATGGGAGAAGGTGCCGGAATCCTGATTATTGAAGAGCTAGAAGTTGCTTTAAGTAGGGGTGCCGATATTATCGCTGAAATTGTAGGCTATGGTTTAACTGGTGATGCTTATCATATCACTGCTCCGGATGAGTCCGGGGATGGTGCTAGGCGATGTATGGAAATGGCTATCCGGGATGCCGCTATTAAACCTGAGGATATTGATTATATAAATGCCCATGGCACTGCAACACCGTACAATGACGTAATAGAGACCAGAGCTATAAAAAATACATTTAAAAAGCATGCATACAAACTTGCAGTCAGCTCCACAAAGTCAATGACAGGGCATTTGTTGGGTGCGGCAGGAAGCGTGGAAGCAATTTATTCGGCACTTGCAATTAAAACAGGTGTTCTTCCACCTACTATTAATTTGGAAACACCTGATGAAGAGTGTGATTTGGATTATGTCCCCAATAAAGCCAGAAAGCAGGAGATATCATATGCTTTATCCAATTCTCTTGGTTTTGGCGGAACGAATGCTTCATTAGTATTTAAAAAGTATGAGCGCTAGAAAAAAACTCGAAGAAGCCCTCGGATATACGTTTTCTAAGACAGAGATTCTAATTGAGGCATTAACCCATAGCTCGTATTCGAATGAGCATAATCTGGACAGAAACTATGAGAGACTAGAATTCCTTGGTGATGCTGTATTGCAGCTTATTGTCTCAGAGTATCTCATAAAAAAGTATAAGAACTTTGACGAGGGCGTGTTATCTAAATATCGTGGTTATTTTGTAAGTGAAGATTTCCTTTCGGGGATAGCGTCAAAACTTAATTTAGGCGATTTTGTAAAATTGGGGAAAGGTGAAGCTTTAAGCGGAGGCAAGAGGAAACCTTCGCTTTTGTGCGATATATTTGAATCTCTTATTGCTGCTATTTATTTAGACGGCAGCTATGAGCCTGCCAAAAAAATTGTTATTCAATTGATGGCGCAGGAAATTGACGATACTATTAAGAATGAATCCTTTGTGGATAACAAAACTGAGCTGCAAAAACTAACCCAGAAAAAATTCGAAAGTTTACCTGAATACGAAGTAGTAGAAGAGTACGGACCTGAGCATGAAAAAGTATTTA
>JASMTO010000169.1:0-11096 GCA_041694215.1 bacterium
TATCTTTTTCACTTTTATCAGACCACTCCTCCGTTTTTCCACTTTGGGGTTTGGTAACTTTCTGACATTTCTCACAAATAGTTTGACTTATTGGGTTTTGGTGTCCGCATTCGCTGCATATCCATCCAAACCAGTCATGTGCCTGATTAGAGACATTATTGCTCATTACAATCACCTCCTCTTTCTATTATGCGAGCAAAAAGTAATTTGTCAATGTGTTAGTAAACTGGCGTCACCCCATTTTTCGCAGCATAAATATTTTCCAATGTAATTTGCACGCATTTCGCAGCCGAAACTCGAAACTACTGCCGCTAACCGCCTGCTAGCACAGCCGAAGGCTGGTAAATATGTGTACATTCTTTAACAGGGTAAACTTAACACTTAGCACTTAGTACTTAGTACTAACATCTTACGTTGTAACATTGAATTAAGCTTACGGGAGAGTATGGGCACAGCTATAAATATTCTAATTAGTAGCAAGCTTTTTATTTTGGATATAAAGACTCTCATATTCTAGGAGCTTTCTTTTGATGTCTATTCCTGAGGAATAGCCGCCTAACGTATGTTTTCCCACCACTCGGTGACAGGGGATTATGACTGGAAAAGGATTTTTACCCATTATGTTCCCCACTGCTCTGTAAGCTTTTGGTTTTCCTACTTTATAAGCGAGTTGTGAATATGTGATTGTGCTTCCAAAAGGGACATTCACCAATGCACTATAGATAGAAATAGAAAATTCAGATTTATTATCAAAATCTAGCAGTGAAAAACTCAAATTAGGGCTTTTTTCATAAAAATCAAGAAAAGCTATTATTTCATGCTGAATAATTGTTAACTTGGCAGGATTTGGCCTTTTTTCAGAAAAATCTGTAAAAATAACATTTTGTAAACGGCCACTTTTCCTGCTAAAATTTAGTTTAAGGTGTACAATGTCCCTAAAATTGTAAAATAAAATCATAATAAATACCACGCATAATTAATCTCATAAGCAATTATAACGTAGCATTCTGACTTTTCAATAAAACTTTTTGCGAAATTATCTTTTTTTTGTTAAGGACGCAAAGAAACCGTCTGTTTTGGTTTTGTGTGGGAGAGAGTAAAAGAACGTTTTATGAAAAAATTTCTTTTCTATACGCTCAGTTTGTGCAGGAATGGAGACAAAATTATCATGTGTCTTTAAAAAATTATCGATTTGCATGACACCTTCTTCAGGTTCTAGTGAGCAGACACTGTATAGCAAAAAACCATTTTTTTCTAAAAGTTTTGGTATGGAATTTAAAAGCAGACTTTGATATTTTGCTATTGAGTTTATGTTTTTAGGGCTTCTGAGCCATCTCACTTCCGGATGTTTTCTTATTGTGCCCAGTGAAGAACAAGGGGCATCAAGCAGGATTAAGTCAAAAGTTTCCCTGTTGTTATTGATCAGTGTTAAAAGGTCAGTGTTGATTATTTTAACGTTTTTTGCATTATAGAAACTCATATTTTGTTTCAGCACATTCAACCTCTTAGGATTTTTTTCTACGGCAGTAATCTCTGCATAAGGATGCAATAAGGATAAAATTAATGTCTTTCCTCCGGGGGCGGCGCATGCATCAAGTATTTTTAAAGGCTTAAGATTTTCTGTTAGAAGGGGGATGTAAAAAGAGGCCGAATCCATTGTATACCTGTTTTTTGAAATTTTATGTTCGTAACCAACAAGCGACAATGTGTTCAGATCCACTGAAAAAAAATTGGGGGTTTCATTAAGACTTTTTAAAAACTCATTTAATTCTGCACTGCTGCCTAAACGTTTAGACCAGTTATTTACAAACCAATCGGGGAAGTCTTTATAAATGTTGTATTCTGTTAAAAGCTGTTCTTTATCCCTTGATATATTTCTTAAGATGGCATTAATGAAATTTTTTTTGTTGAAAGGAGTAAGATTTACTGTTTCATTTATTGCTGCATAATCAGGTATGTCATTCATGTACAGTATCTGTGTGGCACCTAACACCATTAATGCTTTTACTTTATTATCATTTATTTTCTTTGATAAATATTTGTTGATACATGATTCTGTAAAACCGAGGTGCCTGAAAATTTCAAAATAAATTTTTCTGTAAAATTTCTGGTAATTGCTGTCATCAAAGAAGTCTTCTTTAATAAATGTTCCACTGGAATTTGCGGACTTTTTATAAAAAGAAAGAAGGAGGTCGACCAACCTCCTTCTGTATTTATCTGGCATAAACCATGTTTTCGAGACGTTTTATTCTTTCTTCTACTGGAGGGTGTGTTGAAAAAAGATTTGCTAGATTTTTTCCTTTAAGTGGATTCATTATAAACATATGGGCGGTTGCTGCATTTGCTTTCATTGGCGTTTTCTGTACTCCTGCTGAAATTTTTCTAAGGGCACTTGCAAGAGCAAGGGGATTCCCGGACAAACTTGCTCCCTTTTGATCAGCCAGATATTCTCTTGACCTGGAAATAGCCATTTGCACAAGCATTGCAGCAATTGGTGCAATTATCATGGCAAGAATTACACCAACTATTCCCAATGGATTGTCTTCATCATCACCGCCTCCAAAAATAAGTGTCCATTGAGCCCAATCAGCGAGCATCATAATAGCGCCGGCGATTGTTGCAGCAACTGTTCCTATCAAAATATCCCTTCCATGTACATGGGCAAGCTCATGTGCTAGCACACCTTCAAGCTCATCATTGTTAAGTAAATCCATTAGACCAGTTGTCACAGCTACTGCTGCATGATCAGGATTTCTTCCGGTTGCAAAGGCGTTAGGAGCAGGATTGGTAATAATATAAACTTTAGGCATAGGTAGCTCGGCTTTGGTGGTTAATCTTCGCACTATTGCGTACAGGCCGGGGGCATCATTTTCTGTTATAGGTTTAGCTTTATACATTTTCAGTACCATTTTGTCACTGAACCAGTAAGTAAAGAAATTCAAACCCATTGCGATAATAAAAGCTATAATCATTCCTGCTCTTCCGGCAAGCATTCCCCCAAGTCCAACAAAAAGGACCATCAACAGTACCATAAAAAATACTGTTTTTAACGAGTTGGTGTTCATTGTTCCTCCTTTACCCGTTTTGTTAAAAACGAGCATTATATATTTTTTTTATTATTTCTTCCACCAGGTTTACATCCACCATTGTGTTTATACAAGGACCATTGGGTCTTGAGTTAAAAACACCCAATACTGGCAAAGGGTATGTATCAAGCACACCACTTAGCAAATTACGCTCACAAGCTACAGCTAAGATTGCATCCGGTTGCTTCTCTTTAATAATACGCCTTGCTATCGTTCCTCCTGTTGCTACACTCATTGTTAAATTATATCTTTCTGCAATTTTTGCAAGATCTCCTATGTCGCATCTCCCACATTTTTTACATATTAAGATATCTTTTGTGATTTTTAGTTCGCAGTCTTCCAACTGAATGCAGTGAGGAAGAAGGACAAGGAGGTTGTTTACCTTCTTTTTATTGAGATATTCCATTACTAGTTCATTATTTATTGCAATATATGATCTTATGATTTTATCTTTATCTATGCGTAGCAATGATGAAATTTTTATTACCAATGGCAGTAACAATTTATTCAATGGGCCTCTTAGCTTTGCTGCTGTTTTGGATTGTTTCCCTGAGATCATGGTAAAAACAAGTAAAGCTACTGCAAAAAGAAGAAAGATACCAAAAGAAAGTATCATTAATGTAAAAATATTGCCTGCAAATTTTGATATGGAATCGAGCCCATTGTACGAAATGTACCAAAAAAGACCTGTAAGAATAACAAGTGTGAATCCAACAAATGAAAGCAATAAGATAAAGAGTCTTTTTTTCTCAGGCTTAAGTTTGCTATCCAAGTTTTGTCCCTGTATCCAGTTTTGATCCCATTAAGAAGCGTTCCGCAGATGTACGTTTTTTCCCTTCCATCTGAAGTTCAAGAATTTTCAATGAATTATTTCCACATTTGACGATAAAAGATTTTTTATCTACATATATTACTTCTCCAGCAATATGTTGCCCGTCAGTATCAATAACTTCAGCGCTAAAGATTTTCATTAATTTACCGTTTAAAAAGGTGTAAGCCGATGGCCATGGTTGGAATCCCCTAATTTGTCTTTCTATATAGTATGCATCATTGCGCCAGTCTATTAGTCCATCCTGCTTTTTTATAATGGGGGCATAACTGCTTTTGGAGTCGTCTTGTTTCTGAGGTTTAATATTACTAAAATTTGATATAGTTTCACATACTAATTCAGCTCCCATTTCTGAGAGTTCTTCTGAAAGCTCAATACTAGTTTTTTTGTCCACATCTGTTGATTTTTGCAACAATATGTCACCTTTATCCAAGCCTTCGGAAATAATCATTGTAGTTACCCCTGTATATTTTTCTCCATTGACGATAGCCCAGTTAACCGGTGCAGCTCCCCGGTATTTTGGCAGCAGTGAAAAATGTATGTTTATTGGCGCGAAGCGCGGGATTGAAAGAATCTCTGTGGGAAGAATTTTGCCATAGGCAACCACTACAAGAAAATCTGGGGATATTTCCCTGAAGATTTCTATAGCATTTTTATTATTTTTTAGAGTATCAGGTTGGTATACTTTTATATTATTTTCAATGGCAAATTCTTTTACTGGGGGCGGTGACATTTTTTTCCCTCTGCCTTTAGGTCTATCCGGTTGACAAACCACCATTGGTATTTTGATATCCGGATGGTTAAACAATGTTTTGAGAGGTTCTACAGCAATATATGGAGTACCCATGTAAATAATTTTCATTACTTCTCCTTATGGGAATTTTACCAAAAATCTACATTTAGCATCGAGATATTTTGTAATTGTGCTGAATTAAAAGGCACCGATATTTTCGGTGCCAACGGTAATTAGAAGATAAAGTTTTCTTGTGCTAATCGTTTTTGAATTTCATCTATTATACGGTTTTCCTCTTCAATTGTATCAGCCTCAAAAGTGACACTAAATCTCAGGAAATTACCGGCATCATCCCACGGAACTGAAGAAATATATTTCTCTCTGATCAAAAAATCGCAGAATTCTTCAGCACTGGTAAACTTCTTGCCATCCTTTGTGCCTTTAGGTATTTCAAAATAAAGATAAAAGGTTCCTTTGGGCTCGTTTACATAAAATCCTAAGTTTTTGAGGGCGTCTGCAAGTTTTGAGAGGCGTCTTTTATATTTTTCCCTTATTGGTTCGATTAATTCCAGATGTTTGAGTGCATAAGCTCCAGCTTTTTGAATGGGAATAAACTGTCCGGAGTCGTAGTTGTCTTTTACCGTGGCAAATGCTTTTACGAGTACTTCATTTCCACAAACAAAGGCCAGTCTCCAACCGGTCATGTTAAATGATTTTGAAAGGGAATGTATTTCTATCCCAACATCTTTTGCACCTTCAACTGAAAGGAAAGACGGCTGCTTTTTGCCGAAGGTGAGCTCAATATAAGCTGCATCATGAACTACTGCAATGTTATTGTCTTTTGCAAATTTTACAACCTTTTCAAAAAAATCTTTGCCGGCTATTGCTCCTGTGGGATTATTGGGATAGTTCAGATAGAGTATTTTGGCTTTGTTTCTTATATCCTCAGGTATTGCATCCAGATTGGGGAGAAAATCGTTTTCTTTTGTAAGTGGGAGGTTGTAAATATCACCGCCAAGGTATTTTGTTAGGCTACCTGTCACAGGATAACCCGGTACCGTCATTAATGATATATCCCCTGGATTTGTTAGGGTGAAAGGGATCATTGCTAAAGCTGGTTTTGAACCTATACTGTGATTCACTTCATTTACTGGATCAATACTAACGTTGAAGCGTTTTTTCATATACTCAGCTGCCACATCTTTGAATTCCTGAATACCGTTATCCGAATAAAATCTATTTTCTCTTTTATCCACCTCTTGTTTTAATATATTGATAATAGCTTCAGGAGCTTTATCATCTGGCTCCCCCACGCCCATGTCAATTAGCTCAGCAGTTGGATTCTTTTCCATCGCTGCTTTTTTAGCTCTCTTTATTTTTTCAAATTTGTAGATTTTCGTGTCTTTGCCGAACATGTTGCCTCCCAGCCTTTCGGCAATCATGTTTTGCATAAATGAACTCATATTTCCCTCCATTTTTTTGTTTTATGTAAAATTGCATTAATTTCTATTTTTATTCAACATCGATTTTCACTTTTTTGTTACAACACTCTACACCAGGGCAGTTTTCATCTGTACACGGCTCAATATGTATAATGACATCGGAGTTCTTTATTTCATTTTTAATCCGTTTTTCAATTATATCAGCTATTTTATGAGCATCTTTTAAAGAAACTTCACCGCATAGCGTAAGATGCATGTCCACAAATTTTTTTGAACCAGCTTGCCTAGTTCTTAAATGATGGAAATCCATATGGTAATCTTCATATTGGGTAAGTATAGCTATAATTTTCTCCTTTATATCTGTTGGAAGCTCAGTGTCAACTAGATCTTTTGTTACACTTAAGTTCAGTTTTAATGCAGAATAAACTATGTAGATTGCTATCAGTACAGACACAACCGGGTCTATGATTTCAAGATTTGTTAATTTAACTGCCAGCAGTGTTGCAATTACTCCGAGATTTGTCAAAATATCAATTTCATAGTGCAAAGCATCCGCTTTAAGCACTGTTGATTCTTCCTTTTTTGCAGTGCGCCTTAGAAAAGTTGTGAGGAAAAAAGTAACCACTATTGAAAAGATCATCACATATAATCCGCTATTTATATTTATAACGGCTTCTTTGTTTATGTATTTTGAATATGCTTTATACAATATGTAAAAACCTGACAGCATAATTATTATGGATTGCATGAATGTTGCAAGGGATTCAAATTTGTAATGTCCGAAAGGGTGCTCTTTGTCAGGTGGTTGCTCTGAGACTTTTATTGCGTAGTAATTTATGGCTGAGGTAACAATATCCATTATGGAATCAACAGCTGAAGTTATGATTACCAGCGAATTTATCATAATACCTGTTACAAGTTTAATTACTGCTAGAATACCTGCAACAAAAACTGAGGTGAGTGCTGCAGCAGATTTTCTGGTCATTTTTTATCCTTTTTTAAGCGCATTTCATCAAAGTGAAACCAGTTATCAAAAAGGCCAAAAATGGCCACGAATATCAATAAAAATGGCTCAGAAAATATTATTATATAAAATAAAAAACGCAGAAAAATAATAACCCTGAATTTCATCATAAAGAAATTAATTAAATCCAGCCCCTGGAAAAAAAATAATGTTCCGAAAATTACAAGCGTGTTGTATGCAATAAATTTTGACATGGGCGATGAGCCTACAATAAAAAAACCACCAATTATGAAAGGAATAATAAGTACGTCCGGGACCTTGAAAAGGGTTATTGGTAAGTTACTTATTCTGTAAGCGAAACCCCTGCTTATATAAGTAAGTAGTGCAACATAAGAGTAGCTGAGGCATGGTAGGAGCATTATCATGAATTGAGCAATACTTTCTTTGTTATTAGATATATACGCAATATAGCCTTTATTTTCCAAAGGTATGTTATTTTGAGACATTTGAGTTGTCACCATGTCAATATTGTTAATAATTGTATCCTGCAATAATTGCCTGTATTCCGGGATTAATGAAAGCAAAGCCAGTGTCACAATGAAAGCCGGCAAACCTGATGTGATTACAGGATATACTTTTTTCTTTTTTACAGTGTTAAAATACAAAAAAAACGAAGGAGCCAGGACTATCAATATAAACGATAGTGCTACAATTGGCTTATAAAAAAGAGCTATAAGCAGGGCTGTAAAACTGTAAATATCACTTTTTCTGTTTCTCGTTTTCCCTGTTAGGTAAAGTATTACAAGTAATGGTATAAAAAAAGTAATAATAAAACCAACTTGTGGAAAAAAAAGATTTGTAGTAAATAAAAGTAAACCAATTATAGGAAATAAGTTTTGTATGATCATAAATAGCTTGGGTATGTAGAAGGGACAGGCTGTCGCCTATCCCTTCTACAACTTTTATCGGTTAAGAGTATAGGGCAACATTGCCAGATTCCTGGCGGTTTTGACAGCTGATGCTAGTTTCCTTTGATGTCTCGAACATGTTCCTGTTAAGCGGGAAGGCATTATTTTCCCCCTTTCTGTAATATATTGCCTTAGAAGTCTGGTGTCTTTATAGTCAATTTCGATCTTGTCAGCGCAAAACTTACAAACTTTTTTTCTTTGAAACGGTTTTCTTATAGCCATAATATTAATCCTCCATTAATTATAAATATTTTCCCTAAAAAGGTATATCATTTTCGTCCATATTTTCATCATTTGAATAGTTTTCTGTAATTCCAGAATTCTCTGAGTATCCGCTGTCTTGGGTTTTTTGTCCTGCGTTATCGGAAGATCCTTTGGAAATCATCTGTATGTTTTCAGCAACTATTTCATGTTTGCTTCTTTTTATACCATCCTGTTCCCATGTTCGAAATGTAAGTCTTCCCTCTACAAGTAGCGGCATACCTTTGGTAACATATTCTCCTGTTATTTCGGCTAGCCTTGCAAAAGCGGAAATGTCTATAAAAAGGGTTTCATCTTTATACTCGTTGCCGCTTTTGTAACGTCTGTTAACCGCAAGGCCGAATTTTGCCACCGGCGTTCCTGATCCTGGGATGTATCTCACCTCAGGATTCCTTGTTACATTCCCGAGTAAGATTACTTTATTTAAATAACCCATTGTAAGTTCCTCTTTTAATTATTTTCGCTAACTGTTGTTGTCTCATTAATTTCATTCTGTTCGTTATCATTGGCATTTTCTTCTTTTTGATTAGCCTGAAAACCTTCATCAGGAATGCTATCAGACTCGTTAGTGTGAGGTTTTCGGGGATTTCTGGTTCTTTCATTTTTGTTTTTTTCATCAGATTTCTTTCTAAGTTTGAACTTTTTGCCATCAAGGTGAATAATTGCATGCCTCATAACATTGTCATCATATTTGAAGCGCTTTTCAAGTTCAGGCAATAATTCTGTATCTGACTTAAACTGGATGAGAAAATACAGGCCTTCTCTGTGCCCTTGGACATCATAGGCCAGGCGTAGTTTGCCCCATGTCTCGGTATTCACTATTTCGCCTGTGTTCTTTTTAATAATTTCCTGATACTTTTCTGACAGTTCCTGAGCATCTTTTAATGGTAATTCAGGATTTACCACAAATACTGTTTCATACAATCGCATTTAATGTTGCCTCCTTTTGGATTATTAGCCATGAATATTTATAAAGATTCATAGCAAGGTGGTTGATTTTGATATCAATTTAATTAATATATGTCAACTGTATATTTACTGACATCACTTTTTTTATTATAAGGTTATTTTTTGAGTGAAACAATATAAATTCGGAAAGGAGCCAGCTTTGGGTGAATTTTCAGAAAAGCAGTACAGAGTAATTTCTGATTATAAACGTCTTGATATATGTTTAGCTCAACTTACAGGGGTAAGTCGGTCTAAATGTAGCCAGCTTATTAATGGTGGCTTTGTTAGTATAAATGGCAATACGTCGATTGAACCATCATCTACTGTTGTTCAGGATGATATTATAAGAGTAGCTTTTTTTCCAGAGAAAGCAGGGGAGATAAAACCTGTGGATCTGAACCTTAATGTATTATATGAGAACAGATGGTATGCTATTGTAGATAAGCCCGCTGGGATATCTGTTCATCCTGGTGAAGGTGAGGAAAGTGTTACGCTGGTGAACGGTTTGCTTTATTCTCTGGAGATGGAGTATGAAAATGGCGATTTTCGTCCTGGAATAGTTCATAGGCTTGACAAGGATACCTCCGGTGCGTTGCTTGTTAGCAAAAAGAAAGATGCATTGCCCGTATTGAAGCATTTATTTAAAAGCAGAAAAATTAGGAAATCTTACTTATCGTTATCTGTTGGCAAACCTATTGAAAATATCTATTGTGTTGAAAAAAATATAATAAGACATCCTGTCACAAGGTACAAAATGATGGTTTCGGAAGGCGAAGGTAGGTATGCAAAGAGTATTTTGGAAGTGCAGCGCAGGTATGAAAATGAATTTCTTGGTAAAGTTAGTATTGAAACCGGAAGAACACATCAGATACGAGTCCACATGGCTTATCTTGGTTTTCCTATAATTGGTGATAAAGTATATGGAGGAAAAATATCCCGATACTATCCCATATCAAGGCAAGCTCTTCATTCCTGGAAGCTTGAGTTTTTTTGTCCTTTTGAAAAGAAAAATAAAAATTTTAATGTTTTGCCCCCAGAAGATTTTATGAATTTGCGTGAATATTTGGAACGCAAACAAGGTTGTTAATATTGGCTGTCTGCACTGCAAGCAAACTGCAAACAATAAGTATTGAAGATTATAATATTGTTGTGCTAAAACGATGTTTATTGTTGACAGAGCATTGCTACTATGTTAAGTAATGCATACTGTATACAAAATACAGAGGTGATGATATGAGTCCTTATTTACCAATAGTAATTATGCTTTTAATGGCAGCTTTAATCGGTATTATCAGTATGGTGATCGGGGTGCTTATACGCCCTAGTAACCCTGACAAATCAAAGCTCAGTGTTTATGAATGCGGGGTGCCAGAGTTTGGTGATGCCAGGAAACGTTATAATGTACGTTTTTATGTCATTGCGATGTTGTTTGTAATATTTGATGTGGAAATAGTATTTTTATTTCCCTGGGCTGTGGCTTTTGATAAAGTCGGCTTGCTTGGACTTGCTTCGGTTTTCGTATTTCTGATTATACTGATAGTAGGTTATTTCTATGACTGGAAAAAAGGGGTGCTGGAATGGGAGTAATGGAGCATAAGTTTTCTGATAATATTTTGACTACGTCTGTTGACGGGCTGATTAATTGGTCTAGGCGTTCTTCTCTATGGCCTGTGACTTTTGGCCTTGCATGCTGTGCCATTGAGATGATGTGTACGGGTGCTGCCAAATATGACCTAGATAGACTTGGTGTGATTTTTAGAGCTACCCCAAGACAGTCGGATGTTATGATAGTTGCTGGAACAGTCACCAGGAAGATGGCTCCTGTTGTGCGGAAAGTATATGACCAAATGCCTGATCCCAGGTGG
>JASMTO010000170.1:0-3489 GCA_041694215.1 bacterium
CGACATTTGGGGGCAAACCAGAGCTGAGGCTGAAAGTGCGGCCTTGCAGATAGAAATTAACCGATATAACCTAACAGGCAGTGCCCTGATTCTGAGTACTGATATTGCAAAAACGTGGATTGATATTATTGCAAACAAAATAAAGCTGAATACTTTCAGAGAGCAGCTTAGATTAAACCGGGACATATATTCCATTTTAGAGGAAAGATACTACAATTCCATGGCAGCTCTTATCGATTTGTACCAACAGGAAAGTGTCATAGCCAATATCCAAAGCCAAATTGATGATACAATTTCAGAGATAAAACAGCTGAAACAAAGCCTGAATGTACTAACCGGTACTCATCCGGGAGCAAAAGTTTCTATTGATACAAAAAAATTGCCAGAAATAAGGCCGATTCCTGAAGGCGGTTTGCCTGCTTCTGTGTTGAGAAACAGACCGGATTTAAAAGCATCGTGGCTAAATGTGCAATCGGCTGCCTGGAATGTTTCATCGGCAAAAGCTGACAGGCTACCTTCCCTAAAACTTACAGGCTCTTATAATTATTCTGACGAAAGGTTGTCGAATATTTTTGACAACTGGGCACTAAACCTTGCAGGCTCCCTTATTACGCCGATTATAGACGGAGGCTTTAGAAAAGCTGAAGTGGAAAGGACAAAGGCAGTTTTGCAGGAAGCTGTTATGACTTACAAACAGGATGCTTTAAATGCTGTCCAAGAGGCTGAAACAGCTCTGCTTAACGAGAATAAATACGTAAAGCGAATAAAAAATACTGAAGAAAGGCTCGCCATAGCTAAGAAAAGTCTTATCGAAGCTGAACGAAGGTATTATTCCGGGATTTCCGATTATACTACAGTGCTCAATGAAAGGCTTAATATCATAGAACTTAAAAGCAGTCTTACAGACTTCAGAAGCGCCAGAATTAAATCAAGGATTGATCTTTATAAAGCTGCCGGCGGCAAAATACCAGAATTGAATGAAATCCTAAAAGAGGCTAAAGATGGACGAACAGCAAAAAAATAAACGCGTTGAAGATGTGAGTAAAAAGCTGCCCAAAAAGACCTGGTGGCAAAGGCTGACCTCTTTTATTATAGTGATTTTGATATTTGGGATTTCCATCTTTGGTGCAAAATATTTTTTATCCTCCAGACCAATGCCGAAAATCTCTAAACCTGAAAAAATTGTTCCTTCTGTTACTGTTAAAGATATAAAACCTGCCAATCATCAGGTTAGTATCTCAGCTTACGGGAATGTAAAAATAAAAAACGATGTGGAAATCAAATCTCAGGTTTCCGGTATTGTGACTTATGTTTCCGACAATTTGGATTTGGGTGAATTTGTAGAAGAGGGAAACATCCTTGTAAAAATAGAAAAAATAGACTACGAAATTGCTCTGGAAAAAAGTCTGAGTGCCCTGAAGCAGGCACAATCAAACCTTGCACTGGAAAAAGGGAAACAATTGGTGGCAAAAAAGGAGTGGGAAATAATGAGCAAGCAGGGCGGAGATAATATTTCCGAGGAGCAGAAAGCGCTTGCCTTAAGAGTTCCCCAGCTTATGAGTGCGGTAGCTTCAGTGAATCAGGCTGAAGCTGATGTTAGAAAAGCCCGGCTGGATCTTAAGCGGACTGTTATCAGAGCTCCCTTCAATGGGATAGTAATGGAAAAAAATGTCAGTAAAGGTTCCTATTTGAATGTACAGGGGTCAATAGCCAGAATTATTTCTACTGAGGATTTCTACGTCGAAGCATACATTGAAAAAGAACATTTGAAATGGTTGGATAAATCAGGACCTGTAACAATAGAATCAGGTACCGGCAAGTTTACCGGAAAAATAGAAGAAATTTTGCCTGATGTCCAGACTGAAGGGCTTATGGCAAAACTTTTGATTACCGTTAACAATCCCCTCCAATCTGAGCCTCCTCTCCTGGTTGGTGATTATGCTGAGGTTATTTTTAAAGGTAAAATTTTAAGTAACATTTATAAAATACCAAGATCGGCAATTTCCGAGAGGGGAAAAATATACCTTGTAGATAGTGAAAACAGGCTCAGAATAAAAGAGTTCGATAAAATGTGGGAAGATGAAAAAAATATATATATCAAAAATACTTTTCCTCCAGAATGGAAACTGGTCGTAAGCAAAATATTCGCTCCTTCAGACGGCATGAAAGTTAAAATTTCAGATGAAAACGCCGGTGCTGCCAGATGAGTAAAGAAAGAGTAGGAAAAGGGTCTATTGCCTGGATGGCAAAAAACTCAGTGGCAGCCAACATACTGATGATTTTTCTTCTCATCGGTGGCCTTTTCATGACTTTCAATATTAAACAGGAGGTTTTTCCTGAGTTTGAATTGGACACTGTTGCTGTTACTGTTGCCTATCCGGGCGCCAGCCCTGATGAAATTGAAAAAGGTGTCATATTGCCGGTTGAAGAAGCAATTGAAGGAATAGACGGAATAAAGGAAATCCGATCCACCGCTAATGAAAATTCCGGAACTGTTACTGTGGAAGCTGTAATCGGCTACGATTTGCAGAAACTTTATCAGGATATCAAAAATGAAGTGGATAGAATTGATTCATTCCCCACCGATGCAGAAGAACCGCAGGTCTATATCCCTTCAAGGCGCATTACCGTAACCACATTGGTTCTGTATGGTAATCAAAGCAAACACACATTAAAAGAATATGCTGACATTGTGAAGAACCGTTTAATAACAGATGATCGTATTACAGTAGTTGAGATAAAAGGGGTCAACGAGTATGAGATAAAGGTGGATATTTCTGAAAATGCCTTAAAAAAGTATGATTTGACATTACCGGACATTGCATCAAAAATCGACAATTCTGCCCTTGATCTACCAGCAGGAACGATAGAAACAAGTGAGGGGGACATCCTTGTAAGACTGAAAGAGCGAAAGGACTATGCCCCACAGTTTGAAGATATTCCCGTTGTTACAACCAGCAGCGGAACACTGGTAAAATTAGGAGATATCGCTTCTGTAACTGATGGCTTTGAAGAAACTGAGAATTATGTGGTATTTAACGGCGAACAAGCTATCGAACTGGAAGTGTTCCGTGTGGGTAATCAGAAACCGGTGGAAGTTGCAAAGGCAGTAAATGAACATGTAAAACAGCTTAAAGAAACATTGCCTTCGGGGCTTTTCATCGAAAAGGTGCGTGACAGATCAGAAGTATTTGAGCAGCGGGTGGATCTTCTTCTTAAAAACGGACTGCTTGGTTTAGGACTGGTAATGATACTTCTCAGTATCTTTCTTGAGCTGCGGCTTGCATTTTGGGTGGCTATGGGCATCCTTGTCTCTTTTCTCGGCTCCTTTCTTATTCTACCGGTATTCGGTGTGAGTATAAATATGATTTCCCTGTTTGCGTTTATTATTACACTGGGGATTGTTGTTGATGATGCTATTGTGGTGGGTGAAAACATATACACATACAGACAAAAAGGGATTGATTTTATATCAGCATCCATTAAAGG
>JASMTO010000171.1:0-13753 GCA_041694215.1 bacterium
CTCTATGTATTTTGTGAAAGTCATCGGCTACTGTATAATGGATAACCATTTTCACCTATTGGTAAAGACCAGTTCGTTGGATGAAGTTACCGACTCAGAAGTGAAGGAACGTTTATCACTGTACAAGAGTAATATCCCGGAAGAGATAAATGACGCTGAATTACAAAGATATAAAGAGAAGCTGACAGATATTTCCGAATATGTAAAATCGATAAAAATGACCTTTTCTAGGTGGTATAATAAGCAGCACAGACGCAAAGGTTATTTCTGGGGGGATAGGTTTAAGAGTGTATTGGTTGAGTCTGGTGAGAGTCTTTTAAATATGCTTGCATATATCGATCTAAACCCTATAAGGGCAGGAATCTGCAGTAGGCCGGAAGGATACAGATGGTGCAGCTTTTCCCATAGATTGGCAAAACCATCTGATGATTTCTTAAGTTTTGAAGGTACAGAGATAGATAATGTAAATGAATATGTGTCATTTGTTTACGGGGTAGGCAAGCTTGAGAGAAAAACAGAGTCAGGCAGAGAAAAAGGTAGAATAAGTGAAGAGGCAGAAGCTGCGGTAAATATTTGGCAACACAGGGTGAGGTATTTCACAGATACGCTTGTGATAGGCTCGAAAGGCTTTATAGAGAGTGCGTATAGGAAGTTTGAAGATAAGATAAGCAAGAAGGAACGAAAGGCTCATAAAGTGCCTATAGGTTTGGGCGGGATATATTCTATTCAGCGGCTGAACAGCATTTTGGAATAGCGGCGAAACCTTTTTTCTTGCAAACTGTATCATATCCACTATATAATAGCATATGTCTAAAATGAACGATATCCATGACGGTACATTTAAGGACATCCTGAAATACAAAGATACTGCAAAAAATCTTCTGAAGGTTACACTGCCAGAAGAGATATACAACAGTATAGATTTCTCAAAAGGTATTACGTCAGTAAATACTGAAAAAAGAGGGCTTAAGTATAAGAAGAAATTACTGGATGCAGCTTTACAGGTTACACTGAAAAACAATAAAAAGGCGCAAGCTTATTTTATTATCGAGCATTCACCCTGTTAAATAGCTTGAGGCGTTTGTTATGTATTATACATATGTTTTGCAAAGTGAAATAGATAATAAATTTTATGTTGGTTTTACAAAAGACCTCAAGCTAAGACCTGCCCGGTTAAATCCAGCAAAGCTGGGCTGCAAAGCAGCATTTAACCGGGTAAAAGCAACATCAAAAGGGATATGTCGATGCAACTAAGAATAGACGTCCATTAAAATTGATTTATTACGAAGCCTGTTTATCTCAGGAAGATGCAACACAAAGAGAAAAATATTTAAAAACGTATCATGGGAAACAATTTCTATACAAAAGGCTCAAATCTTATTTAACAGGGTAAAAATCAGAGTCATCCAAGTTTACACCTCTTCAGATACTCAGTTATATGCTCTGTATTTGGGAAGACAATTATAATAAAGGAAAGGGATTAGAGTTTATCATCCCCATTGTATTTTATCATGGTAAAGGTAGATGGCCACATCCTGTTGATTTCAGAGATTTTATAAATGTAGAGGAAGCGTTAAGGAAGTACAGTTTGAATTTCCGTTATTTTTTATTTGACACAAATGATTGGGATGCAGAAGATCTTCGTAAGAAGAATATTCTTGATATGTTTTTCTATGCGTTTATATTGACATTTAAGCACATATTTGACAACGATTTGTTAGAATTAAAGAAGTCCGTAAAGTATTTGTCTTCAGATGATGGGAATGGCTGGATATTGATATTTGATTATATAGTAAACAAGAAGGATATAAACGAAGAAGAGTTTATGGAAGTAGTAAAGGAAGCAGTAGGAGGTGATAAGATGCCAACATTAGCAGAGAGATGGATCCAGCAAGGTGAGCAGAGGGGAATTCAGATAGGCGAGCAAAGGGGAATTCAGATAGGCGAGCAAAGAGGCGCGCTGAAGGGCAAAATTGAAAGATCTCAGGAGCTTCTTATCAAACTTGTAAGTAAGAAATACGGTATCAACGAGTCTGAGAAAGATTTCATAAAGTCCGTGAGTGACTTAAATAAACTGGACAAGGCTACCGAAGCTATTCTGTCTGAGGATAATAAAGAAAAGTTGTTAGACTTGCTGAAGTAATAAAAGGGCTAAAGAGCAAAGGTCGAGGCTGATATAGCAAATACATATGCAATTGATATGAAAGAAATATTGCTAGAATCTTTGTAAAAGAATTAAATAATGTATACAAGTTTCACCTTTTGGCCTGTCATTGCGAAACTGAGCGCTTAAAGCGTTAAGTGCTTGATTGTGACAATCTCAAAACAAGAAAGGTTCCCCCTTAAATGTTGGAGTGTAGGTGGGGACTTTTTGTATGATTCACTTAGAGGCTGATAAATGCTTAACTTCCTGCAGGATTCAAATTTGTTGTTGGTTTTTTCATTGGTATTTCTCAGAGTTACCGGTCTGATGTTTACCGCACCTTTTTTTGGCAGCAGTGCCATTGATCCCAGGCTTAAAGTTTTTCTTTCAGTTATTGTTGCTCTAGCTATTTTTAATGCTCATGAGGACTTTAACATAACACTTGTGGATATTAATACTGCACTACTTGTTCTTATAATGCTTAAAGAGCTTCTCATTGGAGTAGCTACCGGGCTTCTGGGGCAGTTTTTATTTATTGCAGTGCAGTTTGGTGGTCAAATCATGGGTTTTCAGATGGGTTTTGGTGTTGTTAATGTGCTGGATCCACAAACAAATACCCAGATATCAATTATAGCTCAGTTCCAAAATATTGTCATGATTCTTATCTTTTTAGCAATAGGAGGCCACAGGATTTTTTTGGAAGCAGTCTCAAAATGTTTTGAAATGGTGCCCCTTGGGACATTTGTATTTCCCGTCGAATCATACTTTTTCATTGTGAGCACTTTTTCTGAAATATTTTTTATTGCGCTTAAAATAATAGCCCCTGTTTTTGTTACCCTTTTTGTCACACACACGGTCATGGGAATAATTGCAAGACTTGTACCACAGATTAATATACTTATTGTGGGCTTTCCGCTCCAGATTGCAGCTGGCTTAGCTGTTTTAATATTGAGTATGTCATACTTTTACAATGTTTTTGAATTGGTAATGTATGATTATTTTAAAAATCTACTCACACTTTTTCACATGTTGGGTGCTTAAATGCCTGCTAATGATGGTGCAGAGAAAACTGAACAGGCCACCCCGCGGAGAAGACAAAAGGCTGTGGAAGAGGGAAATATTGCCAAGAGCAGGGAACTTTCCACTGCTTTGTCGTTTATCGCTGCAATTCTTTTCCTTTACTATTACATGCCCTACTTTGTGCAGGGGATAGAAGATGTTTTTATTCAGTTTTTTCAGATGACCGATTTTGAGATAAATCCCAACAGTACCTACTATATTTTTGTTACCATTGTAAAGCACCTTGCCGTGCTTGTTATTCCATTTATGGCTCTTTTGGTAGCAGTTGGGATCATTGCCAACATTGTTCAGTTTGGTTTTGTTATTTCTCCTAAAGCTATGCAACCCAAATTCAGCCGTCTGGATCCAATTAAAGGGTTTTCCAACTTATTTTCCAAAAGAAGTCTTGTTGAACTGATTAAATCGTTGATTAAGATTTTTGCAGTAGGAGCAATAGCTTTTTTTATTGTAAAAGGTGAAATATTAAAGATTGTCTCTCTATCTGCTGCTGATCCTGTTTCCAGTGTGGTTTTTTTGGGGAAGCTGATTTTTGAGATTTCATTTAAAATTGCTATTGTTATTTTATTAATGGCCATAGCTGATTTTATTTACCAGAAGTGGCAGCATGAGGAAGATCTTAAAATGTCAAAGCAGGAAGTGAAGGAAGAATTTAAGCAGATGGAAGGGGATCCTCAGGTAAAACAGAGAATCAGGAGTATGCAGAGGGAGATGGCACGCAAACGGATGATGGAGGATGTGCCAAAATCTGATGTTGTAATCACCAATCCCACACACTATGCAGTGGCGATTAAGTATGATGCCGGTTCAGATGCTGCTCCGAAGGTTGTTGCCAAAGGTCAGAGGCTCATTGCTTTACGCATTAAAGAGCGTGCTAAAGAAAGTGGTATTTTCGTCCATGAAGATCCACCCCTTGCCAGGTCATTATTTGCTTCTTGTGATATCGGGGAGGAAATTCCGGAAAATCTTTACAGGGCTGTGGCTGAGATACTGGCTATGGTATATAAGATTAAAGGGAAAATGTGATATAAGTATTAAGTACTAAGTACTAAGTGCTAAGTGGTAAGTGGTAAGATTAAGATAGAAGTTCAGCACACAGTATGTCTTCGCAAACTAAATTTTTCCTTTAATTACACAGCAAAAACGTTATAATATATGTTTATACTGTTTGCAGGAGGAGTGTTTGGAGCGATTAACCGTTGAGAAAGCTAAACAATTTTACAATGAAAACAGCCTCTTGGATCTGGGTAGAGCGGCTGATTCTGTGAGGAAAAGACTTCATCCTGATAATATTGTTACGTTTGTTATAGACAGAAATATTAACTATACAAATATTTGTCAGTGTAAATGTAAATTTTGTGCCTTCCACAGGGATAAGGATGCCGATGATGCTTATGTCATTGACAAAGAGACTTTATTCCAAAAGATTGATGAGACTATTGCACTGGGGGGTACGCAGATTCTGCTGCAAGGGGGACTTCACCCGGATTTATCAATTAATTACTATGAAGATTTGCTTTTTTCCATAAAGACACATGCTGATATCTGGATACACGGATTTTCTCCGCCGGAGATTCATCATATTGCCAGAATGAGCGGCCTTAGTATAAAAGACGTTTTCAGGCGCTTAAAGAATGCCGGGCTGGATTCTATGCCGGGGGGTGGAGCAGAGCTACTGGTGGATTCAGAAAGATCAAAAGTAAGCCCCAACAAAATAAATGCTGAATGCTGGATAGATATCATGCGTATTGCACATGAGATGGGGCTTAAAACTTCTGCAACAATGATGTTCAAAAAAAGTGACAGTATAGATAATATCTTAGATCATTTGTGTAAAATCAGAGATTTGCAGGATGAGACAGGTGGTTTTACAGCATTCATCCCCTGGCCTTTACAACCCGACAATACAGCATTGGACGAAAAGCATTCCACTGCTGTAGAATATTTAAGGATTCTGGCAATGAGCAGACTGTTTTTGGATAACATTAAGAATGTACAGGTTTCATGGGTTACACAGGGGGAAAAGATAGGGCAAACTGGTTTACTTTTTGGGGGCAATGACTTCGGAAGTCTTATGATAGAAGAAAATGTGGTAGCAGCATGTGGGGCAACATTTTCCATGAGTGTGGAATCTATTTTGCATAATATCAGAGAGGCAGGATTTATTCCCGCCCAAAGGGATATGAAATATAACATTTTGAAGGTGTTTCATTGAAAAAAGACCTACTGGATATTTTGGTTAAAATTTCTGAGGCTATGAATGCTTCAACAATTACTGAGGAGCTACTGGATACTATCATCAATCTAGCAAAAAAATATCTTGATGTTCAGAGAGTATCTGTAATGACTAAGGATAATGGCAATCTTAAAATAGTTGCCGCAGCAGGTTTGAATATTGATCCAAACGGTGTAAAGGTTCCCTTTGGACATGGTATTAGTGGGAAAGTTGCCTTGACGGGGAAAGAGCATGTTATAAATAAGTCTCCTGAGGTTAACAGAGAGCTTGGATATGAAACGTCTTCGTATATGTCTGTTCCTCTGAAGGTGAAGGAAAATGTTATTGGTGTTTTAAACTTGACGGATAAAGAGGATGATTTTTTTAGTGAAGATGATGTAAAAATAGCCAAATACATAGCATCACAGTGCGCTCTTGCTATTGAACGATCTAATCTTTATGAATCCAGGAAAAAAGATGAGCATTTGAGGCTGTTGGGGCGTTTCACCAGCTCTATAGCACATGATATAAAAAACCTTCTCAATATTGTCCAAAGTTATTTAGAACTTATGGAAATAGAGCTAAGGGATAACCGCGATCTTAAAGAGTATATAGAGGCAGTATATACTGAGCTGAAATTTATACATGGTCTTACACTTGATATACTTGATTTTTCAAGAAAAAAAATTGTTTTAAATATTACGCGTTTTGATTTTTCAGATTTTATGCAAAACGTAATAAAACATCTGAAAATAATGACAAGGAATTCTGATATTACTGTTAATGTGAACGAATATGAAGATTTTGAAATAAAAGCAGACAGAGAGAAGTTATTCCGTGTTTTTTTTAATTTGCTGAATAATTCCATTGAAGCAGTTGGGAAGAGAGGTGTCATTAACATTAATGTTATTAAAAAAGAAGACGAATTTATAGTGGAGATAAAAGATAATGGTAAAGGGATAAAAGCTGAAAATCTGGAGCATATCTTTGATCCTTTTTTTACTGCCGGCAAGCTAAAGGGAACAGGACTGGGGCTTGCAGTAGTAAAAGAGATTGTGGAAAATCATGGCGGGAGGATCAGTGTGGATTCAAAGGAAAATGAGTATACAAAATTCAGTATAAGGATACCGATGTATTATGCAAATAATTAAATTTCCTTCCTGCAAAAATGAAGAGCATTTTGTAACTGTTTTGAAAAAGGTTTACAATCTAGGCCGTAGTGAATACATCCTTGGACAATCAGAGGATGCAACTCTTCAAGTAGAAATTCGTACAGACGAAAACCTGGACGGTACTTTTAAAATAGTACTGGAAGATAATGATCTTTATGCCAGATTGTTTGTATACCCCAGTATTAATGAGGGAAAGATGGTTTCTTTCAGCGATATTACCGAAGAACTGAAAGAGCAGAATATTGTTAACAATGTGGATGAAGAGAGAATCAAAGAATGCCTGAGTTTTATGTATCACGGCAATATCTTAGAAAATGTAACTATTGCAAAAGGTGTAAAACCCATAGATGGGAAAAATGCAGAGATTATCCAGCATTTTAAAGAGCCGCTAAGCAAGCCGGCAGCAGATGATAAAGATAAAGTGGATTTCAGGGAAGTAAGCAAAATAATAAATGTTAAGAAAGATGATCTTCTCATTACTAAGAAACCTGCTACAAAGGGGGTGCCTGGACTAACTGTCAGAAATGCAGAAATACCACCCAAAGAAGGAAAGGATATAGATCTGAAAATCCTGGAAGGAGTCTACTCGGACAATAACGGACGTAAATTTTATGCGAGTATTGATGGACATGTGGTATTCAGAAACAATAATTTGGGTGTCTTTCCTGTTTATACAGTAAACAATGTGGATTATAACACAGGTAACATTCGATTTAATGGTACTGTAGAAATTAGAGGAGATGTTTTCTCCAGTTTTATTGTTGAGGCTGAAAGGGATATTTTTGTTAATGGAATTTGTGAAGACGCCATACTTAAGGCAAATGGACAGATTGTTATTTTGGGGGGTATAAAGGGTAAGGCGAACAATATGTTTTCTTGTAACAAAGATTTTGTTTGTGGGTATATGGAAAATGCCAAAGTGGAGGCAAAGGGGAGCATAATTATTAAAAAGTATGCGTTTAACTGTAATCTATTATCAGGCAATAAAATTGTGGCCACTGAATCTAAGGGTTGATTGCTGGCGGTTATGTACGGGCTTTTGCCGAGATTGAGGTAAATCAGCTTGGATCAGAAGGTGCTACAAATTTTACTGCACATGTTGGGGAAAATTATCTGATTGAAAAAGAGTTCGACGAAGTGAAAAAGGAATTGGAAAAAAAAGAAGAGCTATTTAATAAGATTGACAAAACGTTAAGCCAGATTAATCTAAAATCTAAAGAGGTTCTTAAGAACCCAAAGATTAGTGCCATTTTGAAGCAAAAGGAAGAACTGGAAGGCGTTAAAGAATCGCTAAGTGAGCATTTAAACTTATTGAAGAAAAAACTAAAATTTTCAAAACCAAAAATAAGAGTGCACAATTATGTAGCTGATGGTGTGACTATTCAGTTTTATAAGACCAAACTTAAATTAAGGGAGCGTATGAAAAATATGATCTTTTTTTGGGAACCTAAGTATGAACAGATTGCTTGGATAAGCATGAAGGATCCAGCTGCCGGTAATTATGAATAAGCATATTATTATAAAAGGTGCAAGAGAGCACAACCTTAAAAATATATCCCTTGAAATCCCCAAGGATAAACTGGTTGTAATAACCGGGGTAAGTGGTTCGGGGAAATCAACACTTGCTTTTGATACTTTGTATGCCGAAGGGCAGAGGAGGTATGTGGAATCGTTGTCGGCTTATGCCAGGCAGTTTTTGGAGCTTATGGAAAAACCAGATGTGGATTCCATTGAGTTTCTTTCTCCAGCCATAAGTATAGAGCAGAAATCCATAAGTAAAAATCCCCGATCCACTGTCGGTACGATTACAGAAATATATGACTATCTGCGTCTTTTGTTTGCCCGTGTTGGTGAGGTTTACTGCCCATCATGCGGTAAGAAGATTCAGAAGTATACCGTTCAACAGATTGTGGATTTTATAATGGGGCTGCCTGAAAAATCTAAAGTTCAGATTATTTCCCCTGTTGTCAGAGGGAGGAAGGGTGAGTATAAACAATTGATGGCTAAACTGTTAAAAAGTGGTTATGTTAGGGCTTATATCGATGGTGAAGTGCACCGCCTTGAGGAAGATATTGATCTGGATAAAAATATAAAACATTCTATCGGTGTGGTTATTGACAGGTTGAGAATTAAAGAAGGTATAGAACGAAGGGTTACCGATTCAGTGGAAGCCGCCTTAAACTTATCTGAGGGCTTAGTAGAATTGGATATCGACGGTAGGATGCATTTATTCAGTGAGCATTTTGCTTGCCCTGCTTGTAATGTAAGTATTGCGGAGATTGAGCCCAGAAGTTTTTCTTTTAATAATCCCTACGGGGCTTGCCCTGCTTGTGATGGTCTTGGGGAAAAAATGGTTTTTGATGTGGACGCACTCGTACCGGATCCGAATAAGAGTATTAGGGATGGTGCAATTAAACCATGGGAAAAATATGATAATTTTCATTATTACAATACACTTAATGCTCTTTCAGAAAAATATGGGCTGGATTTGAATGTTCCGTTTAAAGACTTAAAAGACGAGCACAAAAATATAATACTTTATGGTACCGATGCCCCCCTTAAACTGTTTACTTTTAAAGGTGATAGAAAAGTATTTTATGATAAACAATTTGATGGAGTAGTTGGGTATCTGAGGGAGAAGCTTTTCTCCAGCAGACCTTCGGATGTCGATTATGCCAAGGCTTTTATGTCGAGGATGCCGTGTGACGAATGTAAAGGCACACGGCTTAAAAAAGAAAGCCTCGCTGTAAAAATTGGTGGTAAAAATATCCACGAAGTGGTTACATTAAATACAAAAAATGCTTTGGAGTTTATAAGCTCGATTACATTTACAGGTTTTAAAAAGGAAGTCGCCGAAAAGATAATACGTGAAATCAGCAGACGGTTGCGTTTTTTGCTGAGTGTTGGTCTGGATTATATAACACTTGATAGGAAAGCATCAACGTTGAGTGGTGGTGAAGCCCAGAGAATACGTCTTGCAACCCAAGTGGGCTCCGGATTGACAGGTGTATTGTATGTTTTGGATGAGCCCAGTATTGGACTTCACCAGAGGGATAATGATATGCTGATTGCCACACTCAAAGATTTGAGAGATATAGGCAATACGCTGCTTGTTGTGGAGCATGATGAAGATACAATCCTTCAATCCGATTATGTTGTTGATATGGGGCCCGGAGCCGGAAGGCATGGTGGCGAGGTTGTTTTTGCGGGTACCCCTGCTGAACTGAAGGACTGTAAAACCAGTCTTACCGGAGATTATTTGTACGGAAGTAGGGAAATAAAAATTCCCGCTTCCAGAAAAATTCCCTATAAAGGATACCTGAGTGTAAAAGGTGCAAGGCAACACAATTTAAAAAATATCGATGTGTCGATACCACTTGGTCTGTTCACCTGTGTTACGGGTGTTAGTGGATCTGGTAAATCAACACTTGTCATGGATGTCTTATATCCTGCTCTGAAAAGAAAAATTCTTTCCTCATCTATAAAGCCTGGTGATCACGACGAGCTTGAAGGGTATGAAAACATAGATAAAGTAATTGATATTGATCAGTCTCCCATAGGCAGAACACCAAGATCTAATCCTGTTACTTACACAGGTATTTTTACAGATATCAGGGAAATCTTTGCCCAAACATCTGATGCCAAAGTCAGAGGATTTAAGCCGGGAAGATTTAGTTTTAATATAAAGGGTGGCAGATGTGAAAACTGCAGCGGGGAAGGGTTTATAAAAATCGAGATGCATTTTCTGCCTGATATGTATGTTAAGTGCGACGTTTGCCATGGCAAAAGGTATAACAGAGACACACTGGATATAAAGTATAAAGGCAAAAATATTGCTGAAATCCTTGATATGACTGTTAATCAGGCATGGGAATTTTTTGAGAATGTACCAAGGCTCAAAAATAAACTGCAAGTGCTTAGGGATGTGGGGCTTGGTTACATAAAATTGGGGCAGCCAGCCACTACTCTTTCCGGCGGTGAAGCTCAGAGAATAAAACTTTCAAGGGAACTGATGAAACGTTCCACTGGCAGGACTCTTTACATTTTTGACGAGCCCACCACAGGTTTGCATTTCGAGGACATCAAAAAGCTTATAAATATATTTGAACGATTGACTGAAACAGGGAATACTGTAATAGTTATTGAGCATAATCTGGATGTAATTAAATGTGCTGATTACATTATAGATTTGGGACCTGAAGGTGGACAAAAGGGGGGTGAGGTTATTTTTACCGGAACTCCTGAGGGCTGCGCTGATAGCGACAATTCTTTCACAGGCAGATATTTAAAAACTAAGGTGTGCCGTGATACAGTTTTACAAAAGTAGAATATTTGTTTTATTGTTTTATCTTCTCCTGTTTGGCATATCTGCACAAGCCTCACTGAGGTCCGAATATTTTGCTGCCAAGGATGACTTGCAGGTAATTGAGAATGCTCAGAACGTATCCCGGGCATCGTATGCAACAATAGCTGAAAGGTTTTACCGTATATACAGTGAAGATCCGAAATTCTGGCTTGCAGACGATTCGCTATACATGTGCGGCAAAACGTATCTTAAGAGTTACTGGCGGTTTAATAATGAGGATGATCTTAAAAGCGCTCTCAAATATTACAGATTGCTCGGGGCAAACTATGATTCCAAATGGGCTGCAGATTCTTACCTAAAATCAGCTTATATCTATACAACACTTTCAGACTATGTTTCTGCTAAGTATATGCTACAAAGGGTAATTAATAAATTTCCCGGATCGTATTCAGCTTCAGAAGCTAAAAAAAGGCTAGCAGAAATTGAGAAAAAGTTCAGTGATGATCATAAGATAGAGATTAACTTTTCAAAAGAGGATCCAAAAGATGAAATTGTAAGTAACGTTGTCAGCCAGTCAGGAGATGATGATAATTTGCCGGATGCTTCTGCTATTGGTAGTGGAAGCGTACTTATTAAAGATATAAGGTACTTTAGCAGTAAAGATTATACTCGGGTTGTTATTGATCTTAATTCGGATGCCAAATTTGAAAAACATTGGCTCAAAGCCGATCCCAATCATGGCAAGCCGCCACGGCTTTTTCTTGATATATTTAATTCCAAGATTTCTGGAGATATAAGTAGACGGATAGATATCCAGGACGGTCTTTTGGATGCGATAAGGTGGGGAATTTTTAGAAAAGGGGTTACACGGGTTGTGCTGGATAGCGAAAATGTTGAAGATTTTACTGTGTTTAGTTTGAGCAATCCTGAAAGAATTGTTATTGATGTGAGTGGTTCAAGACTGGCTAAGAAATCTTCTGGAGGTGGGGTCTCTGATAGTGAGGTTTCTGCAGATACATTTGCCGGCGTCTTAGGTCTTAAAGTTCGGACAATAGTTATTGACCCTGGGCATGGGGGCAAAGATCCTGGCGCTGTCTACCACGGTATTTATGAAAAAGATGTTGTCCTGAATGTGGGTAAATACTTGAGAAAGATGATTGAAGAAAAGACTGACCTGAATGTATATATGACAAGGGACACAGATATTTTTATCCCTTTGGAAGAGCGGACAGCTTTTGCCAATAAGAAAAAAGCGGATATTTTTGTATCCATCCATGTGAATGCTGCGCGTAACAGAAATGCCCGTGGTGTGGAAACATATGTATTGAATGTTACTGATGACAAAAGGGCACTGGAAGTGGCTGCTTTGGAGAACAAGGCAACCAAAAAATCTCTTTCTGATTTGCAGGGGATTTTAAAGGACATTATGTTGAATTCCAAACTGGAGGAGTCGTTAATTTTAGCCCAATCTGTACAAGATAGTCTTGTTGCAGAAACAAAACAGAAAAGCCTTGGTGTGAAACAGGCTCCATTTTATGTTCTGGTTGGTGCACAGATGCCGTCTATTCTTGTGGAGGCAGGATTCTTGTCAAACAGTGCTTTTGCTGAAAAAGTAAAACGATCCTCTTATCAAAAAGAAATAGCTGAAGGTATCTTTGAAGGAATACTAAAATACATTGAAAAGTATAATGGCAAAAGTTAATGTTTATAAAAAAGGTTTTGCACCCGTTTTTGATTTTTTTCCTGTTTCTGGTTCTACTCCTTATAGTGTTAAATATAACTATCTCTGTATACCCTGATAAATTTATAAAATATTTTCTACCGGATAATTATGAATTAACAATCGATAAAACAAATGCTGCTTTTATCCCGTTTAATGCTGAGTTTTCAGGGATAGATTTTGGCAGTGATTTGTTATCGTTAAGATTGGATAAATTATCTTTTAAAGTAGATCTTGCCGCTTTTTTTTCTTCCAAACCCTTTGTTGACATAAACTTGGAAAACGCTGAAATTACTTATGACAAAAGTGGTGGTAAATCCAGTAGTAATGCATTCTCATATAAGTGGGCGGCGGTGCTAAACAATCTGAATTTTTCAAATATTAATGTTAATTATTCTCAAACTGATTTTATTGCTGATGTCAGGGTTGAAACGCTCAATTATAACGGCATGTCCGGAAAACTGGATCTTGATCTGGGGGAATCTTTTATACAAAGAGGTAATCTAACGCAGGATTTTGACGGATTTTTTAACGGCTATATTCGTGATTATGAACATATTGATATCCAACGTGCTTTAGTAAACGGGAAAGATTTTATTGTAAACGTTTCTGAAGGGACTGTGGCCAAAGGGGAGCGGTATGCGGAATTTTCTGCATCTTTTGACTCTGATTTCCTGCAGATGTTTGCGGATGTGAATGCTGGGAAAGTGGAAATTAACGGGACATATGAAAATGGAAAAGTTTCTTCCCTGATAACATTAACAGATATAAAAAGAGATAATATTGAAGCAAATGGGGATATCAATGTCTTCGGCAATTTTTCATCGAATCTGAACTTTTTCAGCAAAGATTTCGTTGTGAATGGGGTGAAAGTCGGTTTTAACGGTAAGATTGATCCCGGCAATTTCAATACGTATGTAGAATACCTTTTTCCAAACAAATTGACGATTTTTGATGATAAATCATATCATGTGAAATTAACAGATGGTATTGCAACGATAACAGATAACTTTCGGACGTTTAAAACGTTTAACCACATTGAATCTGAAGAACGTTATTCCATAAGAGCAGATATTCTTAAAGAGAAGGATAAATTTATTTTGAGAAGTTTTACTGTCAA
>JASMTO010000172.1:0-3755 GCA_041694215.1 bacterium
TCTCTTTGTCATTTATCATAAATTTTTCTCTTAACCGAATTTACATAATCTTTATTACACAAACCACAGTATTTTATCACCTGAGGGATTTTCCCTGTAGAATCTTTACAATATTCTGCAGCTTTTTTATAAACCCCTTCTTCTCTTAAAACTTCATCTAATAAAAGTAAATCGATATGAAATTTCATCGGTTTTTTTATTTTCTTTTTTTTGTAAAATATAGTTTGATAGCTTATGAAAACTATTGCCTTTTTCTGAGTGATACTGTCATTACAAGTGGATTGTATGGTGCATTTGCTGTAATCGAATACAATATCCTTTCCTCTAAAAGTTTTTTTGTCAGTAGAAAGGGGGAAAAAATACGCCTTATTGCCTTCTGATTTATATATTACAATAGGTCGTTTTTTTGCTTTGTTTTTGGATAAATACTCGATGTCACCTGCTAAAAGCTGATTGAAACAGTGGTATGCTAAACATACATTAATTACATATATTTCTGCATCATGTAAACGGTAATGTTTCTTTAATTCTTTGAAACTTTCTAAGTCTCCAAGATTAAACATAATTTTTTATAATTTATATTAAGTGAAAAATCCAGACAAAAATTTGTCAGAAAATATCGATAGTATTTGTTTATTGAATGTATATGAAACAATTACCTTATTTTATCGAGGATTAAAATATGCCCCAAATTAATGATACCGGTTTTCAAAAATCTTATGAAGAATATTTGAAGTTTGCAGAAGAAGCTGAAAATCAAGGTGATATTCAAACTATGCTTAAAAATCTTAACATGGCTCTTCAAAAAACTGATAATAAAAAGCCCATACTTGAAAAGCTTCTCGAATACCACCTAAATGACACGAATCCCACAAGAGCGTTGAAAATATTAAAGTCACTGATTGAGATAGAGCCAAAAAATGCCGGTTATTACAAGCAGGCTATAAGTATACTTTTGGAAATTGATAATGCAGCAACAGCGTCAGCTTATGAAAAAACACTATGTTATTTGCTATGATATCAGTACAAAATAGCTGTAGTGTTTGTTTTTTAGGTCGAATTTTGGACATAAAACTAACTACATCAACAACCACTGAGAACTTTTAAAGATTTTATTGTCAGAATCCGAATTTTTTTTTGTTTATTAATAAAAGTGTGGTATAATATAACTATCTTATATTCGGGAGTCTTTGTGTTTATCAAGTACCAACAATATGATTTTACAATTCAATTTTCAGAAACCACTTATTCTGATGTCTATCCGGCATTTTTGCTGAGATCTGTACTGGGAAAAGAGCTCAAATCATTTTCCTGTGTACTTAGAAGAAGAAAATGCGAAGAATGCCCCCTCAAGTTTCAATGTGCCTATTCTTATATTTTTGAATCACCCATATCCAAGGACAACGAGTTTTTAAAAGGCAGAGACAAGGTTTCCCATCCATTTACGATTTTTTGCAGAGAGGATGCGGGCAAGAAACTGGATAGCTTGAGTTTCAGCCTGACATTATTTGGCAGAGGGATCGATTATTTTCCTTATATATTTTATGCGTTCAAAAAAGGCGGAGAGAGTGGACTTTTCCGCAGAAAAACAAAGTATGATATCGTCAGCATTTTTGCTGACGGAAAGATGGTGAATGACGGTGAAAGCGAAGAACTGGAGATCCCTGATTCAAAAAACTGGGAGCTGTCAACAGAGACAAATGAAATTTATAAAAAAATAAAACTGAATGTAGATTCTCCGTTACGTTTGAAAGTAAACGGAAACTATACTGATAAAATTACATACAGAGATTTTTTATACTCTGCTGCAAGAAGAGCTGAAATACTATCTGCCAAATACGGAATTAATAACGCTGATACTCAGCTGATAAAAAATTTGTCAGAAAAATCTGAAGACATTTGTTTATATTGGAAGGATTACGATCGTTATTCTGCGAGACAGAAACAAAAAATGAAATTAGGTGGGTGTTTGGGTACTATGGATATTGAAGGAAATTTTAACAGTCATGAACTTTCCCTTTTAAATTTTTGTGAAACTTTTGGGTTAGGCAAAAATACAGGCTTTGGATTTGGCAAAATTTCAGTGGAGGAGTTGGATGGCTGATAATATTCTTATTACTTTGGTAAGTGATCAAACTGTTCCTAATGTTGTGTTTGTAAAAGAAGCGATTGATAAATTTGGCTGCAACAAATTTGTGTTTGTCACTACAGAGGAAATGAAAGAAAAAAATAAAACTAAAAATATTCAAAAAGTATGTGATTTGGATAACGATAGTTTAGAAATATTAGTGGTTAATAGTGATGATTTCAGTGATAATCTAAAAAAACTTAATAGTCTTGAGATAGGAGGCAACGATAAACTTTATGTAAATTTAACTACTGGCACTAAAATAATGTCGCTGGCTCTTTTTGAGTATGCTAAAAATTATAAGCAAACAGAAAATTTATATTATTTCACATTTGGTAAAAGTACTTTTGTCAACATACTATCCGGACGTACCTATCAAGTGGAAAACAAGATTACAGTTCAGGATTATTTTGCTGCTTATGGAGTTAATATAAGTAATAAAGATAAGCTCCAAAACAATAAAGAATGTGCCGAAAAACGAAAAGAAATAACTTACAAGATTTGGGACTTATTTAGAAATAATCCTTCTGAAGTAATAGAAAACGCTGAAAAAATCAGAGCATATTTTAATTCAAGCAAGGTAAATGGGAAAGAAAAAAAGATAAATATCGAAGATTTAAAGGAAAATTCCTCTTATTTTTTAAATAAATTAAACCTCAACTTTGACAATGAAACAAAAAAGCGCCTTAAACATTGGATTAAATATCTCACCGGCGGGTGGTTTGAAGAGCTGATATATTTTAAAACAAAAGAGTGTTTGAAAATTGAAAATAATGAATACATCCAGATTGGAGTGGAAATAGAGCATGGTGGTAAAAATGAGTTGGATGTTGTTGTTTCCTATAATAATAACCTTTATTACCTGGAATGTAAAACTGGATTGGGAAAAAATGAAAAAGATGTTTTGAGAGAAACCTTTTATAAGCTTTCACATTTAAAAGATAATGAGAATTTTGGTTTGGGCATGAACAATGCTTTGATATCTCTGGATGATAAGGTTCTATATGATGCAGCTGGCGAACTCCTGACAAAATACAAAGACAGTGTTAAATATTACAGGTTAAAATTTTTTGGGTGGAAAGATATTAAAGAAAAGGGGCTGGAAAATATTTTAAAAGAAATTTTTAAATGATAAGTTCGATTGTCAAAATATATTAAGTTAAAATTATAAAGATAAAAAATGGAGAAAATTTATGAGAGATGTTGAACTTGTTACCATTGCCGGCTTATTACATGATATCGGAAAATTAAGACAAAGATGCAAAAATATTGATAGTATTGGTGAATATAATTTGGGTTTTACAAGAGAGCATAATAGATACGCTCATGCTGCTCACACTGCACAAGCTATAGATGAAATGGGTTTTTCTGAGTTTAAAAACTTATTGGTTACTGCAGCATCACACCATAAAGACAATCTCAACGGATTTGAAAAAATTGTCCAGAAAGCGGATCATTTGGCAAGCAGTGAGCGAAAAGATGATAATGAAAGTGCCGATTTTAAAACATCAAAGCTTCTTTCTATTTTTAGTGAAGTAGGGATAAAAAATGTTCCTAAGAAAGTTTATTTTGATGTTCAACCATTCAGCGAAAATATAACTATGCCGAATGATACTAAAGAGTACAA
>JASMTO010000173.1:0-4802 GCA_041694215.1 bacterium
TCATAGTTGGTCCCGATTACTGAATCTATACTACCGCACATACCCACATCAGTAATGTAAAATGTCCCTTTTGGCAATATTCTGTCATCATTTGTCTGAACATGTGTATGGGTACCACAAACAGCTGCTGCTCTAGAGTCTGTATATAGTCCAAAAGCATTTTTTTCACTCGTAGCTTCTGCGTGCAAATCAACCAAATGAAACGCATCAGGCTCATTGTTATATATATTATCAAAAGCCTTAAAAGGGCAATCGGACAAAGGCATAAATACACGCCCCATTATATTGGAAATACAAATCTTACAACCACTCAAGTAGAATGTTTTGTAGCCTGATCCAGGCACACCTTCCGGATAATTAGCAGGTCTCAAAATATCATCACATTCCTCAATAAGCTTCTCGGCCTCGTTTTTATCCCATATATGATTGCCACTGGTCATAACATCTATACCCATCTTCTTAAGCTCTTTATAAACATTAAATGTAATCCCAAAACCACTGGCTGAATTTTCCACATTTGCTATGATACAATCATAATCATTTTGTTCCCTAAGCTCTTTTATCCCGGCAGATGCGGCTTTTCTACCGCTTCTACCAACAATATCGCCTATAAAAAGAATCTTCAAAACATTACTTTGCATACTCCACCGCCCGGGATTCCCTGATAAGCGTCACCTTAATCTGTCCGGGATATGTTAATTCTTCTTCAATCTTTTTTGCAATATCCTTAGTCAGGGTCACCATTTTTTCATCGCTAATATTATCAGGCTCAACAATTATCCTTAATTCTCTGCCAGCTTGTATTGCATAAGATTTACTGACACCTTCAAAACCGGAAGAAAGTTCCTCAAGTTTTTCGAGTCTTTTGATATAGGATTCGAGGACTTCTCTCCTTGCTCCGGGTCTAGATGCAGAGATAGCATCCGCCGCCTGAATAAGAACAGACTCCACATACCTAAATTCCTCCTCTCCATGATGAGAAAGAATGGCATTAATAACTCTGTCATCCTCTTTGTATTTCTTTGCAATCTCTACACCCACTTCGGTATGGGAACCCTCACTCTCCTGATCGATTGCTTTACCAATGTCATGCAAAAGACCCATACGTTTTGCCATTTTTTCATCAAGTCCCAGCTCCGCAGCCATTATTCCGGCAATTTTAGCAACCTCTATAGAGTGTCCTAAGACATTCTGACCATAGCTTGTCCTATATTTCAATCTTCCAATAAGCCTCAGCAAATCCGGGTGAATATTGTGTAGTCCCAGATTGAATGCTGTCTCCTCGCCAACTTCATAGATATGTTTTTCAACTTCCTGTTTACTTTTCTCATAGTGCTCTTCAATACGTGAGGGATGTATCCTTCCATCAGCAATAAGCCTCTCCAGTGTCAACCTGGCAATTTCTCTTCTGAAAGGGTCATATGAGGAAAGAACAACAGCTTCCGGAGTATCATCAACAATAATATCAACACCTGTCACACTTTCAAACGTCCTTATATTCCTTCCTTCTCTACCTATAATCCTCCCCTTCATTTCATCCGAAGGAAGATTAACTGTTGAAACAGCAATTTCACTTACATATTCGGGGGCACATCGTTGGATAGAAGTGGCAATAATACTTTGGGCTTTCTTTTCAGCCATGCGTTTTGTTTCTTCTTCAATTTCCCTTATTTCCCTTGCTGCGTCCACCTTGGCATCTTCCACCATCTCCTGCATCAACAAGGATTTTGCCTCCTCCCTTGTCATACCTGAAATCTTTTCAATCTCATTAATCAGCTGCAGTCTAAGATCTTCGCTTTCAGCTTTGATTTTGTTTATCTCCGATAATTTTTGCTCAAATTCTTTTTCCTTTTGAGCAATCATTGATTCCTTCTGCTCCGTAAGCTCAACTTTTTTATCAAGCGCTTCTTCTTTTGATAACAGTCTATTTTCCTGTATCTGCAACTCTTTTTTCCGCTCTTTTATCTCCTTTTCCAACTCCTGTTTGCCTTTAAAAACCAGTTCTTTAGCTTCAAGTTTTGCTTCCTTGACAATCTCGTTAGCTTCACGTTTTGCTTTATTGATAATTTCGTCAGCAGTTTTGTTAAGCTGCAGGTTTTCGGCTTCAAGTTTCTTTCTGATTATATAAGCACCGGCAGCAAATCCAATAATTAGCGACACTATTCCTGTAAGTATGTATAACCAGGTCATCATTTCCTCCTATATATGTTTTTTTCTGTAATTATGATGTCCAAAGGGATATCATGTTCTTCCATTTCAATAAATTCCACCACCTGAAAATCGTAAGCAAAACCAACCTTCTTTTTACATGTTATCTCAGCAAGCAACTTGTCATAAAATCCTTTTCCAAAGCCTATCCTGTTACAGTTCATATCAAATGCCACTCCGGGAGCAACAATCACATCCACTGAAGCTTCACCTTTCGCAGCCACAACAGGCTCCATTATCCCAAAAGCTCCTTTTCTCATAGCCTCTTCCCCTTCAAAAATACCCAATGCAATGTTTCCATCTATTATTTTAGGAAGATAAATTCCCTTTCCCCTATGATAAAGACTAACAATAAGCTTCTGGGTTTTTATTTCATTGTCAAAACTATAATAAAATAAAAAACTATCATAACCACCGCAGATTGTGAGAAATTTTCCTACTACCATTTCACTTGCTTTTTCAATGTAATTCTCTGTCAGATTTTTTCGTTGTTTCCCAATACGGCAGCGTAATTCACTTTTTGTCTCACTCACCATAATTTTTAACTCCTTTCCACAACCTCCACAGACGATGTCTAATTTTACCCTCAAAGCCATATTCACTGGGAAAATAAAAGACCTTATCCAAATCAAAATATTTCTGTTTGACAAATTCTCCGTAATCAAAAGGATATTTGTAATCCACAGGATTATGACGGATATTTTCGGGTGGATACGGGTTATGGCGACTCAGATAATCATCCACCTTTTTACCTGCAAAATACGCTCTGTTACTTTTGGGGCAGGATGCAAGGTACGTTAACAGGTGTGACAAAATAATACTGCCTTCAGGCATCCCAACTTTCAAAAAGGATTCATAACTAGCATTGGCAAACACTACAGCATCAGGAAAAGCGTTACCTATATCCTCGGAAGCTGATATTAACAATCTTCTGAAAATACTTTCAGGGTCAACACCGCATTTGAGCAGTTTTTTCCCCCACAGTAAAGCTGCATCAGGATCGCTTCCCCTTATGCTTTTAATCATCGCTGACATCAGGTCATAATGCTCATCCTCAGAATATGACATGCTTGTGAGCAAATCCTCTGTTTTGCTAATATCAAGTAGCAACACATCATCGCTAATAGCAGACACCATCGCAGAAATTTCCAACATATTCAGAAATCTGCGCCCGTCACCCCCCGATGCTGCAGCTAAATCTGCAAAAATTTTTTCATCATACTCTACCGATTTGACATCATAATTTTCTTTAAGCTTTACCAGAGCCTTGTCAAATAGATACTTTAGCGCTGAAGTATCTAAAGGGCTAAAATTAAAAACAAGACTTCTTGACCTCAATGCAGGCGTAATCTTAAAATAGGGATTTTCTGTTGAAGCTCCTATAAGTTTTGCATGCTTTTCATCGATAAGATCCAGCAATAAATCCTGCTGAACTTTAGAAAAACGATGTATTTCATCAACAAAAATCAGCACAGGCTTACCAAATGACTTTGTGGAATCCACAATATTTTTAAGCTCTGTTGATCCGGAGGATGCCGCATGCAAACGGTAAAAGGGAAGTGATAAGGTTTCACCAACAATTTTGGCAAGACAGGTCTTACCTGTACCCGGAGGCCCAACAAAGACCAGTGAGTCAAAATTCCCCGTTTCCACAATTTTCCTCAGCGGAGAATCTTCACCAGTAAGATGAGCCTGACCAGCAATCTCTTCAATTTTTTTTGGATATATATCATCTATAAGTCTTAGTTTCATAAATATAAAAAGCCCCCGCAAATGCCGTGTGTGCAGTCCATTTGCAGCCCTGGCTAACCAGGTTGGGGAAAATCACGGTTGTTTTAGGCTTCCCACTCAAAAGGTGGGCATGCACACCACAACCAGAATCATTTCCCCTTTTTTAGAGGTGTTGGCTCCAAATTTTCTACACGTTCACGGGCATCGCAGGGGCTACCCTGTTTTATCCTATATTAATTTCCAATTCGTCCAGCTTGCGCTCCAGCCTTTCAATGGCTTTCTTGCTCTGCTGAATCTCCTTTTTAAGCATAAAATATTCTGCAGCTATATTAAAAGCAGCCATTACAGCAATCTTAGAAGTAGTTAAAACATGAAGACTATTTTCAATTTCCTTCATTCTTGACTCAACATATGAGCCAATGGCTTTTATATAATCATCATCGCCTTCAGTTTTAATTTTATACTTATCTCCGTATATATATACCTCGGAAATACCCAAACCCAACACCTCTTATGGTAATCTGCCCAGTAAATGTTCAATTTTTCCAGCTATTTCTTCTCTTTCCTGCTTGTACTTCTCATTTTCATCTTTCACAGTTTGCAACTCTCGCTCAAGCTCCTCTTTAGCACGCTTGAGCTGGTAATACTCTTTTAGCAAAGCTTCAACTTTCTCAGATAAACTATTTATATTTTCCAACATTTCCATACTGTATTAATACATCATTTCAGATAATGTGTCAACCTTTAATTTTGCATTAGAAAATGACATACCCAGATTTTGATATTTTTCCTGTTGTTTTTTAAAATACAAGAAAAAATTCTCCAAATATTACTTCATTTATACTTTACTAAAGCATAGATGT
>JASMTO010000174.1:0-3602 GCA_041694215.1 bacterium
TCATAATCACCCCCTTGAAAAATATGTGATAATACTTTCCCGGCACCCTTTTGATTTCTGTATAGAAATTGTACCATATGTTTTTTTAAAATTTCAAATAAAAAATAGCCTCTACATACACTTACGAAAGGTAAGTGAAGCGTAAATCACTGATACTAAATAGTAATAATTGATATGCTTTTTCTCACACTCCGTAAGTGTAGATACATTGCATTTTTCTCTCCCAACCCTCTTTCTGCGAATAACTTTTTCCCGCTCCTCTACTCTTTCAAGATTCCCAAAAGGAGACAAATAAATAATGTAAAACGTAAATTTTCAACGTAAAGGTTGAGGCTATAGGATGATTTTTATAGTTGTGTAAAGCTTTTGTTTTCTATATTATTTTATATAGCTTAACTGGCAACTGACTTTGAGGAGGATACGTTATGAAAGGAATCATACTTGCAGGAGGAAGCGGGACAAGGTTGTATCCTGTGACGATGCCTACGTGCAAGCAGCTCTTGCCTGTATATGACAAACCGATGATTTATTATCCATTATCCGTGCTTATGCTGGCAGGGATCAGGGAAATTTTGATAATTTCGACTCCGGAGGATACTCCGAAATTTGAAAATTTGTTTGGAGACGGCAGTCATTTGGGGCTTGATATTTCATACAAGGTTCAGCCTTCACCTGATGGTTTGGCTCAGGCTTTTATATTAGGTGAAGATTTTATAGCAGGTGACAGTGTTTGCCTTGTTTTGGGAGACAATATCTTTCACGGGCATGGGCTTACGGAGATGCTGAAGAGAAGCGTTGAAAAAATTGAGGAAGATGCTGGTGGGATTGTGTTTGGATATTATGTGAAGGATCCTAAACGTTACGGTGTAGTGGAATTTGATGAGAATTATAGAGCCATCAGTATTGAGGAGAAACCTAAGCATCCTAAAAGCAATTATGCCGTGGTTGGGCTGTATTTTTATGACAATGATGTTGTGGATATTGCAAAAAATGTGAAACCATCTGAGAGGGGTGAGCTGGAAATCACATCGGTAAATGAAGAATATCTTAAAAGAGGTAAATTGTCTGTAGAGCTTATGGGCAGAGGGTATGCATGGCTGGATACCGGGACACATGAGAGTTTGCTGGAAGCCGGGGAGTTTGTGAAGATAATTGAAGACAGACAAGGGCTGAAAATCGGCTGTATCGAGGAAATTGCTTACAGAAAAGGCTGGATAAGCGCTGAAGATGTAAAAAAATTAGCGGGGCCGCTGAGGAAGAATGGGTATGGGGAGTACCTTTTGAGATTGGTGGATAGGTAAAGGTAGAGGCAGAGGTAAAGGTAAAGGTAAAGTTAAAGGTTTAGTTATGTATAAGAGTTTTAAAGAAATGCCGATTTGGCAGGAAGCCATGGAAATAGCAGAAAAAATATTTCACATTACTGATAATTTACCTGAAAAAGAGGATTATGGTTTTACCTCTCAGATTAGAAGATCTGCATTAAGTATTTCAGCGAATATATCTGAGGCTTATGGTAGAAATCATACATTGGATAAAATTAATTTTTATTATTTTGCAAGAGGTTCTGTTACAGAAACACAAAGCCATTTAGAGTATGGTAAAAGAGTAAAATATTTATCTGAATCTTCTTTTGAAGAGCTTGATAACAAGTTAAATGAAATGTATGGAGATATAAATAAAATTATAAAAACGGTAAGAAATTCAAAGTAGCTGCAGTTTCTTTTTCTTTACCTTTACCTTTACCTAAAAAACACGGAGGTAACAATGCCATTTGAATTTGAAAAGACGGAAATAGCCGATGTAATACTGGTAAAGCCAAAGGTATTCGGCGATGAGCGTGGATTTTTTATGGAAACGTACAAAGAGTCCGATTTTGAGAAAGCTGGGATTAAGGATAAATTTGTGCAGGATAATTACTCGAAATCTGCTAAAGGAGTTCTGCGCGGGCTACACTTTCAAAAGCCTCCTATGGAGCAGGGAAAGCTCGTAAGGTGTGTGAAAGGGAAAATCTATGATGTGGCTGTGGATATACGGAAAGATAGTCCTACGTTTGGCAAGTGGACAGCCTTTGAATTGTCAGAGGATAATAAATATATGCTTTGGATACCGAAAGGTTTTGCCCATGCGTTTCTGACATTGTCTGATGAAGCGGAGGTAATGTATAAGGTATCAGGAGCAGAATATTCGCCTGAGCACGATTCGGGAATTATCTGGAACGATTCCTACCTGAAGATCAAGTGGCCTTTAAAAGAATACGGTATTGATAAGCCGAGTCTTTCTGAAAAGGATAGCATATTAAAAACATTTGATGAGGTTTTTTCATAAAAATCCCTTCACCTCCCGTACCTGCACTTCTTATGTAGAAGGGCTTGTCCGGTGGCTGAACGATATTTAAAACGATATTGAAAAATAGGGACAGGCAAATAATGCATTGACATATCAGTTTTAAGTGTTAAGCTGAGGGTGCGTGAGTGTAAACGTGGTAGCAATAACTGGTTGAAAATGTTGATTGTGTTGAGGAAGTTGAAGGGTCATTTCAGTGGGATGAGGAGCAACGTTGTGATGTTCAGTAAGGAGGTTTAAATGGCAAGGACAAGACGTTTTAAGGTAAAAGGTGAAGTTGCATATTATCATGTAATTTCAAGGACAGTTGGTGGAGAGTTTTTGCTGGGTAATGTGGAGAAGGAAAAACTTTTATCGTTGATAAAGTATTTCAGCTCTATGTATTTTGTGAAAGTCATCGGCTACTGTATAATGGATAACCATTTTCACCTATTGGTAAAGACCAGTTCGTTGTATGAAGTTACCGACTCAGAAATGAAAGAACGTTTATCACTGTACAAGAGTGATGTCCCGGAAGAGATAAATGACGCTGAATTAAAAAGATATAAAGAGAAGCTGACTGACATATCCGAATATGTAAAATCGATAAAAATGACCTTTTCCAGATGGTACAATAAGCAGCACAGACGCAAAGGTTATTTCTGGGGGGATAGGTTTAAGAGTGTGCTAGTGGAAAGCGGAAAAAGCCTGCTGAACATGCTTGCCTACATTGATTTAAATCCTGTTCGTGCAAATATCTGCAGTAGGCCGGAAGAATACAGATGGTGCAGTTTTTCAGCCAGACTTGCAAAAACAAACAATGATTTTCTTAGCTTTGAGGGCACTGAAATAGAGAAAATGGAAGACTATGTGTCATTTGTTTACGGGGTGGGTAAAATTGAGAAGAAAAGTAACCAAGGTACAAAGAAGGGCAGAATTTCAGAAAATTTGCACCCTGAGGTAAGTTTATGGCAACACAGAATCAGGTATTTTTCCGATACACTTGTGATAGGCTCGAAAGGTTTCATAGAGAGTGCATATAAGAAGTTTGAAGATAAGATAAACAAGAAGGAACGCAAGGCACATAAAGTGCCGATAGGTTTAGGCGGGATATATTCAATTCAGCGTCTGAACAGCATTTTAGAATAACAACGAAATCTATTTAACCTTGCAAATCTCACAGCTTCCGTATACTAATAGCCCTGAGAGGTTATTATGAATTTAAAGCAGCCACATAATGATCTGTTTATGCAAACATTTAGTAATGAAAAGAATGTATC
>JASMTO010000175.1:0-4025 GCA_041694215.1 bacterium
ATAGTGCAATGTGTGGTCTACTTCCGATTCATTAATATCGTAATCTGATTCAATTCTTTCAATATTAGTTTGAGTCATTTCCTGAACTTCAAATTTGGTAATATTTTGTCTTTTGAAATTTTCATTAGTAATTTTAAAATTTTTGGTAACTATTGGAGGATACATCTCTTTTAAAGCTTTTTCATAAAGAAGTTTTTCTTGGGCAAGATCAAGCTTAAGCAACCGCGGAACAATTTTAGGATACATAATGGTCAACATTATACAAAAAGGATAAACCACCCCGAAAATAACAGATATTGTGGGAGCGTTGTTTACTTCCAGGCTGGCAGCCAGTGCAGGAGCACTTGTCATTGTACCTGTAAACATGCCGGCTCTCACCGTCTCATCAAAACCATAAATCCAGGAAAAAATGAAAATTTCTGCAAAAATCAATACAACAAAACTGGCTGCTATTAAATTTAGCTTTAATCCTTTATTTTTTATAGTCTCAAAAAACCCCGGACCTGATTGTAACCCGATTGAATAAATGAAAATGGCAAGGCCAAAATATTTGAATTCCTCAGGGATAGCCACACCCAAATAACCTGCGGTAAGGGCTACAAGGAGTATAGCAGATACATCCAGAGAAAAACCTTTTATTTTAAAATTACCAATAACTTAGCCTGCGGTAATAATCAAAAAAAGGTGGAAAACCGAATCAAGGTGCATAAATCACACTAACTAAATGCTTTAATAAACATTTCTGCAATTTCATCCACTTGGGCGTTTAAATCCCAATTATACCCGGAAAAAATCCAGGTTGAAATAACTTCATCCAGTGTGCCAAAATACATTTCTTTGGCAAGATGGGTATTTAAGTTTTTTCTAAAAACACCTTTATTAATACCGTCGTTAATTACCGTTTCGATAGTATCAAAATAATTTTTCAAATGGCGCCTTACTTTTATGCGCATTTCTTGATTTGGCTGCTTTAGCTCTATTTGCAGGACATTCGCAAGATCAGGATTCTTGCTCATAGCTCTCAGGTGATACCTAATGAGAATTTTAAGCTTTTCCACCGTATCTTCAACACCTTCTATCTCAAGCTTGGCTTTATTCACATAATCATCCAGTTTAATCCTTAATATGGTAACAAGAATGTCCTCTTTATTACTAAAGTAGTTGTATATAGTACCATCCGCCACCTCAGCTTCTTTTGCAATATCTTTAATCTTAGCATTATGGTAGCCTTTCTGTCCGATAACCTTAATCGCTGCTTTCAAAATAACATCAAATTTTGGCGTATCATTTCCCATTTTTCTTACCCAGTTGAATTGACCTAAGTGTAGCCTGCTCAACAGCATTAATGAGCGTAGTTCGCAATCCCCCCTGCTCCAGGGTATGAATACCGGCAATAGCCGTGCCACCCGGAGATGTCACCATATCTTTCAGTCTACCCGGATGCATTCCTGTATCTATTTGCAGCTTGGCAGCACCCATTACAGTTTGGGCTGCCAGTTTCATGGAAATATCACGCGACAATCCCATTTTAACACCAGCATCACTAAGTGCTTCAATTATCATGAAGATATAAGCAGGACCACTTCCTGAAAGCCCGGTGACAGCATCCATCTGGGATTCATCCACAATAGCAACCACACCAACTGCTGAAAAAATTTCCTTTGCAATTCTCAAGTCATCTTCGGAAATCTTCTCACCTGGGCATATTGCTGTGGCACCTTCCATAATCAAAGCTGGTGTATTGGGCATTGCACGTATAATTCTAAGGGGAGTATTGTTGGCAAAGCTATCGATAAATTCGGTTGAAATTCCTGCAGCAATGGAAATAATAAGTTTTTCGCTGGTGAGGGAACCGCTTATCTCTTTCATTACTTTTTCCATTATTTGTGGCTTCACCGCCAAAATAATAATATCACATTCATTAACAATTTTCTTATTGTCCTTAAATACAGTATTTATTCCATATTCTGATTTCAAACTGTCAAGCTTTTCTAAATCAATATCGCTTGCATAAATACTGTTATCATCAACCAGTCTTGCTTTTAAAATACCTTTAATGAGAACTGAGGCCATATTCCCCGCACCAATAAAACCTATCCTTTTGTCACCGAACATCTTTTATCTCCCTTATCCAGTTACTTATTGCCTCAAAAACAAATGCTCTTTTAGGATTATCATCCAATGTAAGTACATGGGGGACATCCTCATCAGGGATTAAAATTTGTTTTTTACTAAGAGCATTAACATTATCAAAATATCTCAAAACACTTTCATAGTCAACAACATCATCGTTTTTGGCTTGAATCAGCAACAAATGTGAGTTAAATTCGTAAATATTATTTCTAACGTATTTTTGCAATAAATAAAGTTGATACATACCTTTGACAGGCCAGGCGGCATAATAATAGTCCTTCATAGATTCATCAAAATCTTCCTTTTTATATTCACTTTTAAAAAGCTGCACAAGTGGAACAAACCTGAACCTCCAGTTTTTTACTTTAATTCCGGGATTCAGCAAAACTATACCTTTTACATCATTGTAATGCCCCACAACGAATGCAAGCAATCCACCAAGGGATTGACCAACAATATAAACATTTTCACAACTATTTTTTAAAGCAAAATAGCCATATTTAAGAGAATCATACCAGTCTCTATATGTAAATTTATTCATATTATCTATATTAGTGCCACTTCCCGGTAAACGAACAGAATAAGTGCTGTAACCTTTCTCATTAAGAAAAGATGAGAGTTTCAGCATTTCATATGGCGTTCCTGTAAATCCGTGAATAAGAAGTACTCCCGTATCAGATTTCATGTCAGAAAACAAAGGCATATTTTCATTGACTGATACACCTTCAGAAATACTTCTTTTTAAATCAAGTTCATAGAGCTCATCAGGCGATACATCAGTAAGTGAAACAAACGGCTTCAATTTATCCCCCGATACATTCAAAAGATTTATAGTAATTGCAACAACAAAAAAACCAACAATCCAAGGAAATACAAACCATCTAATAATGGTTCTCTTTCTATGTGAGTGACACTTCAATTTTTATTGCACTCTTTTTTGAACTTTTCAATGTTAACCGATGTAATGTCACTTGAAATGATAAATTCAAGAAAACATGCAAGCTTATCAAAAACCTCTTTGTCTATAACATGCTCTATTCTGCATGCATTGTCTTCAGCTACAACCTCATCCACATCCAAAATATTTGCAAAAAAACGTTTAATTGTCTTATGCTTTTTGTATATATCAAAAGCATATTTCAAACCTTTATCCGTAAGTGTAACCTCACTGTATTTGTCATAGTTTATAAAACCTTTCTCAGATAACAGCTGAAGAGCATTGGTTACAGAAGATTTTTTCACATTTAATTTCTCAGCAATATCTGTTGATCTTGCAGACTTATTCTCATTCTGGAGTATATATATAGCCTCCAAATAGTCTTCCATACTGGTGGAAAGCTCTGCTGCCGACATAATGCACCTTCGTCAAAACTTATTTAAGAGCTTCGAGGTGGCCCTCACCTTCCCCACTAAATCATGTTCAATGTTCAACGCTAAAAACGTAAAAGCCATCACCTATCACCCAAAACCTATACTTAGTACTTAGTACTTAGCACTTAGTACTTAACACTTAATTAACAACCACGCACACAAAATTCGGTTAATATAATTTTTATTATCCACTATTAAAATACGGTATATTGAATAACCATCGTATAAAACTGTGTGTGCGGCTAACACCTCCAACTACTAAGCACACAAAGTTTTAATACTATAGCTATTAGCATTGTTAATTCCGAATGCTTCACTTCAGATAACCAATGTAAAATCTTGTGTGCTCGGCTTTCGCCTCAACTACCTCCAACTACCTCTAACTACCTCAACTACTTCTAATCACCTACAATTACCCCTAATTGCTGAATACAAATGAACCATTTATGGTCATTGTACACCATTGTTAGAATATACTAACTCAAATTCATTATAAAAACAATAAAAGAATATACTTATAG
>JASMTO010000176.1:0-3293 GCA_041694215.1 bacterium
AATCTTTAAATTCTGGTTAGATAATGGTTTTGATTGCTTCAGATTGGATGCCGCAAAACATATTTTTGATTTTGACATTGAAGAGATGAGGTTCCATTACCAACATGAAAAAAATATCGAATTCTGGAAAGAGATGGTTAGCTATATAAAATCGATAAAAAATGATGCCTTAGTTATAAGTGAGGTGTGGGATGCACCGGAAATAGTAAGAAAGTACGAAGGAATATTCGATATAGGGTTCAACTTCCCGCTTGCAGAGGATTTAAAGATGACTTTAAAAAACGAGTCCCCTCAGGATCTTGTAAAAACATTGAAAAATGTATGTCAGAGTATCTACCAAATGGTAAGGTCCTATCTATGTCAGGTAATTTCTTAACTAATCACGATATGACAAGGATTCTATCTGACTTAAAGGATGTAGGGAAAGTAAAGTTAGGTTTTTCAATTCTTTATACCCTTCCAGGGATTCCTTTCATCTATTATGGCGAGGAAACAGGAATGAAAGGTATCCCAGTTGATGTTAATTTTACCGAAGACAGTCAAGAACCATTTCATTGGTATGAAAATGGTTTTGGACCTGGTCAAACAGAATGGAAAGGGTATAAATTCAACCCTCCATATTCGGGGGAATCTTTTGAAGAGCAGATAAACAAGAAAAATTCGATTTTAAATATCATAAAAAATTTGATTAGATTTAGAAAGTCTAACCCCTGGATTGATGACTCACGGATTGAGATTTTGAATTTTGACCAAAATATGGTAAAATTAAGGTGTTATAGTCAATTAAATGAATTTATAGCTTATTATAACCTAAAATCTTCCAAATGCTCCGTTTTGCTCGAAAATGGAGAAGAATTACTGTCTATTGGAAATAATAAAGTAGCACAAGGTTATGTTGAACTTTCACCTTACGGTGTTTATTTAATGAAAAAAAGTTGAAGGGATTGTGGGGATTCATCAGAGAGGTGATACAAAAATGCTCAAAAAACGTTATTCAGCTATTATAATACTCTTAACGTTTTCATTGGCAGCGTTCTCTATATACCCCTATGTAAATGTTAACAGTCAAGAGGATGTCAAAGAAGATATAACGATTAAAACCGTTTTATTCGATTTTATTTCATCACAATACAAAGTAGCAGTGGGGAAAGATATGCCGCAAGATAGGTTGCAATTAATTGTTTCCTCCATTATGGAAGCCTCAAAAATCTTTGAAATATCTCCTTTGATGATAGCGGCAATAATAGACACAGAAACAAATTTCAAAAATATTATTGGCAGTTATGGAGAAGTAGGTTACATGCAACTCAGACCATCAACCGCACAGTTTGTTGTAAACAAATATTATGATCTTTTTGAAAGCTTGAATTATACCGAAACGAGTTTGGATTGGATTGAAGATAGACTTTTATTAGATCCCAGGTATAACATACTTGTTGGGACGGCTTATTTGAAGTATTTGATGGAAACTCACGGTGATACTTACAAAGCCATAGGTTGGTACAATGGTGGTGGAAATGATTATTACGCGAATAAAGTGGTTTATAAAATAAACAGAATTGCTATTAAATATCCGGTTATTTAAGAACACCATTTGATTTTTAATGAAAAAATTTTATTTGAGGCTCTTTGTCAAATATGGTTGATGGAATAATCTTAAGAGATGATGACAAGGGTAATACAGCTTTTTTTGTTGAATAATTTCAGCTCAGAAAGGATAACCGTTTACAATATGTTGTTCCTTCTGTGATGAAATTTGGTAGTTTTATGAATCTTTCTGGCATCACTCCTAATAGAACTTTTTTGGTATATCTCAAAACTTCCTTGAATCCAAAACTTATTCTTTTTATTAATTTTATGTGCGTATGACGTCCTTCTACTTTAGCCGTCGTTGTTCTATTAACGAAATATTGGAGTATTTCTTTTTCCCACCTTATATATGTTTTGGCCCATTTCCATACCTGAGGATCTTCACTTTCTTCCATCTTCCCTATCAATATGTGTAATCTTCTTTTCCCTTCTTCATACGTTTCTGCTTTATACATCCATTTCAACATTAGTAGGTATCTATAATACTCTTTTAGATATGGATGTTCCTTCAATGTTTTGTATAATTTCTTTACCTTTTTCTTCTCTTTTAATAATTTCTTTCCATTCAAAAAGAACAATTTTACAGGTATCTTTTTATTGTTATTCGTTACTTCTTCTTCTATCTTTATACTTTCTCTTAGCTTTTTCTGTGCGTCTTTTACTACATGAAAATGGTCCGCTACTACTTTCACTCCAAGTAATTCTTCTTTGACTGCATTCTTAAAAGAGGTTCTCATATCGATAGCCGCTTCTGTTATCTTTTGTTTTATTTTATACGGTATTTTATTTAAAAATCCTTTCAACTCTTCTTTTTTGTCTGATTTTAATATCGCTATCGTGTTTGATGTGTTCAATTCTACTATCGTCGTCACCATCTTAAACCCTCTAAATGAGTGTTCGTCTATCCCTAACTTTATATCTTCCATATCTTGAAATTTAGCCCAATCTACCTTTACTTCAATCGAATCTAATAAATTACTCACAGTTCTCACACTTACACCAAACTCTTTTGCAGTTGCTGATATGCTCATCTTACGCAAACCCTTTACAATGTTTTCTGTCTCTGCTCTTGTTATTCTTTGCCATCTATAACTTATCTTCTCATTTCTGAAGCTTTTCCCTGTTTTTTTACACATGTATCTTTGTGGTCTGTGTATCAGATATATTCTTTGTGTTCCAACTTTGCCAGCCTTGATAATCCTTTCTTTTGCTTTACCGTTACGTACTATGTATTCTCGCTTGTCTTTACATCCTTTACATTTATACGGGCATTCTGGTATCTCTACCTTTTTCGAATATTTCACTTCAAAGTAAATTTCTCCATCTTTTCTCAAATCTTTTCTTTCTTTTAACTTAAACCCTTTGTCAATACCCAGTATTTGTGCTATAATTTTGTTGCTCATGATATCACTCCTCTCTCTCTTTTTATTTTTTTGTTTTTTGTTCTATGAGGAGTGATATCTTTTTTTATCCCTTTTGTCAAGTATCTCATCAACCATTTTTATTATACAGCCCATTTTTATTTTTATCTACGGGGGCTACTTCACCAAGGGTAACAAACCTTTTATCTTATCGGATAGATGTGGATACAGCTTTATCTTTATTCTTTGGATTGAAACAAGTGTTTCCCATTCCTATTTCGTTAAAAATATCTTCAACATACTCTTTGAAATGCTTTTGAGTAACTTCTTCAACGATTTTCA
>JASMTO010000177.1:0-13487 GCA_041694215.1 bacterium
GGTTTCAATTCCTTATAGGTAAAGTAAAAATTTATTGAGCCTCCAACCATACTTCATCAAGCTTTTGTTTCAATTCCTTATAGGTAAAGTAAAAATTGTCTTTTATGACGCCATTATCTTAGAGTGGGGCGGGTTTCAATTCCTTATAGGTAAAGTAAAAATGGAGCATTTTAGAATTCCATTATGAAGCCCCAGAAGAGTTTCAATTCCTTATAGGTAAAGTAAAAATAAATACACCGGGTGACATTGTAGGCATCCAGTATCGTTTCAATTCCTTATAGGTAAAGTAAAAATCTTCAGTACCTCTTTCCGACACAGAATTTATGAGTAGTTTCAATTCCTTATAGGTAAAGTAAAAATTATCTTTTAGTACAGCCGCAAATGCAGAGGATATTTGTTTCAATTCCTTATAGGTAAAGTAAAAATTTAAACTGAATCCCGACAATCCGAGAAACATCACTGAGTTTCAATTCCTTATAGGTAAAGTAAAAATTAGAGCTACAGGAACGCTACTTAGACTTGGCGGAGTCGTTTCAATTCCTTATAGGTAAAGTAAAAATAAAGATACCTGAATTGCAGAATGAGAACAAAAAGAGTTTCAATTCCTTATAGGTAAAGTAAAAATCATGGTCTCGAATTATCGCAAGGAATCGGCAGCAAGGTTTCAATTCCTTATAGGTAAAGTAAAAATCCAATAGACGAATGGAATACTGGAACTGTTGAACGTGGTTTCAATTCCTTATAGGTAAAGTAAAAATGATGCTCAGATTGTACTCGAAGCATACAGAGACAAGCGTTTCAATTCCTTATAGGTAAAGTAAAAATTGATCTTTTGGTCTTGGTGGTGTCGGTGTCAGGAAAGTTTCAATTCCTTATAGGTAAAGTAAAAATCATTTGGAACGGTGGGAAAGTTGCTGATTTTATTGAGTTTCAATTCCTTATAGGTAAAGTAAAAATAAAGAAGTCTGCTTTCAAAAAGTATTCTTCCTTGGTGTTTCAATTCCTTATAGGTAAAGTAAAAATTTCATTTGAAATTACATTCGGCATGTTATCTCCTTTGTTTCAATTCCTTATAGGTAAAGTAAAAATGATTGTGTCGCAAGAAATGAGCTATCCTGGGATACCGTTTCAATTCCTTATAGGTAAAGTAAAAATACCAGTAAATTCAGCATCTATAGTTAATTTATAATTGTTTTCTTTAAGAAAATCAACAAAAAAAGGGTGAAAATGCAAAATAAAGATGGCGATCTCCGGACATTTCTGCGCTATTTTACATCGACGTTTCAAATAAATTGTGTATCACCTTTTTTATCTAAGCCGTAAACTAACCGCTCACTATAGCTCATAGAACGAAATTTATAGACAACTAATGAGTCATCTTCTTCAGGCACCATAACTCTTTTCAATTCTGAAATCATTTTTTCAAAATTAGCCGGTGTAATTTCTCCCTCAAATACGGAATATTGAACATGCAGAAGATATTTGCGGCAAACTTTAAGCATTTTTGTACAACGCTTTTCGTTAACATCGTAATAAACAATTACAAACATTTATGACTCCATTACAAAGGGAAAATATTCTTCTTCATCCATTAAATGTTTTTCAAGTTTATAAAGTTCAAGTCTAATAAGCCTTCGATAACTGACATTTCTGTTTAGCTTTTTGTGTTTGACTGTACTTTTTAAACGCTCCTCCATTTGCTGAAGAAATTTCATTTTGCCTCTATCTTTCAATATAATACCCTGCATATCTTTCTCGAAGTCTTTTTCTGTGATTATTTGCTTATTCAGTACAGTAAAAATTGTTCTGTCTCCAATTACTGGCTTAAAGATTTCTGCAATGTCAAGATTGAGAGAAAATCGCCTAAAATTTGAAGTATGTAAAAAGCCGATACGTGGATCAAGATGTGTTTGATAAATTTCGCTCAGAACATAATTGTAAATCATTGAGTTTGCAAAGCTAATAAGTGTATTAATATAGTCTTTGGGTGGTCTTCTCGTTCGTTGGTCAAACCTAAAATCTTCATTATTTATTATAGTATTGAAAGACCGGTAGTACATTTGTTTCATCTGTCCTTCCAATGCCATTGTATCTTCAATGGTTTTTTGTTTAGGTAAAAGCTCTAATTTATCTTCAATTTCGTTGATATTTTCATCCAGATCTTTTCTTCGTCTGTTGTAATATTTCAATATTTTTAAGCAGTTTAATACAGCTCCTTCTACAAAACATTTAGATAGAAATAGCCTTTTTTCATCATAAAGATAATGCTTAGTCTGGTTTACGATCATATAGCCGGAATTATAGTGTTCTCTCGGATAAAATGTGCCCATGTAATAACCGTAATAGCTGAAATATGATAAGAGTATTTCTTTTTGTGAGAAAAATTCTAAAACTCGTTTGTTAAAATCGACTTCACCAAAAAGGAATATTTCTTTTACGTTTTCAACAGGTAGGAATCTGCGGTTGCCATCTTCGGCTTCGAAAAAAATAGTATTTTCCTTTCTTTGCAACCTGCCATTTGTGAAAATATAAATTGTTTCTTTCATTTTCTATATCCTATGAAAAACAAAAATCATAATGGGCACAGCTTTTGCATTGTTTGATTTTTTTTGCAGGTGGTGGTGCTTCCTGCTCCAGAAGACGCTGCAAGTCTGATACTTTTGCTTTAATGCGTCTTTTATCTTCTTCGGTCAATTCAATTTCCATACTCTTTTTTTCTTTCGGTATTTTTATCAAACCTTTTGCCTGTATTCCTTTCTTTTCCAGCAGAAAAAGATAATATTTTAACTGCTCAATGCCGGATCCCATCGTAGCTGAAGATTTTTTAACCTCCGCAACAAAAAATTGGCCATCTTTATTTTTTACATAATCAATTTTTGCAGCTAAATCTGGGATATATATCTCTTTTTTCTCTCTTGCAAAGGAGTTTTCGCTTATGAATCGCCCAATATCCAGATAGGTATTCTGCTGATCAGCTGTAAGCTGTCTGGACATCAGCCATGCCTGTCGATGACAGATAGTGTAAGCATTGTAAACGGATGGGGCAATATTCATGTTTTTAGCATAGTGTTTATTTTCTTATCAAAGCTCAATACGTCTATATCTGAAATATGATTATAAGCAACCAATAAAGAATCTACTATATCAATGTTGTTTTTAACAAAAAAAGACAATGCTTTTAATGCAACGTCTTTGTTGTTCATATGAAATTCCCCTAAAAAAATTATGTTTTCCAAACACTCTTTAATTATGATTTTTTCTACATTATAAACCTTTTGTAATACAAATACAATTTCAGCGAAAACAGCATCATTACAAAAAGCGGTTAAGTTACCCTTTTCTATCTTTTTGAAAATGTCTTTAGCTTTATCAGCAAGTTCTCCACCATCACCGATAAGAAATCGCAAAATTATATTTGTGTCAAGATATACGATATTTTTCTTTGACATGTTCACTCCAGGCATTTTCTTCTGTTAATCCGGTTTTTGATTTATTTTTTGCATATTTATTCAAGCTGCCTGCCATCTCTTCAACGGAAGGAATTCTTCTTATAAAAATACGATCACCTTCTTTAATAAATTCGACATAATCCGAATTCAGCTCCTTCCGAATTTCTTTCGGTATAGTTATTTGTCCTTTTTTGGATATTTTTGCTTTTATAATTTTCATTGTTTTTCCTTATTTAAAAAAATTGATCATTTATTTCTTCCTGCAAAGATTTTTCCATAAACCCTATGTTTTCATCGTATTTCAAGTCTTTATTATGAATAAATTTATAATGAAAATTAGGGTCTTCAGCTAATTCCTCATAGGGTTGCAATAGGCCTTCATAAGTTTTCAGGTCATTTTGATAAACATTTAGTTGGAATTGCTTTAATTTTATTTTTATCTTCTCTATGTTTAATAAAATATTATCTCTTTCTTTATAGTTTAATTCTTTATTCGTTTTTATTTTATTTCGTAAACTAATAAATTCATCCATTACTTTCTGATCTTCTTCAGTAGGGAACACATAAATAGAAATTTGATTTTTCTCATCAATCAAATTAAACTCTGAGATTGGAATTTCATTATCCCTTTTGGTGGTATAATTTATGTTGTAAATAGCATTTAATATTTGATGGCTTAAACTAGTAAAGTTTAATTGGTTATAGTATTCATTTGATAGATAATAAAAATCTTTACTGGTAATTAATTTATAGCCAGAGAGTATTTTTTTTACTATTTCAATACATTTTCTGTTATAAATACGATGATTGTTCAAATTGAAAACCATCATATTTCCACCATCATTTCCATATTTACCATTTCTATTACAACGGCCAGCTACTTGTATTATGGAGTCAAGAGGAGCAATGTCTCTGTAAACATTTTTGAAATCCAAGTCTACACCTGCTTCTATTAATTGCGTTGAAATGACAATAACTTTTTCTTCGTTATTTAATAACGAATTTATTTCATCTATTTTTTTAGCTTTATCTCGTGGTATAAGATAGTTTGTTAAGCAATAAACATGATAATTTTCAAACAATTTTCTTACTTCTTTGTAAAATTCAACAGCCATTTTTTTTGTATTAAATACTATTAAACAATTATCTTCAGAAAAATTGTTTATAAAATACTGGGTAAAATCATCTAATGTTTTTTCTGTTAAATCAATTTTAAGACTAACCCTGTCGAAAATTTCATTAGTCATATATATATCTGGATTTACAACGTTAGATATTTTTTCTTCAGGAAATATCTTAGGTTGAGTTGCAGTCATCAATAAAAAATACGTATTAAATCTTTCAGCTAAAACGTTAAAAACTTCTCTAATTAAAGGATAATATTCTGGGTCAATACTTTGTACTTCATCTAAAATTATTATTGAATTAATTATATTATGAAACTTTAGCAATGCTCTGTTGTTATTTGTAAAAATACTATGAAATAGTTGGACGAACGTTGTTACAACTATAGCCGATTGCCATGTTTCTGTGAGTAGAAGATCATTAAGATAATCTTTGTACTTGTATTCTTCTTGTTGACGATTTTTAATGATTTTAGGTTCCAAATGATGATGTTTTACCAGATATCTTTGCGGCTTTTCATCGTATGTTTTCTTAAGCTTAAATTTAATGATTTTTCTAAATTCATTATAATTTTGGTCAATTATTGATGTGTAAGGTAAGCAGTATATAATTCTGGCTTTGGGTAGTTCCTTTTTTAGTTTCTCGGCAAATAATAGGCAACCAAGTGTTTTTCCTATACCTGTTGGCGCTGTTAATGTATGAAAATGGTTTTTCATAGAAAAATTAAAACCATCGATTTCTTCAATGAATTTATTTCTAATTTTGTTTATGTCTTTTTTTGAATCAAATTTGGGATTTGAATTTTTTAGATAATTTAAGTACGTTTTTACTTCAAAAATATCTTCAGATAAGTTGTTTTTAAAATACTCTTCATTATTTAATTTTGCTGCATCAAGTTTATCGCTTTCTATGAGAACTGAAAACAGGTAATTAACAATCAAAAAAAATTCAATCCTTTCATTAAAACTATTCAAGGTGTTATCAATTATCTCATCAGTATTCTTTAAAAAGTTTAAAAAATTATCAAAATTAATTTGATCTATAATAGAAATATCAATATTGTGTATTTTATAATACTCTTTCAGCTCATTAAAGTAAGGTGTTGAGATGATTTTGCTTAATTGATCAGTTATTATTGATTTATTATTTTTTATGTTTGAATTATCAGACAGATCAAAATCCAGTAAATCTCCATGATGTCTGTAAATTAAATGAAATGCTAAATATGCAAATAAATCGGAATAATTTTTATTTTTTAAAACATTGAAAGCAACAATTGCCGACAATAAAGAGTGATTTTTATATTCCTTGAGTTTAAAGGACTTTTTTTCTTTATCTTTTAATCTAATATATTTTTGAAAATAGGGTGTTGCTTTTCCAAAGTCGTGCAGTAGTGCAACTGCAAAAATAAAATCTTTTAAGTCTTTCTTGTCAATAATTGATAAATTCAAATCATTATTTTTAATTTTTTCAACAGCATTTTTAGCAACTTCTAAAAGATGGTTTGTAAGCAGTTTTTCTGATTTTCCATCTTCAGCTGGATGTGAAATAATATTTTCAAGTGCCATGTGATTACCCATTATAAAAATGATAAATAAAGATTGTTTTTAACATTAACTATATTTTTAAATTTTCCCATTAGTCTTTTCCCGTTCTTTTCTACGACAACTGTATTAGTTTCTTGTATTTCTCTACCGTTTTTGGATTTTTTAAAACAAAACGGTACATCTTCTTTAATTATATTCATATCTTCATTAAGATTTAGATCTATAATGTCTCTGCTACAAATAGAAGAGTCCACAATAGAAGCTTCTGATAACTCAACAAAATTATCTTTCTCATAAGTTTCCTTTTTCACAATAGAACCCTTGAATTGCTTTTGCCCTAAAGATATACCATATCCAAGATCTTGTTCAGATATTTTTTCTATCAGTCTTTTAAATTCAGGCTTTTCAGTTTTTATTCCTAAATATACATCATAAACTATACTGCCTGTTAAAAGCTCAAACTTGCATTGCGTCCTTTGTACCTTTCCTTTTTTACCTACTAATAAGTTAAAATATTCATCTGAAATATAATTAAGTGATTGATTTACTTTTCTAATATTTGATTCTGTGTTTATTGCTATAGAAAATAGAATATGGTCTTTGTTAAATAAATCATAATAATCATCTCTTGGTAATTCCAGAATCGATCCTAATATCCCCATAATTGTTGTTTTTGGAGGGAAAAAATAGGACTGGGATGATGCATTAGTATAAAATTTGCGAAAATGAGCAAATTTTCCATACAGTTCAAGTTTAATAATTTTATTTATTTCATGCATGTTATGCTCTCAGTAATTTCATTTATAATTTTATATTTTCAAGTTCAAATCCCCTAAATATCTCTTCAAAAGAGTTAAAGTTTTCAAAAGTAAGAGCATCATCTACCCAGTAATAGATTTTTTGGATACCTTCTTTATTATTTTGTAAATATTCTCTTAAACTATTTAAATCTAAGCTAATATCACTTATCCCTCTAATTTTATAATCCTCCGTTTTATACTTCAAGCATACATAGTCCCTTAAATCTTTTAACATTAATTCTTTTTTTGTTTCCACTCTCATATATAATCGTGGTGTTTGTCCAGTTTTTGATCTAGTTTTATTAAATGGGATTGATTTTAAGACGCTCTCATCAAATATTTTTAAATCATCAGTATTAAGCTCTGTAATCTCTGAAAGTAGAGCATTAACAGTGCCATCAAAAGCAATAAAAGAATATTTTACACGAAAATCTTTCCCGATACCCTCTCCGCTGCTAAAGCTCGAGGTTATTGTGGAGCTTTCAACTAATTCCACTGGATTTAGAGAATACCCCCAATTAAATTGCACTGGTCCGGTTACATGATCATTACCTCCAGATGTCCCAAAAACAGCGCCAAAGAATTTTATATCATAGCATATTGAGCTTATCGTCTTTATATCATCTTTAGTGATTGGTTTATTTTTATCTGGTTTCCTTCCTAGAATTTGTTCAACTCTCTTTTCTGCTTTTTCTGCCTTTTCAGTAACAAAGATCTCTTTGCCTAAGACATGCTCAAAATAATCCCTTATGTATCTCTTTAGCCTAACATCGCTTACTAAATTTGTGCTGGTGTCATAATCCATGCGAGGTTTGTTTTCATCATCCATATCCCCGTTAGGATTGCACATTTTTGCATCATAAAGAAAAAGTATCTCAGAATTGCTGTTTAATTTCTTTTCACTCATTATTATCCTCCATAAAATTATTGTTTTATATTTCTTTTTTCTCTTTTTCAAAACGTTTTTTACGAGCAATATATTCAGAATAAGATATACCAGATAACAAATAGAAAATTATTTCATCATTACTCATTTTAGAATTTTCTATTCCTTGAAGCCGATCCATTATATTTCCCCATATTCCAGGCTCTTCATAGAAATTTTCCTTCATTCGGTAGATTAATGTGTACTCTTTAACTTTCTTAATAAAAGATGGTATTTTACGAGCCGTCAGCCCATTAAAATTAATTTTATTGAAAAAATTAGAGTTTTTCTCTCTTTGCATTTTAAGAATTTGCGATATAACTGTGCCAAGTAGAAATAATCCCTGTCTGTATGGGTTATTAGCGTAAATTTCTTTGTGTACATCAAAAAAATGGTTGTAATCATTATTAAGTATTTCAGTAGCGTTATTTTCATTACTCATTACATCTACTCCTTTTAACATATTTAAATCTATAAGTATTTTTAAAAACATATTTATGTATAAAGATGATAATTTATCAAATTTGTCATCATCATTAAGTATTTTGCTATATGTTGCTGCAACGAAATTTTTAATCAATACCCTGTAAAGGAGCTGTTTATTACTGAAGAAGGTATATAAGAATTCAAGTATTTTTTTATTATCGTATTCAAGCTTATTTCCCCTACTTTTAGTAAAAAGATAATAAATTAATTTGTTAAGTGTAATAGCATTATTTGTTCCCAAAATAGATGACAAATTAAAAATATCCGAAAAGTTATCAAACATTTCGAATTTTTTGATTAAATTATTTGTTTGAATGTTTGGTATATGTTTTAAAATATTAAACATTTGATTTTCAGAATAATAGAAAAGTAAATCAAAAGACAAACTTTTGTTGTTGCTTTTCTCTATTAGATTTTTTAATATTTCTAAATCATTTTTATATTTACTTTTATCATTTCTTATTATTTTTAAAATTGTTTTATAGATATTTGGATCAAAATTTTCTTCTTTTGAAAGGTTTGGAATTAGAAAACATGTGATATTAAATAAATAAGTGTTAAAATTATTCTCAACGAATTTCATTCCTGCAAAGGTATTTCTTGCGCAATCCTCGCAAATTGCAAAAGATTGATAAGACTTTTTATTATCTAAGTCATTAAAAAAAAGAAAATTGGTTGTCCCAAAAAACTTCATTGGTAACGGGTAGCTGGATTTTAATACTGTTGTTTTTCTATTGCAAACATGACATATTTTATCTTCTATTTTATCTTTTGTAAAATAGTTTCCAAGCAAAGCGTGATATACAATATTGACGTATGTTTGGGCAAATTTATTTTCATTGTACTCAAGTATATCTTGATTATTTATAAGCAACTTGGCTACATTTGGAAAGATACTGGTATTTTTGGAGTCCCTATTAAAATAAAGATTGTTTAATAAATAATTATAGATAACTTCAATATTTTTTTCTTGCTTCTCTTCTTTTATTTTATAAAATTTTTCTTTGTTTTCATTATTTAACTTATCTGGGTTTAAAATATATTTTTTTGAATGTTGATCATAATAATAAAATTTCTCCATTAATTGTTTTAATAGGTTGATATAATCACTATCTATACTGTTTTTACTCCAGTTTTTCCAATCTTCTGTTAGAGCTTTTATTGAATCAGAAACTGTACTTGTAATAAGCGTTATGATAGAGCTCGTATTAAGAAAAATATTTTTAGTATTGCCTTTTTGGGAATGAGCAAAAAATTTAGATTTATTTTCTGAGGATAAATCATCATCTGATAAGATAAATTCTACATAATCTTTATTTAAGTCAAAATTTAAACATATGGCTTTTCCTAAAGCGTTTTTGTCTTTTTTAATGTATGGCGTGATAGCAACCTGCTCTAAAAATCTTTTTTTAGCTTCGTACTCTAAAGAAGTGTTTTCATTGGTTAATAAAGATTTACCAATATTCGCAAAACTATTTATCACGAATTCCTCCTTTGATTTAAAACCATCTCCACCATACCGTAGCCCTGGGAGTTGCGATCACCAAGGCCTGTATCTAGTGCAAACTGCAAGAGTTTTGGGTCCCCTTCAATTTCAAACATTCCAGTCCAACCTTTGATAAGCGTTCCTTTGAAGTAGCGTATTTTTTCCTTTCTGTTTGTGGCAAACATTGGTTTTATGGAAAAGTTATCATAAGGGCAGTTTTCTCTATAAAGTGACTGCCATTTTTTGTGCAGATTTGCTTTTAAAAGCTCTTTAAAATCATCTTCGAAGGGGCTGTAATAATGAGTTACTTTTTTTCCGTCAGGTTTTTCAAAGGTTGAATGTATTGTGATCGGTGAGAGGGTTTTTACTGTTATCCTATTTGATAAAATTTTATCTTGTTTTAAAACACTTATTGATGAAATATAAGTGTCATTATTGCCAAGACGTATTTTTGTAGATGTTATGAGGTTTTGGGCAGATTGTTGTAGTATCCAATCAACAGGGGAGGCTACATAAAAACTTATTTGTCCATTTGGAAATGTAAGTCTTTTTTCCTTATGATTAGGAAATCCTCTCTCCAAAATATCAGAAAAAGTAAACATTTTAAAAGAGCGTTTTTTGTACTCAAATCCTTTATTATGTAGCCATTCGGCAGCTTCTTCTTCTAAAAAGGTATATATCAATCCCTGAAGAATAGGGCTGTGGGAAAATGGCAATTCAATCTTGTTATTACTTACAATCTCGAATTTTACACGCATGATCACCTAACCGTATAATTTCAATACCATATTTTATTTTACCGGGTGGGGGGCGTGGATGCAAGTGAAATTTGAAATTTGGTTTATTGGTGTATTATATAATAAAAAATATATGAGTATACTTAATGTGGCAGTAATAATAATTAAAATAAAAAAGTCCGCCTTAAAGGCGGACAAAAGGGAGGTTTATTGCGGCAGAAACATGATGTTTCTGCTTACTGATGACCTTTTGGATTTTTCCTAAAGTAGTCTTTCATTTTTACTGGATCCGGTGCCATTGTATCCTTTCCAGGTTCCCACCCTGCGGGGCACACTTCACCATGTTCTCTTGTATATTGTAAAGCATCAAGATTTCTTAAAATTTCATTTACATTTCTACCGATTCCTAAATCGTGAATAAGTTCAAATTGAATTACACCATCTGGATCAATTATAAAAGTGGCACGAAGAGCCATGCCTTCTGGTAGAAGAACTCCATATTCTTCAGAAACTTTTTTTGTAAAATCTGACACTAAAGGATAATTAATGTCCCCAAGTCCACCATCTTCTCTGGGGGTGTTAATCCATGCCAAATGAGAAAATTTACTGTCAGTTGAGACACCGATAATTTCGCAGTTACGCTTTTTAAATTCATCATAAGCGTCACTCAAAGCTGTTATTTCTGTGGGACATACAAAGGTAAAATCCAACGGATAAAAAAATAGCACGACCCATTTACCTTTGTAGTCATTAAGGTGTACCTTCTTGAAGTCTTTGCCAACAACAGCTTCTTCAGTAAAATCAGGTGCTTGCTTTGCTACTAAACTCATATGTTCCTCCTTTGTTTTTAATTTTAGAATAATTCTAAATTATTTTTAAAAATTGTCAAGAATTTTTTTGCAGAATTTCCCACTAAATTTGCTGTACGTAGCTGAAAACCAGCGTCACCCCATTTTTTTAGCATAATTATATTGAAATCACTACCATATTAACTAACTTCTTGTGAAACTTAAGTTTATGCAAATTTTGGGGTGATTCCAGAGCTGAAAAGGATTGACAAAAACAATGATAAAATATATTGTCGATTGTCGACAATGGAGGATGCAAGTGGAAGTTCTGGAGAAAAATACTTATAAAGATTTTGTGGTTAAGCAGATCTATCATTCAATCCTAATGGGTGATTTGAAAAGTGGGGATAGGGTGGTGGAAAGTAGCTTATCAAAACATTTTGGTATAAGTAGAGCCCCGGTGAGAGAAGCATTACGTGAGCTTATAACAGAAGGTATTTTGCAGTACAAACCTCAGGTGGGCTATTATGTTATTGAAATTACTAAAGAGCAGGTTCTTGATACATATGAAACCAGAGGACTCCTTGAAGGTTATGCCATAAGGACTGCATTGGATAAGTTTACCGAAAATGATTTTAAAAAATTACATATTTTGATTGATGATATGGAACATTTCGCTTTCAAAGGTGAGCATGTTAAATTTATTGAAGCAGGTGGTAAATTCCACGAATACATGTTTACAAAATCCCATAATAAAGCACTTGTAGATTTTACAAAAAATCTTTCTCACAAATCACATATTTTTTTCAATAAATACTGGATGCAAATATATAGCCCTGAAAATATAAGAAAACGGCATCAAGATATACTTGACTGTATATTAAAACATGATGGAGACCTACTTGAGTGTGTGATCCGGGATCATTACATGACAACAGCAGAGAAAATATCTGATTTAATATAATGTTTACGGTAATTAAAAGTTGCCGTTAGTTTTACAATAATAATATTTATAGGAGGAATAAGTGGCTGAAGAGTGGAAAGAACAATTAAAAAACAGTGTGAATACACTGGAAGATTTGGAGAAAATTGTTAATCTGACTGATGATGAAAGAAAGGCAGTGACAACATTAAAAACGAAATGGGGTGCTACACCGTATTTCGCATCTCTAATGGATAAGGATGATCCAAATTGTCCCATAAGGCGTCAAATTATCCCCTCAATGGAGGAAACAAAAAATGTTTATGGTATGGAAGAATACCTCGTTTGGAAGGAAAATAGAGCAGTCGGGGAAAAGCGCCCGGATAGTATTGCCAGACAGTATAAGGATCGGGTAGCATTCACTATTATAGAAGTATGTGGCATTTACTGCAGACACTGTTTTCGCAAAGAAGTTGTTGTCAATCAAAACCTAAAACTGCGATTTGATGTGGATGAAGGTATTGAATGGATCCGCGAACACAAGGAAGTACGGGATGTCCTTATTACCGGTGGCGATCCCTTTTTATTAAGTGATGAAAAACTTGATTATGTTATTAGCAGTCTGCAGGAAATGGATCACATTGAAATGATACGATTTGGCACAAGACTTCCTGTTGTTTTACCGCACAGAATAACTGACGGTCTGAAAAAAGTTCTTGGTCGTTATCATAGAGTTCCGATTTGGGTAAATACCCAGGTTAATCATCCTAAGGAATTGACTGAGGAAGTGAGGGAGGCTGTTTTTGGTTTGCTTTCTTGTGGTGTCAATGTGGGCAATCAGGCGGTGTTATTGAAAGGGATTAATGATGATGTAAAGACTTTTAAAGAGCTACATCAGAAGCTTTTGCGTTGGAGAATACGTCCTTATTATGTATTTTACTGTGAGCCTGCACCTGGGATAGATCATTTCAGGACACCCGTTCTTAAAGGGGCAGAACTGATAAGGGATGCTATTAGAGGCCACACTACAGGCCTTGCCCAACCTATGTATGTTATTGCTACAAACATTGGCAAAATTCCTTTGATGCCTGACTACTATATCCAGGGGCATGATGAAGACTACTTTTATCTTAAAAACTATAAAGGTGAAGAAACAAAAATACCAAATATGCCGGAATAAATTAGTAAGCAAAAATGCAAAAATTATAGATGTGTACTGTAA
>JASMTO010000178.1:0-16713 GCA_041694215.1 bacterium
AGCTGCTTCGGTTAAGTTAGCTTTTTTGTAAATTATTCCCATTAAATAAAAATTTTCAGGATTATAAAATTCAATTTTAAGTAGTTTCAGGCAGTATTCTTTTGCTTCATGAAGTCTTCTCTCCTTTGTTAACAGACATTTGACAATATATCTAATGTATTCCGGCTTGGATTCATCTTTTCTATGGGCGTTTACAAATGCATCCAGGGCGTTGTTGATATCGTTCTCTTTATAAAAGTAAACCCCTTTTAGAAAATAGGATTTAGCAATCGCTGCAGCGTCTGTGGCTGATGTATCTGGTTTAATTTTAATATCAGAAACAGCTGCATTCTTATTCGTTAGTATTTCGTATGCCTCATTAATTAGTCTAAATTGTTCTTCAGCTTCTTTCTGTTTTTCGATACTTTCATTAATTAGCTTATCGGGATGAAATTTTTTGCACAGCTCAATGTATCGGTTGCGTATTTCGGAGTCAGTTGCTCCTTCTGAGATTCCCAAAATATTGTAGTAGGTTAAAAGTTTATTTTTATCCATATTATTTACTATACCATAGTTATGTGAAGTTTATTTATTAAATTTGTAAAATTATAATGTTTTCATTATAGCAATAAAAAAATTTTTTTCAAAAGTAAATATTATAATTATGTTGCGAAAAATAAAGTAACGTATTGTTGCTGCTACGGAAGGACCCTTTACAGCTATGCAAAACTCTAAATATGTAAAATGGAGTGATATTAAACAATTATGGCTTTTACTTAATTTAAATAGGTGGTATAGCTCACGTGATATTTATGGACAAGTTATGTAGGAGGGTTCTATGAGATTAGGTATTATTTTGGAAACTAAAGAATATGAGAAAGCGTGGAATGCTTTCAGGTTTGCTACTACTGCAAAAAAAAGTGGCCATGAGGTAAAGATGTTTCTCATGGGTGAGGCAGTTGAATGTGAAGGATTAACCCATACCAGATTTAATGTTAGTGAAGAGTTTCAAAAGTTTTTAGATGCTGGTGGTGAAATTCTTGCGTGCGGTACATGTATGCAGTCCAGGCAAATGGAAGAGTCCGAAGCTTGCCCGATTGCCACTATGGTGGACTGTCTGAAGGTAGTAGAGTCGGCTGATAAAATGGTTACATTTTGAGTACAAACGTGATGATTGTATCCCTACTAAGAATTTGGGTAAAAACCATTAGCGAATAGATTGGGGTGTAAGGTGAGAAAAAAGCGGTTACAACTATAAGTAAAAAACATAAGTGCCAATTTCTTAGGGACACGTTGCATTCTAATTAGAATGGTGCTAAAAGGTTTGCCATTCTTAGTCTTATTAAATTACGTGATGTGAATGTCAATGCTATTTGTTTAACAACAAAGCAGTATATCTACACAATATTTGTGTTTTTGCTTACCACCTGTAAGACTGTCTGCTCAAAAAAGCAAATTTTGTTGAATTAGATATGTATTTATGTTAATTTTAAACGCTGTATTGCAGATTCACTTTATTTCTTAGTTTTCGGCGGGTGAAAAAATGAGTAAAGATATTACGATTTTGGTTGTTGATGACGAAGATTATATAAGAGACAGTGTTAAAATTATCCTTGAAACAGAGGGTTTTCATGTTATTTGTACCGACAATGGATATGAAGCCCTTAAGATTATGGATGGTCATTATGTGGATATTGTACTTTCTGATATAAAGATGCCTGAAATGGACGGCATTACACTTTTAAAAAAAATAAAAGAAAAGTTCAAAAATGTAGAAGTACTCCTAATTACCGGCTATCCTAGTCTTGATTCTGCTGTGGAAAGTGTAAAACTGGGCGCTTACGATTACATCACAAAACCTTTTAAAGTGGATGATCTGGTAAATAAAATTCAAAAAGCTCTGGACAGCAAAACGTTAAAAAAACAGGTTGTTGAGCTTCAACAGCTTGTCTCTATTTATGATTCCAGTAACTTTTTTTCCAAAACCCTTAACCACGACGAAATTCTAAATCAATTAAAAAGTGTTTTGCAGACGGAACTTAGTGTTGATGGATTTTATATGAATATATTTACCCGAGGTATGGAAAATTTCTTTAACTTTCCGGAAAATCTAAAAAATTATCTGGATAATGAATACAGTTTTAAAAAATGTCTGCTTACCTTCAAGAGCATAGCATTTAAGAAGGGAAGATACAATGATAGTGGGCAGGACTACAATTTCCTCATTCTGCCTATGTTTTCCAGTAAAGGGCTCTGGGGGATATTTGCGGTTTATAAAAGAGGTACAAAGACATTCAGAGATATAGATATCAAAATTTTGAATGTTTATGTCAGCCAATGCTCCTTGGCAATGCAGAATTCCCTTTCTTTTGAAGATCTTTCTAAGGGATATATAGAGACAGTGACATCGCTGTCCAAAGCTGTGGATGCAAAAGATCATTATACGAGAGGCCATTCTGAAAATGTAAAGAATTATTCACTTATGATTGTGGATGAAATGGGATTTAACGAGGAATTTCGGGACATAATGTTTTATGCAGGACTTTTGCATGATATTGGCAAAATTGGTGTCCCTACAGAAATTATCATTAAGCCGGATAAATTGAGTGACTATGAATATGAAGAAATAAAAAAGCATTCGGTTTACGGTAAAGAGATTCTTGAGCCTATAGAGTTTTTGGGGGATGTCCCATATTATGTGCTTTATCATCATGAAAAGTTGGATGGCTCAGGGTATCCTTATGGGCTTAAAGGGGATGAAATCCCATTAGGATCCAGGATCTTGCAGGTGGCTGACTTCTTTGACGCAATGACAACAGATAGAAGTTACCGCCCGAGGAGGACTATTAAAGAGGCCATTGATGAGTTGGATAGGTGTAAAGACACTCAATTTGATGCCGAGGTAGTCCGGGCTTTTAAAAGTGCGCTTAAAAAGGAGGGCATTATATGAGTACTCTTTTTGATAGAGATCTGTTTGATTTGGCTGAAGAAGCTATGCTTATAAAACAGCGTCTCTGGGGGGATGATGTTTTTTTTGTGGATAATCTCCATGTAAACTACACAAATATATGCGCAAACCATTGTAAATTTTGTGCTTTTTCTAAAGATGAAGGAGACGATGGCTCATATGAAATGGATATCCCAGAAATAATCGATTATATTAATCGCGAAGGCAGATCGGCTATGGAAATTCATATTGTGGGCGGTTTGCATCCTTCAAAACCTTTTGATTTTTATGTTGATATGCTGTCGGAAATAAAAAGAAATTTTCCAGAAAAAACTATTAAGGCTTTTAGTGCAGTGGAAATTGATTATTTCTGTAAAATTGCCTCTATGTCCACTGAAAAAGTCCTCCTTAGCCTTAAAGAAGCCGGTCTTGAAATGTTACCTGGCGGTGGAGCGGAAATTTTTGAGCCACGAGTGAGATCGAAAATTTGCCCTGAAAAGATTTCCGGGGAAAGATGGTTGGAAATCATGGAGATAGCCCATAAAAATGGGATACGTTCTAATGCCACCATGCTTTTTGGTCATCTGGAGACCTACAGTGACAGAATCAATCATCTCAAGGCAATAAAAAGGCTTCAGGATAAAACCGGGGGCTTTGAAGCGTTTATTCCACTTGAATTTCAACCGGAAAATACCTTTTTATCTGAAAAATTACCGCCAACTGGCATTGACGATCTTAAAACGATAGCAGTATCCAGAATTATTCTTGATAATATCCCCCACATTAAAGCGTACTGGGTGATGCTTGGGATTAAGATTGCTCAGGTGGCTCTGCATTTTGGTGCTGATGATCTGGATGGGACGATTGTCAGAGAAAATATTGCATATGCTGCAGGGGAAAAGAGTGGGAGGTCACTGACACTGGATACTCTTGTTAATATGGTTAAAGATGCTGGTTTTGTTCCGGTGGAAAGGGATGCTTTTTACAATGAAATCAAACGATATTAGTAAGTTCATTTTTATTAACCCCTCACCCAATCTGTATAAAATTTCCCGGTTTGTTAAATCGTTTGGCAAAGAGGTGGATTATATTTACACTAGGGATTTTATCAATTTGAATTCGGAAAAAATTTTTTACATGACACCTCGGAATATTCTGAAATTTGATTTGACGATGCTTGAAAGAACAGTTGATGACAAAGGAATTTATTCATATAAAAAACGCTTTTTCCTAAAAAAGAATATAAAAAAATGCTTGGAGGAGCTTGATAATAATGATCCATATATGAGTTGTGCAAATTATGTGGATTTTCAGATTATAAGCAGACAAAGAATAAAAGAATATTTAACGGGTCATGAAATCACAAATTATACGGATTATGCTTCGTTAAAAGAACGTTTTGTAGAGAATGATTGTTATTATATTGCCGGCTGGATGCCTGAAGATGTCAAAAGCAGAGGCTTGAGCAAATTTTATCTATTTATTTTTGAGACGGATATTGATCTTGAGAAGTGTTTCGGAAGTGATTTCTTTGTCGTGTTTTTTGAAAATGTCAGGTTTGAAATTGCTGCCTTAAATGGCAGATTATATATTCTCAGCAACCAGAATAAAAATGTGCTGGAAAAATTAAAAAACAAATTTACTTTTATGAATAAGTTTACATTTAAAAAAGTGTCTGAAAAAACTGTTACAAAAAATTGTAATCCATGGTTTGTAAAAGGTGAGAAAAAAAATCTTACGATAGTTAATGATTACAGTTTTTTTAATATATCCATTAAATTACCTGAGGATTGGTACACTGGTGCCGGGAGGTATTTATGTACAGAGATGCAGTTGTAAAGGGGATGTTTTATCCTGGTGATTCTGAAGAAATTAAAAAATTTATAGAAAGTCATAAAATTGACACTGCGAAGCAAGAAACAAAAATGGTAATCGTGCCCCATGCGGGGTATGTGTATTCAGGTGCTACAGCTGTAAAAACACTATCAAAAGTACGTCTGCCTGAAACTGTTATCTTGATGGGGCCAAATCATACAGGAATGGGTAAAAATATTGCCGTATATCCCTCCGGAAAGTGGGAAACACCTTTAGGGGATGTGGAAATAAATGATGAAATAGCCACAAAGCTTGTGGAGGAGGGGTTTGAAGCGGATGTGACTGCCCATGCAAGGGAACATTCCCTTGAGGTTCAGATGCCTTTGCTGAAATATTTCAGAAATGATGTGAAGGTTGTTCCAATAACGTTCAAAATGATAGGTTACGATACCTGTAAATATGCTGCCAATGCTATTTATGAAGTTATTAAAGACAGGGACGATATTTTACTTTTGATTAGTTCGGATTTTAATCATTATGAAAATCTTCAGGTTACCAATGTGAAAGATTCTGCTGCAATTAGCAAGATTATGGAAATGGATCCTGAAGGTTTATTATCTGTTGTCATAAAGAAAGATATATCAATGTGCGGGGTAGTCCCAGCTGTAGTGGGGATGTATGTGGTAAAAAAACTGGGATATTCTGATGTCAGTCTTGTGGAGCATACCACAAGTGCCGAGGTCAGCGGTGATGTTTCTCAGGTTGTGGGTTATGCAGGGATTATTGTGCGTTAGAGGTAATTGAAGATATTTGGATGTATTTGAGGTAGTTGATGTTGTTATAAATGTTGGACTCCGTTAAATTCGGCTTCCTTTGGCAGTATTTAACAGGGTAAACATTGAACGTTGAACGAAATCAAGGAGGAGCTATGAAAGTAAGAAAGGCAGTATTACCTGTTGCAGGGTTTGGCACTAGAATGCTTCCTGCTACGAAATCTGTTGCAAAAGAAATGATAAATCTTATTGATAAACCGTTAATACATTATGCCGTTGAAGAAGCTGTGGAGGCAGGAATTGAGCAGATTATATTTGTAACAAGCTCAGGTAAAAGTGAAATAGAAAACTATTTTGATAGAAATGCAGCACTTGAGCAGGCATTGGAAAAGGGTGGTAAGAAAGATTTGCTGGAAATGGTAAGAGATATTTCAAAAATGTGTGAGTTTGTTTCTGTGCGCCAGAAGCAGCAAAAAGGTCTTGGGCATGCTGTTTATTGCGCAAAAGATATTGTTGGAGATGAGCCGTTTGCCGTTATTTTACCTGATGATATTATGATGTATAATAAACCTGTGATCGGGCAGTTGATTGAAAAATTTGAAGAGAAGCAATCTCCTGTGGTTGCTCTTACAAAGGTTCCCTTGGAGGATACCCATAAGTACGGTATTATCGAAATCGATATGAAAGAAGATGAAAAGTGCTATAAACTTAAAAACATGGTTGAAAAGCCTAAAAATAATCCTCCTTCGGATATGGCTATAATAGGTAGATATGTTTTGAATAGGAAAATACTTGATGCTATTGAGGGAACTGGTTTGGGTGCTCTGGGGGAAATTCAGCTTACTGATGCTATAAATGCTGTGGCCAAACAGGATGTTGTGTATGGACTTGAATATGAGGGGCGGAGATATGATTGTGGGAATAAAATTGGTTTTTTGGAGGCGACTGTGCATTTTGCTTTAAAAAGGGATGACATCTGTGAAGATTTTAAAAATATACTAAAAGCCATAAAGTTGTAGGGTGAAAGATGAACGACTTTGACCCTTTGGACAAAATTATACTAGTGCACGGTTTTATCAGGGACAATCTTGATAGTTTTTTGAATTATATGGGAAATATTAAAAGAAGTATCAATGAGACAACTATTCCCTTAACGGATTTGATTGTTTCAAGTGAAAATATCGAAATTTTTGCCGAGCTACCTGGGGTTAGATTAGAAGACTTCAACGTAATTATGTATGAAGATTATATTATTATTGAAGGTTATAAAAAGGACGATAAACCGGACAAAAAAGGAACTTTTCACAGAATGGAGAGATCTTTTACGCCATTCAGGCGAATAGTGGAATTACCCTATGAAGTGAACAAAAAAAATATTGAAGCCAAACTAAAAGACGGCGTTCTGATTATAAGGATAAAAAGAAAGAAAACGGAGGAGATATAGTGGAAAATGTAAATGATAATCTTGAGATCCCAGAGGAACTTCCTTTACTGCCAGTGAGAGATATGGTGGTATTCCCATATATGGTTTTACCCCTATATGTGGGGCGTGATGCCAGTATTGCTGCTGTTGATGAAGCATTAAATGGTAACAGAATGATTTTCTTATCTTCACAAAAATATGCTGAAAAAGAAGACCCCCAAACTGATGATATCTACACAATTGGTACGGTAGCTTTAATTTTACGTATGCTTAAACTACCTGACGGAAGGGTTAAGATATTAGTCCAGGGTTTAAAAAGGGCACAGTTGAAGGAATTTACCCAGACTGAACCATATTTTAAAGTAAAGCTTGAGCTTATTGAAGAAGAAGAAATCGAAGAGGGCTTAAAAATAGAAGCTCTTGTCAGGCATGTCAAAGAACAGTTGAGTAAAGCTGTGAATCTTGGGAAACCGCTTTTGCCTGACCTTTTGGCTGTTATTGAAACAATAAATGAACCGGGAAAACTAGCTGATATTATAGTCGCTAATTTGGGATTAAAGCCAGAGGAATCACAGGTGGTACTCGAGGAAATTAATCCAGAAAAAAGACTGGAAAAGGTAAATGAATTTCTCAATAAAGAGATATCTATACTTGAAGTACAACAACAGATATTAAATGACGCAAGAGGGGAAATAGATAAGAGTCAGCGGGAATATTTTTTAAAAGAGCAAATGAGGGCTATTAAAAAAGAGCTTGGGGAAGAAGATGACATCAGTAAAGAGGTGGAGGATCTTGAGAAAAAGCTTAAAAAAGCTAAGTTACCTAAAAAAGTAAAAGAGGAAGCTGATAAACAACTAAAGAGATTTTCCCGAATGCATCCGGATTCTGCAGAAGCAACTGTTGTGAGAAGTTACTTGGAATGGCTGAGTGAACTGCCATGGTCTAAAGCAAGCAAAGACAATTTAAATATTAGCCATGCCAAAAAAGTTTTGGATGAAGACCATTATGGGCTCAATGAGGTAAAAGAACGCATACTGGATTTTCTTGCTGTTCGGAAACTCAACAAAAATATGAAGAGTCCCATTTTGTGTTTTGTGGGTCCTCCCGGTGTAGGTAAGACATCATTGGGTAAATCTATTGCGAGATCAATGAACAGACAGTTTATCAGGATGTCCTTGGGGGGAGTGAGAGATGAAGCTGAGATACGAGGGCATAGGCGGACATATATAGGTGCTATGCCTGGGAAGATTATTCAAGGGATAAGAAATGCAGGGACGAATAATCCGGTTTTTATGCTTGATGAGGTGGATAAAATAGGAATGGATTTTAGAGGAGATCCTTCATCGGCGCTTTTGGAAGTACTCGATCCGGAGCAAAACAGCACGTTTGTTGACCACTATCTGGGTGTACCATTTGATTTGTCTAAAGTGTTTTTTATAACAACTGCTAACTATCTGGATCCCATACCTCCCGCCCTTAAAGACAGGATGGAGATTATTGAGATACCAGGCTACACTGAGGATGAAAAAATAAAAATTGCTGAAAATTACCTTATTCCCAGGCAGATTAAGGAAAACGGTTTGAAGCCTGAACAGGTGAAGTTTAGTATTAAAGCAATTCGTGAGATAATTGACGGATACACTAGAGAGTCAGGATTGAGAAACCTTGAGAGAACAATAGGTAAAATTTGCAGGAAAATAGCCCGTAAAGTTGCAGAGGGGGAGCAGAAGCAGTATTACAGAATTACTCCACGAACTGTTAATCAGTTCCTTGGGCCTAGACGGTTTGAGGATGAAGACGAACTTAAAACCAGCGAAGTTGGTATTGTGACGGGGTTGGCATGGACACCTTATGGAGGCGAGGTCCTTTTTGTGGAATGTAATAAATACAAAGGCAAAGGAAATATGGTGGTTACGGGACAGCTTGGAGATGTTATGAAAGAGTCTGCAAAGGCTGCTTTTACTGCTGTAAAATCTCTTTCAGAAGAGTTTGCCATAGATGAAAAGAGTTTTTCCGAATACGATATTCATATTCACGTGCCTGCTGGTGCCATTCCTAAAGATGGTCCGTCTGCCGGTATTACAATGGCTACTGCTATATTTTCAATTTTTACCAATAAAAAAGTGAAGAAAGATGTCGCAATGACCGGTGAAATTACCATTACAGGAAAGGTGTTGCCCGTAGGTGGGATAAAAGAGAAGCTTATGGCTGCCAAACGTATTGGTGTCTCTAAGGTTATTATTCCCAAAAAGAATGAAAAAGATTTGGTTAATGTACCAAAAAATGTGAAAAATAGCTTTGAAATAGCAACTGTGGAAAAATTGACTGAAGTGCTGAAGCATGCTTTTTAAATTTAAAATATTTTTTTATTGTATAAAGTGGCAAATATACTTGTGCTCATGATTGTTTATTTATGCATTAATCTTAAGAAGCTTATATTACCAATCCTTTAGTGCTTGTAATTATTTATGGAGTTTGGTATAAAGTTGGTGCAAATATAGCCGATACTTAGATAGGTTGAAAGTCATTTAACAGGGGAGTGAGTGATAGAAACTACGTTTACCTGTATTACAACGGATAGCAATGAATAACCAAATTTTTATCAACGCTGAACATAAAACAAACGTGGGGAGAGTGGGCAAAAGAGAAATTAAAGTTCTTATACGGTTTGTGCAATGCGAAGTTTTTGCCATAAGTTTTATGTTATTCTAAAGCTTTTAAAGGATTGGGCAGTTAATGGCTAAAATTGTTTCTATTGCTAGTGGTAAAGGTGGAGTTGGTAAAAGTTTTCTTGCGGCTAATCTTGCTATGTCAATGGTGAGTAAAGGTTACCGTGTTCTCCTTGTGGATGGTGACTTAGGCGGAGCAAACCTTCACAATTTTATTGGACTTAAAGCACCGGGAAAAGGTCTTTATAATTTTTTGAGGGACAAATCCAGTCTCGCTGATGTGACTTTGGAATCTTCAGCCGGAGTGCATTTTATAGGTGGGTCTGGCGATGTTTTAGGAATGGCACATATAAATAATTTTGAAAAGTTAAAAATACTGAATCAGCTCAAAAGAACTGACTACGAGTATGCTATCCTGGATCTTGGTGCCGGTACTAGTTATAATATGGTCGATTTCTTTAATTTTTCCGATAAACGTGTTCTTGTTATGACAAGTGAACCGACATCAATTGAGAACTCTTACGGTTTCCTTAAGGTTGCTTTATACAGAAAGATAGAAAGACTTCTTATAAAAGATAAACGGATGGAAGATATATGTAAAAAACTTAGAAGCCGTAGTATGAATTATCCTAAAGTCGCTGATATTATTGAAGAAGTGGATGGTATAGATCCTAAAGCTACTGATGATATTGAAAGAATATTAAAAAATTACAATGTGGGACTTGTTTTAAATATGTTGAAATTTAAAAAAGAACTTAACATTTTTTTCGGTTTTGAAAAAGTAACAGAAAAATATTTAAGTATCACTATTGAAAAATTAGGTTTTGTCCCCTATGATATAACTGTGGGCGATCATGTAAAAAACCTTAAGCCTTATTACATTGCAGCGGAGAAAGAGCAAAAGCTTTATTTTGATGAAATAAGAGATTTTCTAGTCTCAAGTATGAGAGGTTAGCTATGGCTGAAGAACAACAAGTTTATATCGAAGATTTGGAAGAAATTAAAGAGGAAAATCTCTTACAGCTTGTCGGTTTCAAACTTGGAGATGAAGAATACGCTATAGATGTTCTCAAAATTCAGGAAATTATTAGATTAGTGGAAATAACTTCTGTACCCAGAACCGATTCTTTTGTTCTAGGAGTTATGAATCTCAGGGGGCAGGTAATTCCTGTGATAGATTTGAGGGTGCGGTTTAATCTTGAGAGGACTGACTTTGACAAACTTACACGTATTATTGTGGTGAAATTTGATAGTGAGCATGTGGGTTTTGTTGTGGATGAAGTAACGGAGGTTATACGTATTGATAAAAACTCTGTGGAGCCTACACCCCCCTTGGTTGGATCCATTGGGCAGGAATATATTTTGGGGATTTGTAAATATGATGAAAGACTTATTATTTTGCTGGATATCGACAGGGTTATTTATGAAGAAGGGAAGTACACCGAAAGTAACTTAAGGAAAAGATTCTTAGGCAAAGATGAAATCACAAATATTACTGCTGAAGAGAAGAAAGAAGAGTCAGAAGAAAATACAGAAGAGGAAAGTGCCCCAGTCGTTGAAGAGAAAGACAATGAGGACGTCGAATTATCAGAGAAACCAGATGAAACCGAAGATTTAGGAGTATCTTCAGAAGATGCAGATATAGATGAGCTTATTGCAAAGGAACTGGAGAAAAGGGAAAAAGAAACTGAAGAAATGCTTAAAAAGAAAAGTCAGGCTGAAACCCAGGAAAGTGAAAATTCCGGTAACAGTAGTGATGACAGTGAATATGAAGATATTCTGAATGATGCTGTTAATCAGGCGAGCAGCGTAGTTTCCGGTGAATCTAATCATGTAGAACAGGATGATCTTGACGCACTTATTGCAAAGGAACTTGAAAAAAGGGAAAAAGAAACAGAAGAAATGCTTAAAAAGAAAAAGGCTGAAAAAAAAAGTGAAATAAACAGTGAAAACGACTCAGAATCACAGTCCACAGAAATCCAGGACATAAAAAAAGGTAGTGAAGATAACAGGATCTATTTAGAAAGAGACTCTGTGGATGAGCTCAAAGATTTGGCGCGTAAAATAATTGATGGTGAAATTAAAGAGCTGGATTTTGATGTTAAAAGTGAGATTGGGGAATTACTAAGGCTCATTTTGGAAACCAAGAAAAAAATAGATGATATAGAGCCTACAATACAGGATTCCAGCGAGCAGATACCCTATGTAGCGGATACATTGGAAAGGGTTAATGAAGAAACAGAACAGGCTGCGTTAAATCTTGTGGAAGCATCTGACGATATGGCGCAATTTTATGATGGTTTAAGAGAAAAACTTGAAAAAGTAGAAAAGTTTCTTGATAAGAATGATTTTCAAGCTGCACTAAAGGAAGCAGAGAGTATTGGATCTACATTACATAAAGCAGAAGATTTAGGTTTTAAGATATTGCAATCTTTAGAATTTCAGGATATAACAGAGCAGAAGATCAGTAAAGTTACCAGATATATTGAGGATATAGGTGCCAGACTTGGCGCTATTTTGGGCTTTGTTACAGTAAGTAAAATGCAGTCCCAAGATGAAGATGAAAAGGTTAGCTCCCAGTCGGAGCTTGACGGACTTTTAAAAGACTATGGATTGGCTTAACGGTTATAGGCGCGTAGCTCAGTGGGAGAGCATTACCTTGACGTGGTAAGGGTCGGCGGTTCGATACCGCCCGTGCCTATATTTTTTTCTGTTTTATATGAGTGATTTATAAATCCTGTTCTTTTTGCGGTAACGAAATGGTCACGTTTTCTCCTGAAATAAAAGAATCAAAACGTGATTTTTCTGGTCTGTAATTCTCAATAAATCTTGCATATTTTGTAAACAGCATAGACATATCTGAATGTCCGAGTTGCTGTGCTATATAATGAGGGTTTTCCCCAGCAATGAGATTTAACACTGCATAAGTATGCCTTGTTTGATAAAGTGTTCGGTAACGAATACCAAGCCTTTTTAGGGCAGGTGTCCAATAATAATTCCGAATGCTATTGCTGCTGTGGAAAGGTTGCCCTTGTGAGTTTAAAAATATGTATTCTGATTTGAGAAAACTATTTGCTTTGTGAGTTTTTAAAATTTTTTGAAGAGCGGGTATTATATCAATAACTCTATTGGAACTTTTTGTTTTCGTTCTTGTTAATCTGTGGTTTGAAAAGCTTTCTTTTATATAGTATGTCCAATTGTTCGTATCTAAATTTTCCCATTTTGCAGCAAGCGCCTCACCAGTTCTGCATCCGGTGAAAAACAGAAAAGCTATAAGCGGATATAATTTATTATATTGTGAATGAAAATAATTAAGAACAGCTTTCATCTCTTCAAGACTGAATGGTTCTATGTCCGGTTTTTCCTGTCTAATAAATTTGATTTCAGATGTTACATCTTTTGTTGTATATTCTTTTGCTTTTGCATATTTAAACATTTGTTTAATTGTTGATAGTGAATTATTTACGGTCTTTGCTTTACGTGTTTTACTATAATCCACAAGCCATGTTTCTATGTCAATTTGTTTGATATCGTTGATTCTGCAATTTCCAAAGTGTGCTGTGAAGTATTTGAGTTCTTTTTTTGTATTCTTTAGTGTACTATGTGATATGATTCCGGATTCATGTCTGTTTTCTTGTAGCTTTATATATTCTTCAGATACGTTTTTAAGTAATTCAGGTTGTTGTTTTTTATATCCAAAAAGCTCAAGTTTACTGGATTGAGGAAAATATTCAGCGTAATTGAATACGCCAAGTGCGATTTTATTTTTTATTTCAGCTAACAATCTTTCTGCATATTTTCTGTTTGTTTTTGAATCTGTTATACCCAGAGATTCAAAGCATCGTATCCCGTAATAAGTGAAATTTACCCAAAGTTTATTACGTTTTTTATAGACTCCCATACTATTATTCATAGCTTAATCCTAAAAATTTATAAAGGGCTTTTTTTCTGAAACGAACTGGGAAACCTTTCTTTTTCAAGTATGTATTAGGCGGGAAGTAGCCTTGTGATATTTTATTATAAACTGCTTCTTTTGTATTAAAAGACATGATTTGTTTTACTTCTTCTACACTTAGTAATCGGTCATCATTATGTATCATGGCAAGCTTTTCTTTTAAACTAAACACTTCACTGGTAGCATCAACTACTGCTACTGTACCATCATCATTAATTATTGTTTTGGAGTAAACTTCACGAGTCATCATTTTACCTCCTGATATAAAGGTAAAAGATTTTTCTTCACATTTTTGTGGTATTTGCGAAAATTTAAAAAATTTTTTGTGGTATTTTGAAAAAAAAATTGTTCACCAAAGTGTGGTTAATCAGAAAAGATGCGAATGTTTTACTTTTCTAAAAAACATTTAGAGATTCTTTAAACACTAAAACAGCTTTCTCATAATGCTTTTTAGCCTGCACAGGAACTAAAGGTTTTTCATCAAATTCTTTAAGTTTTGCAAGATGTCCCGCATCATAAAGACTGTTAATAAAGCCGTGTATTGCCTTATATTGCTCATTTTTGTCACTTTTTAAGTCAACTATACCTGTATGCTCAAAAATCTCTCTGAAGCCTTCCTGATAGCCTATGACAATATATTTTTCTCCGGCTATGGATACTTCTTCTATACTGCTGAGATTTTTATCTGAATTAAGTGTCAAAGATAGTGCTTTAAGAAATATATTAAATTTTTTGGGTTTTTTGTTTTTTATATATTCATACATTTGTTCGGCTGGATTTGTAGAGCTTTTTTCCTGGCTAACGCTTGTTTCATTGGAAGGTTTTTCATCTTTATTGTCTTTGTTGGTTTTACTGGTATTATTTTCATGTTTTTTTGTTATTGTGGTATTTTTTTGTTCACTCTTTTTATTTGCATCTGTGTTCTGTTTTTCTTCAATATCAAAATCCGGTATTTTTACTTTCCCCTTAAAGTTTTCAGGTTTGTTGCATCCCCATATGTATTTGTTCTTTACGATAACAAAGTTTAGTTTGAAATTTTTTACGGATTCCGGTGGAGTTATTAAAGCGTGTATAAAAGTTTTCCCTGTTTCAGTTTCAAGGATTATTTTTTTATCCCTCATAATTTGTGCTATGTGTTCTCTGGTTGTTTTCAACTTGTAATGTTTCTGCATGTATCCTAAAATTTTCTGCATTGCACCAGGATTGACAATAAGAGTGATTGTATCAAGTACAATCAGATCACTGATTTTTTCATTTATTTTAAGCATTCTTTTGTTTGCCATTTCGCTAACTGAAGCAGTAAAAGCATCAATAATGTCGATTATTTCATCTTTTTTCTTTTCTTTAGATAAAGCATCCTGATAATCCATTTTAACACTTGCAATATCAGCTTCTTTTACTATTTCTTTTGTTGTTTCAACCGGATCATATCCCCAAAATTCGTCAATAAGTCTGATAAAGTTATAAGCGGTCAAGTATTGTCTGTCCCTTGTTTCAAGCATCTGCCAAAGAATTATAATGTTGCGTTTTTCATGCTTCCCAGTTCTTTCTTTGTTCCACTTAATTTCATAATCGCCATTTTCAAGGTAGAAATCTAAGAGGTTATCATCGTAATTGTCCCACTGGATCTCTTTATTTTTTGATGAAACATTCATATCAAATACTTTGCCCGCATCGTGCAACAAGCCCTGGATAGCTGTTCTGTATAGTATCTTTTCTTTGTTTCTAAGATTAAACTGGCTGTCCAGATCACCATTACCGTCAAATTTTAGTTCTAATTTCCTGTGTTGTGTAATAAGGGCATTGATACAGGTTTCAAGAGAATGCACAAATAAGCCGAATCTTTCTGAGTGATGATGATTTTCTGATGCCGGCAGGTCATAAACTTTTCTGAAAAATCTTACCAGTATATCATAAAACATACCGTAGCTTACGTCTTTATAGGAAGGCAGAAGGTTATCTATTTTGTTTATATATTTTTTGTGTTCTGCTAAGTGTTTTTCAATTTCAGCATATATCCTATCTTCAAAAACCGGTTTTCTTTTAAACAAATTACCAAGCATGATTAATCCCTCTTCAAAGTATAGTATTTACCGTTATTGAAAGATTTTGTTGAGTACAAACAGTTTTGACGTGGTTTTAAATAATTAAAATTTTTCTCATCAACACCGAAACTTTTCGATACATTTCTATAAACAATAGGATCTATTGCAAAAATGATTTTAGTGGCTGTGTTGAGTAAAATGTCCGTATGGAAGTGTAATGGGTTTTGAGTGGACAAAATGACTCCGAGACCGAATTTTCTGCCTTCCTGCACTATTTTAATTATCATGTTCGTGATTTTTGGTACGTCCATGAAGAAACTGGCTTCATCAATAATGATATAATGTTTAACGGTATCGGTTATCGGCTTATTAGTGAAATAGTCATAAATTCTGCTGAGAATATAATATGTGACAATTTTCTTTTGTTCATCATCAAGATATTTTATGTTTACTGTGGAGTTGTACAGGCTGATCTCATCTTTAACAAATACACCGGATTTATTGATATTGGACAATCTGTTAATTAAACCTAGTAACGATCTTTGACTATTGTAGATCAAAAAGTCTCTGTCGTTGATAATGCCCTTTTCAAGATATTCCCTGTATTTCTCAACAAGTACATCTATTTCTTTACTGATTTTTTCGTTTAATTGGTCTATTTCAGGACTATTTTCAGCAGATTCTGCTTTAGCTTTTTTCTTCTCAAACCGTAACAGTTTGTTTTTTTCTTTATAGAGCTGGTTTAATGGCTCAAATTCTTTTGCATCCAATTCTCCAGTCAGAGTTTTCTTGTACTTATATTTTAAGAATCTTATCAAATCGTCCAAATCCGGATACTTTTCGGTGTCCTTATAATTGTTTTCAGTAATTTTATTTTTATAGTAAAGCTCTTCTATTGCATTATAGAGCATGTTTTCCTGTTCGTGTCCAAGTTTTGTGCCGGCGGATAGTTCATTCAACAATGAAACAAAAGAGAGGATGGACGCTTTAAGCCCACCCTCAAAATCGCTTGCTTTCAACGGATTGATACCCTTTTTTCCGGAGTTAGAGAGAATGTTTTCATTCAACGGGATTATAGGCTTATTGCTGTTATCACCTTTTATGTCT
>JASMTO010000179.1:0-3551 GCA_041694215.1 bacterium
GCTTTAAAATATTTATACAAAGCAAAACAAATGGGATTTGACAGTAAGCTAGTGGATAAACAAATAAATGAAATAGAATCGGAAAATTTTAAAACAAAACTCAAAAACATCTTCAGAAAATTCACATGATTAGGTTATGGAGGTTTACCTCCCCCTTCACCCATCAATTGTCACGTATCATGTGTTACGGTATCGCTGATCGCAGCATTTCCCGTCTGCACAGGCAGCATCAGGATTTTTAGCAGCACATGTGCAGGTGTGTTTTTTATTACGGCTTTTAAAAATCACAAACTGAAACATCCCAATAATAAAAGCAGTAATCACAGAAAATACAATAATCTTCATCATCCACCAAAATCATCAAATCTAATATTTTCCTCTTCCACTCCCAAATTATCCAATGTCTCCAAAACAGATTTGAGCATCATTGGTGGACCGCACAAATAATACTCCACATCTTCCGGAGCAGGATGGTCTTTCAGATAGTTTTCATATACAACTTTGTGAATAAAACCGGTATAACCAGTCCAATTATCCTCATCAAGAGGGTCTGAAAGTGCTATATGCCAGCTAAAGTTTTCATATTCCTTTTGTAAATTATCAAAATCTTCTTTATAAAAAATCTCTCTTTTACTCCTAGCCCCATACCAAAAGCTAATTTTTCTATCCGTTTTGACACGTAGTAGCTGATCGAAAATAATCGATCTTAAAGGGGCCATACCGGCACCGCCACCTATAAAAACCATTTCAGCATCGGTATCTGATGCTCTAAATTCACCGAACGGACCCAGAACAGTAACTTTATCACCCGGTTTTAAACCAAATATGTATGAAGAAGCCTTCCCAGGAGGAATATTTTTTTCATGCAAGGGGGGCGTTGCAATCCTGACATTTAGTTTAAGAACACCTTCCTCAAGAGGATAATTAGCCATAGAATATGCCCGCATAACCTCTTCATCAACTTTAGATTCAATATCCCACAAACCGGCTTTTGTCCAGTCTTCATGATATTTCTCGTCAATGTCAAATTCGGAAAATTTTACATGATAGGGAGGAACCTTCATTTGTATGTATCCCCCTGCTTCAAAATCCATTTCTTCTGGGAGCTTTAAAATAAGCTCTTTAATAAAAGTCGCCACATTTTTGTTGGAAATGACCTCACATTGCCACTCTTTGGCTTTGAAAATTTCCGGTGGCAGCTCTATTTTAAGATCATTTTTAACAGAAAGCTGGCAAGACAGCCTATACCCCTCTTTTGCTTCCCGTAAATTAATATGAGATTTTTCCGTCGGCAAGATATCTCCGCTACCTTCCACAACCCTCACCTTGCACTGACCACATGTTCCACCACCACCGCAGGCTGAAGGAACATAAATATCATTATCAGCCAAAGCAAATAACAGCTTGTCATTGGCAGAAACCTTCAGAGGCTCATCATCTTCGTCATTGATAACGACATTAAAAACACCTGAAGGCACAAGACGTCTCTTTGCCTGTATAATCATTCCCACAAGCAGTAGAATAATCGCAACAAAAAAAATAATTCCAAGTAAAATTTCAGTCAAACCAAAACCCCTTTACAGTTTGATGCCGGAAAAGAGCATAAATGCAATGGACATAATTCCAGCTACTATAAATGTTATCCCGATACCATCAAGACCTTTGGGCACATTGCTGTATTTCATCTTTTCCCTTATCCCAGCCAACGCCACAATCGCCAAAGCCCAGCCCGTTCCTGAGCCAAACCCATATACCACACTTTCGGCAAAGTTATAATTTCTCTGCACCATGAACAACGAACCGCCCAAAATGGCACAGTTTACTGTTATCAGAGGCAAGAAAATTCCAAGTGAAACATAAAGTTTTGGAAAAAATCTGTCCATAGCCATTTCCAGAACCTGTACAATCCCAGCAACTACTACAATGTATGTAACCAGAACAATAAAGGTAAGATCCACATTGGGAAATCCCAACCATGAAAGAGCACCTTTTTTCAGGAGAAACTGATAGATAAGATTATTTGCCGGCACAGTAACTGTCTGTACAAGGATAACAGCCAAACCTAATCCCTTTGCCGTTTCCACCTGTTTTGAAACAGCCAGAAAGGTGCACATACCAAGGAAAAAAGACAATGCTATATTCTCAACAAAAATTGACTTAACAAGTAAACTGAGAAGATGTTCCGCCATATACATTACTCCTCAAAATTTTTCGTGACCAATTTCATTCCCCATATCATCAGCCCTATTATAAAAAAGGCGCTTGGAGCCAAAACAAAAAGACCATTGGGAATATACCAGCCTCCGGAAGAGACAAGCTGAAAAATTTGGACACCAAACAAACTGCCGGAGCCTATAAGCTCCCTGAAAAATCCCACAAATAAGAGTACCAAACTATACCCCAATGCATTGCCGAATCCGTCCACTAAACTTTCAAACGGAGGATTCTTCATGGCAAACCCCTCAGCTCTGCCCAGGATAATACAATTGGTAATAATAAGCCCGACAAAAACGGATAATTTCTGGCTGATCTCAAAAAAGTAGGCTTTTATAAACTGATCGGCAATAATCACAAGTGTAGCTATTATAGTCATTTCCACAATAATTCTGATACTCGAAGGAATATAATTTCTCATTATACTTACAAAAAAATTGGACAGGCTGACCACGAATATCACTGCCAGGCTCATTACAACAGAAGTATTCATATTGGATGTGACAGCTAAGGCTGAGCATATCCCCAACACCTGAATAGCTATCGGATTATTCTTAAAAATAGGATCGATCAACATCCCGAGAGTTTTACTCACTTGCTTCCCCCTACATTAGGCAAACTTTTTAAAAATGTGCCATAAGCAAAATCACTCACCCAGAATTTTATCAGATTGTCCACTCCGTTTGTCGTCATAGTGGCACCACTTAAACCATCCACTTTATATTCAGCATCTTCATCTGCCGGATCCACATCACCTTTTATCACACTTATTAGGACATCGCCTGATTGGCCATACAGCTTTTTCCCGTTCCACTGCTGTTTCCAGTCTTCATTGTCAACCTTTCCACCTAAACCGGGCGTCTCCCCGTGCTGATAAAATGTCAGCCCCTGTACTGTCCTTCCATCCGATTTAACAGAAAGAAAACCGTAAAGTGTCGACCACAACCCTTTGCCGTATACCATTATCACTACTTTTGAAATTTCGCCGTTATCATTATGCAGGATATAAGCAGGCATACGTTTTGGCACAGTCGGATAACCAATAGATGGCAGATTATCTGGTACATTGACAGAAGTTTCCGGGGATGAGCTTATCTGCTGGAAATTTCTGTAAAAATCTGACAAATCATCTGATTCCACAAACTCGCCAGTCCCCAGCTGAACAAAACCAGTCCGTATATTCTTAAACGCTTCTTCTATGGGTATAGCGGGATTATATTCACCGGCTGCTATCAGAACATTTCTGTTTCTGTTAATCGTTGCATTTTTTGCCTGTATAGGCTGCAGCATTACTGCAGTCACAGAGACGATGACAGAACAGACAAGTGCCAATGAAA
>JASMTO010000180.1:0-33968 GCA_041694215.1 bacterium
TATTGGTGATGGCAAAGTTTTTGTATTCCCGGTTGAAGAAGCAATACGTATTAGGACAGGGGAAAAAGGACACGAAGCATTATAAATTTTCAACATAGAAGGAGGAAGTAATGGAAAATATTTTAGAATTAAGCTATGCACTTGATACTTTTTATTTTTTAATTAGTGGCGCGTTGGTTATGTGGATGGGCGCTGGCTTTGCTATGCTTGAAGCAGGCCTTGTCAGATCTAAAAACACAACGGTTATTTTAACAAAAAATATCGTTCTGTATTCGATAGCATGTGTAATGTACTTGTTAATAGGTTACTATACCATGTATTCAAGCAGTGCCGGCGGAATCTTCCCCAATTTCGGTTTTCTGATAAGCTCGGAGAATGCAATTGCAGATATACTTGCTGGAGGTGAATCAGCTCCCTATTATTCGGCTAGAGCTGATTTCTTTTTTCAGGTGGTTTTTGTTGCCACAGCTATGTCAATAGTTTCCGGTGCGGTTGCCGAAAGAATGAAATTGTGGGCTTTTGTGATTTTTTGCATTATTTTAACCGGTTTTATTTACCCAGTGGAAGGTTTTTGGACATGGGGTGGTGGTTGGTTAAGTGTTAAAGGTTTTTTCGATTATGCAGGCTCAGGTATTGTACATTTGGCAGGAGCGTCAGCTGCACTGTCTGGTGTCTTGTTTTTAGGTCCAAGAAAAGGAAAATATGGATCCCAAGGGCAGGTGAATGCATTTCCTGGAGCAAATCTTCCTCTAGCCACATTGGGTACGTTCGTATTATGGATGGGTTGGTTCGGTTTTAACGGTGGTTCAGAGTTAAAAGTATCCGCTATTACTTCAGCCAACAATGTAGCCCAGGTTTTTGTAAACACCAATGCAGCAGCAGCTGGTGGTGTTGTGGCTGCGCTTATTGTTGCAACAATTTTATTTAAGAAGGCAGATTTGACAATGGTATTAAATGGTGCATTAGCTGGGCTTGTCGCAATAACAGCAAGCCCTTCGACACCATCAGCCTTATCAGCAACTCTTATTGGTGCTGTAGGAGGGGTCATTGTGGTTTTCTCCATTATCTTTATAGATAAAACGTTAAAAATTGATGATCCTGTGGGTGCCACATCTGTCCACGGTGTTGTTGGTATCTGGGGGCTTATAGCTGTTCCCCTCACAAATCCTGAAGCATCTTTTCTGGTTCAGATCTTGGGTGCTGTGAGTATTTTTGCATGGGTTTTTGTAGTTAGTTCTGTAGTATGGTATATTTTGAAATTAACCATGGGCATTCGCGTGGGTGAAGAAGAAGAGTATGAAGGTCTTGACTTAATTGAATGTGGAATGGAGGCCTACCCGGAATTTACAAAAGTCAGTAAATAAAAAAGCGCCTAAAGGCGCTTTTTTATGCAAATATTATAGGTTAACAGATTTCATCCTTTCAGCATCATACCGCTCACCTGCTGCTGCACCTTTTGGAGCTACCTCATCTATCCTTTGTAAATCTTCACTTGTGAGTGTAACGTTTAAAGCGCCAATATTTTCTTTTAAGTAAGAAATCCGTTTAGTTCCCGGAATAGGGACGATATCCTCCCCCTGGGCTAACAGCCAGGCAAGTGCTAACTGGGATGGTGTGCAACCTTTTTCCTGTGCTATCTCTTTTATCTTTTTTACAAGATCAAGATTTTTTTGAAAATTTTCACCCTGGAATCTGGGGGAATATCTGCGATAATCATCTTCTGGCAAGTCTTCAAATTTCTGGATCGCTCCCGTCAGAAATCCTCTCCCAAGTGGACTGTATGGTACAAATCCTATCCCCAATTCACGGCATGTTGGCAGTATTTCATCTTCCACATCCCTACTCCAGAGGGAGTACTCTGTCTGCAGTGCAGTAATGGGGTGAACAGAATTTGCCCTCCTAAATGTTTCCGGCTTTGCCTCTGACATTCCAAGATAACGGACTTTCCCTTCTTTTACAAGATCTGCCATAGCCCCTATGGTTTCTTCAATGGGGACATTGGGATCAACCCGATGTTGGTAATACAGGTCGATATAGTCAATGCCTAAACGTTTAAGGCTGGCATCACAAGCTTGTTTTACATACTCAGGACGGCCGTTAATCCCTAAAAATGATCCATCTTCCCCTCTTACGTTACCAAATTTAGTGGCAATTATGGCTTTATCCCGCCTGTCTGCAATAGCACGCCCCACCAACACTTCATTTTTGCCTACACCATACATATCCGCTGTATCAAGAAACGTGATACCGTGATCAAGAGCATAATGAATTGTTTTTATTGATTCATTTTCATCAGCAATCCCATAAAATTCGGACATTCCCATACAACCTAATCCTATGGCGGATACTTCCAAATCCATTTTTCCAAGCTTTCTTTTTCCCATTACAATGACCTCCAATTTTAAATTATGCAGCTATGATTTTAGTTAACTAATGTAAGGAAATTTGATAAAATTTAAAGGGGTAAAATTTTTGTAAAGGTAATTTTTTTTAGTTGTGGTTAAAGCTACAGCCTGCAATTACTTTACGAATAAACAGAAATAACAAAAAGGTCTCCTCAAGCTAAGCTCGATCCCCTAACCTAAAGGAAGGTACTGTATTCTCCTCATAAATTAGGAGGTGAGTAAGAGGTAATATTTTTTGCCAAACTACAGTAAAGATTTCTCCTCCCCACTCCTCAACAAACACACCAATACACCAATAACCAATACACCAATATACTAATAAACCAATGACAAATACACCAATTTTAATGCTTGAAATTACAATTATTATATTTTATATAATATAAATAAAAAAAATACTGTTATATTTTTGTTATGAGGTGTTTTAATGATTTCTGGCTTGGATCTTGGGATAACATATTCTGCCTTTGAACATTTAACAGAAATGATTATTGTTACTGATAAAAATAGTGTGATTGAATATGTTAATCCAGCTGTTTTGCAAAAGACCGGCTACGAAAAATCAGATCTCATAGGCAAAAGATGTAATATTTTTAAATCAGGTATTCACCCCGCATCTTTTTATAAACAGATGTGGGATACAATTTTAAGCGGGAACACGTGGAAAGGAGAATTCCTTAACAGGAAAAAAGATGGTAGTTTATATTGGGAATCATCGACCATTACCCCTTCAGTTAACGATAATAGTGAGATAACCCATTTTATTGCTATCAAGCAGGATATCACACAACGTAAAAAAGCAGAGTCTATTTTGAAACTCCAATCCAAAGTGTTGGATAACATTTCTGAAAATATTATTATTACCAATAAAGAAGGGTTTATAAAGTATGCAAATAAAAAGGCACTGCAGTATTCCTTGAAAAAGAGTGCTAAACCTGAAGGCATTCACGTGTCGGAGTTTTTTGGTGAAAAGCTGGGAAATTCCGATATTACCCAGGATGAAATCATTGCTAAAACCCTTCATCAGGGTGCTTTTGAAAAAAATTTCACAGCATATGGTACAAGTGGAACAAGACGTTTTTTTAATTTGCGAACTATGAAAGTTTACGATGAATTTGACGAGGAAGACATGCTTGTGGGCGTCACCACAGATATGACGGAAATAAAGGAAAGGGAATTCTCTATTGAAAATCACAAGAGAATGTTTGAGCAAATTCTTAATAATATAGATGCCATTGTATATGTCACTGAGATTGACTCATATAAAATTTTATATGCCAATGCGAAAGTATGCAAGGAGTTCACTGAGGATGTTAAAGGTGAAAAATGTTTTCAAATAATTCAGAATGAAGATAATCCCTGCAAGGATTGCAGGCTGGAATTTAAAGATAATTTAAAGGAATATTTGGGGAAAAATTTTTGCTGGTCTAAGAAAAACAGTAGAAACAATAAATGGTATTCTCTGCACGGCACAGCAATAGAATGGATTGATGGGCAAGTTGTCAGGCTTATTGTTGGCTTGGATAGCACCGACCTGATTAACACGCAGTACGAATTATCCAGAAGCAAAAAGATTTTGGATTTATTTTTTGACACATCTATGGACGGCTTTTTCTTTATGATGCTAGATGAGCCTGTGGCATGGAATGATGACATTGACAAGGATAAAATGGCTAATTTTATTTTTGAAAATATCCGCTTAACAAAAGTAAATAAAGCTATGCTGAATCATTATAATGCCAGTGAAAAAGATTTGCTGGGACATACAATGAAAGAGCTTTTCAGTCATGATGTGGAGTCTGGTAAACAGATCTGCCGGGAATTAATGGAAAAACGCAAATTAAAACTGTTAGCAAAAGAAAGAACAATTGATGGTAAACCGATATGGATAGAAGGCAATTATGTTTGCTTACACAATGAGAAAGGTGAAAATTTTGGTTATTTCGGTGTTCAGCGGAATGTCACAAAGGAGAAAGAGGCCGAATATGCTCTTCGGAAAAGCGAGGAGAAATTTAGGGATTTAGCTGAAAATATAGATCAGGTTTTTATGTTGTATGAGAAAAATGCACTGACATATGTAAGTCCGGCATATGATAAAATAACCGGAAGAGACTCCAAAGTTCTTTACAAGAATCCTTATTTGTGGTTTAGGCATATCTACAAAGAAGATAAGAAAAAAATCGTGTCATTTCTCAAACAAAAATTTACCAAACAAAGTAAAGACCTATCTATACAGTTTCGTTTTGTGACGAACTACAGTGATGTTAGGTGGGCAGATGCAAAAGTATACTTTGTGTATGATGATTTTGAAAATATCAACAAAACGATAATACTGATACATGACATTACTAATGAAATGAAACTGATGGAAAAGTTAAAGCAGGCAAATACTGATTTACTCCGGACAAACAAAATGTTGTATGATAAATCTATAAAAGATAGCCTTACGGGCATATTTAATCATCAGCATATAGTAGAAGCAGTTAATGCTGAAGCAAAAAGATCCATGAGATATAACAAAGATTTTAGTATATTAATGTTTGATATTGACTACTTTAAAAAGGTAAATGACACGTATGGTCATGCCACAGGGGATATTGTTCTAAAGAAAATTGCTGCTGCAATAAAAGAAAGACTAAGGGAGTCCGACAGTCTGGGCAGATATGGTGGTGAAGAGTTCCTTGTTGTATTACCGGAAACGGATTTAAAGCATGCTATAGTTGTTACGGAAAAAATAAGAAAAACTGTTGAAGAGCTAATTTTTGATCTTGTGGATTTAAAGGTTAACGTCAGCATAGGTGTGGCCAATTTTGCTAAAGAATACTGCGGAGCCAAGGAGCTGATAGATATTGCTGATGACAACCTTTATAAAGCGAAAGCCGCCGGCAGAAACAGCGTAGCCTATTAATCTTTAAACAGCACTGCTTCTGTTTAAGAAATTAGATTTCGTGACTATATAACTTTCCTCAAATTGGTTCTGCGTTAATCTTTATTCATTTTTTAGATTGTACTAAAAAAGTTATTGACAACTAACTTTACTGTGCTTATTATTCAACTTGTTAGAACCATCTAACTTACTTTTGGAGGTTACAATGACTCTGTCCCACAGTCTCGAAGATTATTTAGAAGCAATATGGGTAATAAATCAGAACAAAAAGGTCGTGCGCGCCAAAGACATAGTAGATTATTTAGGTTATAGGGTATCGTCTGTGAACAATGCATTGAAAAACCTTGCAAAAGAGGGCCTGATTGAGCATGAGCGCTACGGTTATATAGAAATTACAGAGAAAGGTGCTAATGTGGCTGCGGAGATTTATAAAAAGCATGAAACCCTTGAATTGTTTTTTGCTGATGTTTTGCATGTTGATGAAGAAACAGCTGCTCGGGACGCTTGTAACATAGAACATTATATCAGCGATAGCACATTTCGTAGATTTTCTGAATTCATAGAATTTTTAAAAAAAGAAAATAGCAACTGTTATGAAGAGTGGAGGAAATATGCCGAAAATAAAGGAGGAAAAATGAAACTTTCGCAGCTAAAACCTGGTCAAAAAGGCGTTATTAAAAGTATTGAGGCAAATGAGTCTATGAAACAACGATTTAACAGTATGGGGATTTTGCAAGGGGAGCCAGTAGAAATTATAAAAAAAGCTCCTCTGGGAGATCCGGTAATGTTAAATGTAAAAAACTATCAAATTTCTTTGAGAAAGACAGAAGCTGAAATGATAAATGTTGAGGTGGTGTAATAATGATGCCTTTATTTTTAAGCCAAAGCGGAGAAAAGGTTAAGGTAATGCGCATATTGGGTGGCTGCCGTTTTGTGACACAAATGAGCGATATGGGACTAAGAGAAGGTTCTGTTTGGGAAGTAGTCAATGGAAATAAGCATGGTGGTGTTATTTTGAAAAGTGCAGAGCTTAGATTGGCGCTGGGGCACAATATGGCTGCAAAAATATTGGTGGAAAACAGTTAATTTTTTTTGTTTAAAAAGTTAGACTAGACTATGAAAAGTAGAGGTGTAGAATGAAGCGCAATCTTTTGGTTGCATTTGCAGGTAATCCTAATACAGGCAAAAGTACTATTTTTAATCAGATTACAGGTGGTAAACAAAAAATTGGCAACTATCCAGGTGTTACGATAGAAAAAAAAGAGGGGGCTTTCAGCTATCAAGACTATAATATTAATGTAGTGGATTTACCGGGGATATATTCTTTGTCGGCATTTTCCCCAGAAGAAATTGTTGCAAGAAACTTTATATTGGAAGAAAGACCGGACATTGTCATCGATATTGTTGACTCATCTAACGTTGAAAGAAATCTATATCTTACAGTACAGATAATGGAACTGAACGTTCCTGTTATTCTGGTTTTTAATATGAGCGATGAGGCTGTTAAAAGAGGACTCGATATAGACACAAGAAAACTTTCTGAAATTTTTGGCGTGCCAATAATTACTACCGTCGGACATAAAGGTAAAGGAATTATTGAGCTAAAAGAAAAAATAGTAGAGATAGCTAAAACGTATACCCAGAGTGCTCCAAAAGAAATTGCTTTGGATTATGGTCCAGAAATAAATGAAAGTATTGAAAAGTTGATCCCAATCTTGGAAAAAAGTCAGGAGCTGGTAAAAAAATATCCCCCAAAATGGTTGGCATTAAAGCTACTCGAAAATGATACCAATATAATAAATATCGTGAAGTCTTATTTCTCTGAATCATCTGAGCTTTTTGAAACATTGAGTAACGCTACTAAAAGGATAACAGAAATTTATGGAGATGACCCTTCTGCAGTAATTGCAGAAAGACGATATGGTTTTATATCCGGAGCTGTAACCCAAGCAGTTCAATATAATGTTGAAAAAAGACATGATATGTCAGACAAAATAGATAAAGTGCTTACCAATAGGCTTTTTGGTATTCCTATATTTTTCTTGATGATGTATTTGACCTTCTGGTTTACGTTTACAGTCGGTGAGGCCCCTATGGGATGGATAGAAAACTTTTTTAGCTTTATTGGTAACACTATTAATAATATTTGGCCTGCTGACAATTTGCTAAAATCACTTGTGGTGGATGGCATTATAGGTGGCGTTGGGGCTGTAATTGTTTTTCTGCCAAACATTATATTGCTGTTTCTTGCTATTGGTATACTAGAATACAGTGGTTATATGTCCAGAGCAGCATTTGTTATTGACAAAATTATGCATAAAGTCGGATTGCATGGCAAAAGCTTTATCCCAATGCTTATAGGCTTCGGCTGTAATGTCCCGGGGATTATGGCAACCAAAACTTTGGGTAATACCAGGGAAAGATTTCTCACAATTATGGTGCTCCCACTGATGAGTTGCGGTGCAAGGTTACCTATTTATTTACTTATTATTCCTATATTTTTCCCGGAATCGATGCATGCACCCATTTTGTGGTCAATTTACTTTATAGGAATAATACTCGCACTTGTAATCGCAAAAATTTTAAAAACTATATTTTTTAAAGGGGAATCTTCCCCTTTTGTTATGGAATTGCCCCCTTACAGAGTTCCAACCTTGAAATCAATACTATTCTACATCTGGGATAAAAGCTATATGTATATAAGAAAAGCTGGGACAATAATATTGGCTGTGTCTATCATACTTTGGTTTTTAAGTGCTTTTCCCAGAACAACGGAGTATTCAATGGATTACAGCAAAGCAATAAGTGAACTACAAACAAATGATCAATTCTCAGAGGTGGCTAAACAAAGAAAAATCAGTGAGTTGGAAAACAGTCGTGCTTATGAAGAGACCAAAAATAGCTACATGGGCAAAATAGGAGAAACGCTGGAGCCGGTTTTTGCACCACTTGGCTTTGATTGGAAGATAACTACAGCAATTTTAGGAGCATTAGCGGCTAAGGAGGTTTTTGTTTCCCAGCTTGGGATCATTAACAAAGTTGGCGATGTGTCAGAAGATTCGGAATCTCTAAGAAGTAAAATAAGACAGCAGTATTCCCCTCTTATTGGATTTTGTATCATGCTATGGGCGTTGATTTCTGCTCCATGCATAGCAACATTTGCAATAACTAAGCAAGAAACCGGATCATGGAAGTTTGCAGCGTACCAATTTTTCGGATTAACTGCTTTGGCATATGTTATTACACTCTTTGTTTATCAGATAGGAAGGCTTATTGTTTAAAAAGGAGAAAAAGATGGTATATTTAACATATTTGATAGTAGCTATGCTGCTCATTGGGTCTGTGTACTATATTTACAGGCATTTTAAAAAATCAATGACTATGGAAAAGGGCTGCTGTCCCGGCTGTTGCGGTGGTTGCTCTGTTTCATATAAAGCTAATAAAGATGATTCATAAATAATATATGCCCGCATTCATCTGCGTGATGGTGTGGGCAGTTGTAAATGTTTGCTCAATTGCATATGTAACTAACTAGAAAGAATGAATTATCCATGGATGAAATCACAAATCAGATCAACAGCTTTAAGTGTCCTGTTGCAATAGTAGAAAAGGAAATCCTCCCCAAGCTTTTCATCCATTGGTATTTGCTCGGCAGCAGCAAGAGCCCTTGAGCCATCAAAGTCCACAAAGGCCAGTCTTGCAGTAAACTCCTCATCCGGCCTTCCAAAAGCTTTCCCCGGCAAAATTGCTACGCCGGTTTCTTCAAGCAACCTGTTGCAAAATTCGCTGCTGGTTTTTATATTTCTTTTATGAAAGCTTTCCTTGAAATGGATAAAATCCGGGAACATATAAAATGCGCCATCCGGTTTGTTAACTTCAATACCGTTACTGGTCATTTTATTGCTTAAATAATCAGCCAATGCGTTCAGGATTCTTCTGGATTGTGACAGGTATCTTTCAATCTTTATCCCTCCTCTAAAAGCTCTGACAGCTGCATATTGAATAGGTGCGCTTGTGGAAGTAAACGTTTCACTTGCCACAGAAGCCATTGCTTGTAATAACCACTTTAAATTCTTTGGAAACGTAAACGTTCCTAGCCTCCATCCACCTGCCCCACACCATTTGCTAAGGCCTCCACTGATAATGGTTCCTTCAGGGTAGTATTGGGCAATGGAATTATGAGTTCCTTTGTAGTTTAACTCACCATAGATCTCATCAGATAATATTAAAACCTTGTATTTCTCTGCCACATTGGCAATATCCTTAAGTTCCTGGTTTGAATAAGACATCCCTGTGGGGTTGTTTGGATAATTAAGGATAAGTAGCCTGGGTTTTGTAGGATCAGACTTACAATGATTTTCAAGTTCATCAGGTGTCAGAAGCCATTTATTTTCTTTTTTAGTGGGTAGCCAGTATACATGACGACCGACGATATAAGCCTGGGGAGCGTATGAGACCCAACTTGGCGTGGGAATAATCAAGTCACCGTAATAAACAAGCTGAATTATGAACATTAGCTCTTTAGAACCTGGACCCACCAGAATATTTTCCGGGTCATACTCCATACCTTGGGTACGCCGATAATAATCTACTATAGCTTCTCTTAAAGAATATAGTCCTAGTACCGGCAAATAATCTTTTTGGTAAGCATTAGTGATAAGTTCATCCACAACCGGCTGTGGAACTGGAAAAGGTGATTGTCCAAGTCCTAGTTTGTATACAGCCTTTCCCTGGCGTTTTAGCTTGTTGCTTATTTCATTTATATGCAATGTTGCTGATACGGGTAATCCTCTGACATTTAGGTTAATATTTATATCCGGGCTGCTCATTTTGTATCCCCCTATTGTCGACTGTCGACATTCATGCTATAGCAATTCATTTCATAAGTCAATTAATATTTGAACATCTGTTGTAGTTTATTATCTAGGCCGCCTTTGTCCCGAATGGTTTTTACTAATGTTGAAAATCCAAATTGATGGGAAATATAGTTCAGTTTATAACATTCTGTTACTAAAAAAAATTATAACATTGTTGTCACCAGTCTTAAAATTAGAGAAGATTTTGCGCGTACCTGAGCAATATTTGCACACATACTTAAAAAATTATCTTAAAAATATACGTTATATCAAGAAGTTAAATGCCTGGCAAATATTGGCACGAAACATGCATATAAACTAGTACAATATAGAATAAAAGGAGGAACAAAATGAAAAAACTCGCAATTATTTTAGGAATTATGGCTTTAGGTGCTAGTATGGTATTAGCTTATGGTCCTGGAATGGGAAAAGGATTTTATAATGGTGGTTTTGGTATGGCCCAAGGATATAACCAAAATGTAGGACCGGGCTGGGGTGGGTGCCCTGTAGCAGGTTATTATGCAGGGCAGCAGCAAACTACTCAGCAGTTGACGCAGGATGAAGCCAAGGCTAAAGTGCAGGAATTCTTGGCAGCTAATTTGAAAGGATATGAGATATCAAATGTCCAGCAGTTTAACGTTCCTAGGGGACAGATGTATCAGTTCAGTGTTTCTGATGACAACGGTAACACTCTTATTTTAAGGGTAAATCCTTTTGGCTATGTTGTGGGACCTTTTGCTACATGGACTTCTCCACAATAATTAAGGGGAGTAAAGCTCCCCTTTCCCTTTTTAATCTATTAGCCTATGGACAGCTATATTCCGCATTGGCATTCATTCTATATCCAAAAGTCCGGTTGCTTGACAAAGTATATCTATACAGATAATATTTATTTATAGTTAATATCAGAAGGGGGGGATATTATGAGTTTGTTTATCGTGGATAGCGGTAAATGCACACGTGATGGAATATGCGTAGCTGAGTGCCCTATAGGACTGATCGAATTAAAGGATAAAAAGTCTCTCCCTGAGCCTATTGACAGGGCTGAGGCGATGTGTATTAACTGCGGGCACTGTGTGACTGTCTGCCCTCATGGGGCTTTTTCACTTGCCACAATGAAACCTGAAGATTGCCCTCCGGTGAGAAAAGATTTGGCACTGGATATTGAACATGTCAAGCATCTCCTGCAAACCAGGAGGTCAATCCGTACATATCAAGACAAGCCAGTAGCCCCTGAGACACTTGAAAAGCTTATCGACATTGCCAAATACGCCCCAACAGGTGGGAATAGTCAGCGAATTAAATGGATCGTAGTCAATTCGCGTGAAGGCATGCGTACTCTTGCTGGCGAAATGATTGTGGATTTTATGCGACACTTGATTAGTGAGAAACACCCTTTGGCAAAAGGCTACAATCTCTCATTTTTTGTGAAAGCATGGGAGGATGGAAATGATCTTATCAGCCGCGGGGCACCCGGACTTGTAATTACCCATGCACCAAAAAACTATGCGATGGCACAAACGGACAGTGCAATAGCACTTACTTTTCTTGATCTGACAGCGCCCTCTTTCGGCCTTGGGACCTGCTGGGCGGGATTTTTTATGATGGCTGCGGCACAATGGTCACCACTTCAAGAAGCTCTTGGACTGCCCAAAAGAAATGCGTGCTTCGGTGCTATGCTGATCGGGTATCCAAAATATGAATACCTCCGCATTCCGTTAAGGAAACCAGCGGAGATAGCATGGAAATAAAACATAAGAAAGGGAGAAAGTTAAAATAAAATATTTTAAGGATTATAAAAGCTGTATAGTTGCTTTAAGCGGAGGGATGGACAGCGCATCGGTACTAAAGCTCGCAGTGGATGAACTGGGAGCAGGTAATGTGGCTGCAGCTACCTGCATAAATTCATACATTTTTAATTATGAAATTAAAAATGCCGAGCTTATCGCAAATACGCTGGGGGTAAAATGGTATACCTTTATGTCCAGCCCTTCAGAAGAATTTTACGAAAATGTCCCAGACAAGTGCTACTACTGCAAGAAAGCGGTCATAGGTGAGATTATCAAAATTTCTAATAAATACGGCTATCAAGTCGTTTGTGATGGCAGTAACGTGGATGATCTTGGGGACTACCGGCCGGGGATGAAAGTATTGAGCGAATACGGCGTCTTCTCCCCCCTTCTTGAAGTCGGAATGGGGAAACAAGATGCTGAAATGATAGCATGTACAATCAATAACCCTGAAATATTTTTCAATACTGAATCGTGTGTAGCTACCCGTATCAAAATCGGGCGGATTACTGAAGAGCGGCTTGGGAAAATAAAGCAGATTGAAGACAAACTCAGATACAACTATCCCGGTATACGCGTCAGAGACTATGGAGAAAAGGCCAGGGTGGAATTTAAAAAGGAAAAGCACTTAACCAATCTAGATAAAAAGCTAATAGAGAAGGTTGTGAAAATGTTTTTTGGAACTGTGGAGTTTGAATAGGCTTAAGATTTTTACTTGTTTTTCCACATTAATTAAATATCATTATTCAAGTGTATTTAATGAAAAAAGAGGTAATATGCACGTTACAGCCAAGACAGTTTATTCTATACTGGCAATTGTAGAGCTGGCAAATTCTCCATGTGGGGAAGCTGTAAAGGTTTCTAAAATTGCTGAAAAACATGATATCCCCAAAAGATTTCTTGAAATTTCGCTATCAGAGCTTAGATCATCAGGCATTGTGGATTCAAAGAAGGGAGCCAACGGTGGATTTTTCCTTTCAAAAAGGATCGAAGACATATCCATGTACGATATCATCAAAATAACAGAAGGCAGTGTGGAAATCTTCAACTGTGAGAAATATACTAAAAACAAAGATTGCCAGCTAAACCCCATATTTGATAACCTCAACTTGGAAATATCTGATATCTTAAAAAACATGACTTTTGCAAAAGTGTTGAAAATAATAGAAGATAACAGAAACGTTGTAAATTTTATTATATAGCCAACAGAATCCCAGTATCTTTTTAATTGTTATCATCTCAAAATTTTTAAACACTATGTTATAAGGTTAGCTTCAATAATAAGGATCAGAATATGAAAAACTCATATTGCAAAAAATCGGACGATTTCAGCGAAAAAACTTGACTAATACACTATGAATATTATCATAACAAATATTCAGTCTGATGATGTGCTTTCAGCAGACTTTAAACAAATAATAGGGGGTGGCCGATGCCTCATTTACAATTTGAATTTAACTTCAAACTTACCACGAATGAAAAAAGAGATTTTTCCCAGAAAGTTATGGAACATTTTTCAGACATTATGGATACTGCTACAGGGCATATCGGGATAACACTGAGAGAATTTGATTCAGAAAATTTAATCATGGGCAGAGCTGAAAGTATTGGTTCTAAGACAGCTTACGTTAATGCGGATATCAGGAAAGGACGTTCTTACGAACAAAGACGTAATTTAGCTAAGGCTTTTATGGAAGAAATTCGAAATTTTTTTAGTGTACCGAAAGACAATATATACGTTATTATTACAGAACACGAAGGTGAAGATTTTCACCTTTATGAAAGATCATTAAAATCCTGGTCGGAGGGTGAAGACCCTTTAGCATAATAATCCCCCACCTCCCCACCTACACTTCGTAAGTGTAGTCGATGCACAAAAAGGATAAATGAATAGTATTTTTTTATTTTAAGATTTTTCAACCCCAGTTTTAGAGCCCTAGATATGCTTTTTTAATTTCAGGATTGTCCATCAAATCATCAGGTGAACCTTCAATTACAAACTGACCATGCTCCATAACATATGCTCTATCACTGATTGCTAATGAGTTAATAACATCTTGTTCAACAAGAAGTATTGTTGTTCCGTATTCTTCAGAAATTTTACTAATTGTATTAAATATATTTTTTTTCAACAACGGTGCCAATCCCAGAGACGGTTCATCTAGCATCATTAATTTTGGGTACCCCATAATACCTCTTCCAATAGCAACCATCTGTTGTTCTCCTCCGCTCAAAGTAACAGCTAATTGTTTCTTTCGTTCCTGTAATCTCGGGAACAGCGTAAAAACTTCCTTTATACTCTCTTTAAAATGTTTTTCAGCATTCTTGCTGTATGCACCTATTTCCAAATTTTCGTATACACTCATTAAAGAAAAAAGTCTCCTGCCTTCAGGAACATGAATAAGCCCTTTTTCGACTATTTCATGAGGCTCCAGCTTACTGATTATTTCATTGTCAAATTCAATAGTACCATCAATTGGTTTTAACATTCCTGAAATAGTTTTTAATAAAGTGGACTTGCCTGCACCGTTAGCACCGATAATACTTATAATCTCACCTTTTTCTATTTGCAGTGATAAATCAAAAATTACCTGCATTTCTCCATATGACACATTTATACTATCGACTTTTAGCAGCGACATATTCCTCTCCTAGATAAGCTTTTATAACCTCTTCATCTGCAGCAATTAAATGCGGTTCTCCTTCAGCTATAATTTTACCAAAATTCATAACATAGATATTTTCTGACAAATTCATTATCACTTGCATTATATGTTCGACAATTATTATCGTAATTCCCGAATTGTTTATTTTTTTTATAATCGGCAGCATCTGAGCTACTTCTGAAGGTCTGAGGCCTGCCATAACCTCATCCAGCAAAAGAATTTTAGGGTTAGTGGCTAGCGAGCGGCATAATTCAAGCCTTTTTAACTCTGGAAGTGTTAAATTCTTTGCAAGAACGTTCTTTTTATCATAAAGATTGAGAAATTTTAACACATCCAAAGCGATTTTTTCAGCTTCATGCAAAAAATTTGTCTGAGCAAAAGCTCCTACCATAGTGTTATAAAGAACTGTTTTTGATCTAAAAGGTCTTACCACCTGAAACGTTCGGGATATTCCTAATTGGCATATTTCGTAAGGTTTTTTCCCTCCTATTTCTTTATTATTAAATAATATGCTACCGGAGCTCAGGGGTAATGCTCCGGCAATACAATTAAACAATGTTGTCTTTCCAGCGCCGTTAGGGCCAATTATTCCGACAATTTGCTTATCATTTATTTCCATGTTTACTGAGTTAACTGCAGTTAACCCACCAAATTTTTTTGTCAAATCCTTTATTTTAAGCAGCCCCATAACAAACTCCTTATTTATTATCAGTGAAAGTACTTTCTTTTGGTTTGTCAAATGGATCAATTATGTACTTTTTTATTAAAATGGAAATAGGCTCTATTATGCCCCTGGGTTGATAGCGCATAACGATAACTAAAATCAGCCCATATATTATAAGGTGTAAACCGGGCAGAGAGCTTGAAACGTAAATCCTTGTTATCTCGCCTATAGGCCTGAGCAAAAGTGCACCCAACACAGGACCTAGAATGGTTCCACGCCCACCGATAAGTGCAATAAATGCTATTTCAAAAGAAAGATTAAGTCCCAAAATAGATTTTGGATAAAAATACAACATCAACTGTGCGTAAAATGTTCCTCCAAGGGCAGTAAAAAAGCAACTTAATATCATGGCAATAAGTTTGTATTTTGAGACTTTTATCCCTAATGATTCTGCAGCTTCAGGATCCTCTCCGGCTGCAGCTAAATAATATCCAACTTTTGAATTCATCATGACATAAGTTAACAGTAAAACAAAAATAAGCATTATCAATATGATATAAAAATATGGATATTTGCTTGAAAACTGAAAATGAGAAAATGAATTGCCGCTAACCAAATTTATCAACAAACCTTTCGGACCTCTTATTTCAAAAGGACCTATTCTTTCAATATTTTCAAACAGTACCCGAATTCCTTCACCTACGGCAATTGTAGCCAAAGCAAAATAAGCTCCTCTTAGCTTTAGTGTTGGCAGGCCTATCATAACTCCTACTATAGCGGCCATAATTCCTCCAAAAATCATACCAATCCAAGGACTCAAACCATATGTTAAATACAGAACTGTAGAAGTATATGCCCCGATGCCGACAAAAGCTGCATGCCCTAATGGCAAAACTCCAGCAACCCCCCCACAAAATTCCAGCAGGATGTTAGGTATGCATAAAAAACAATCAAAATTAATATTTGCATTACTGTTGAACTGTTTACAAACAATGGCAGTACAAAAACTACAACCAAAATCGTTAACGCCATAATTTTAACAATTGGTTTCTGATTTATTAAAAGTTTAAACATCTTACACTCCTGACTCCAAATTAAAAATCCTGCTTAAGCCCAAAAAGACCAGATGGCCTTACAAATAAAACAATCAAAAATACAATATAAACTAGCAATTCTGTCCATGTAGCCGCCATAAATTGAGCTCCTAACGTTTCAATAACGCCCACGATGATTCCTCCGAGAATTGCTCCTGTTATACTTCCCAGCCCTCCCAAAACAACGATTATGAATGATTTAATATCAAAAGTAACACCAACAGTAGGATATACATAATAAAAAGGCACTAAAATACAGCCTGCAATACCGCAAAGTGCACAGCCTAAACCAAAGGAAATATTATAAATTTTTGATTGTTTAATACCCATAAGAGATGCAGCTTCTCTGTCCAAGCTGGTAGCTCTTATTGCTTTGCCCATTTTCGAATATTTCAGAAACCAGAAGAAAAAAATTCCTACTAAAATACTTATTCCAAAACCAATAATTTTCGGTAATAAAAAGTACATATTAAAGACTTCAATTATATGACCTGTAACGCTTGTTTTGACTACCCGGTACTCAGCACCGAAAAGCAATAGAGCCAAATTATCAAGAATATACCATACACCGGTTGTAACTATAATAACGGTTATGGGTTCTCTTACATCTTTTTCAGCTTCAAATGTTGGCTTAATAACAAATTGCTGTAAATAATAACCGAAAAAAAACATGAAAGGTACAACAACAAAAAGTGATAAGTATGGATTTACTCCGGTAAGCTTAACAAACCAGTATGCTGCAAACATACCGACCATCAAGACTGAGCCATGTGCAAAATTTATAACCTTCATTACACCAAAAATAAGTGTTAAACCCATTGCTGCTAACCCATATATGGAACCCATAAGTATACCATTTAGTAAAGCTTCAATATAACTAATCATGACAATGCTCCTTGTTTATAAAAAGCGGCAGGCAAATTTATTCCTGCCGCTTTCTTCAGTTACTTTGCGGGCTGTGGAAAAACGGGGGTGTATCCTTTATGCCTGACATCTTTAGGCCACACTGTCAGCCTTACCATTTCTCCGTTTCTTTCTCTGACTTGAACAATGACCAGCTTAGCATTTTGATTTTGGCCACTTTCATCAAAATTTATACAATCATATGCCAATATGTTAGCCTTTCCATCACAATAATTGATATTCCTTAGTACATCTCTGACTTTTTGAGGATTTGTAGTACCGGCTTTTTCCAATGCTTCTTTAATAAGATAAATTGAAATATAAGCATCTACAGCTTCCCCAGTCAGGTTGTGCCCATATTCTTTTTTAAACTTTGCATTTGTTTCTTTTAATCCAGGTCTGTTAAGATCTGTTTCCCACTCAACGATATCAAACATATATTCGGAGTTTTTGCCGGTTGCTTCAAGAAAAGAAGGGTCAGCATGACCGCCACCACTTGTAATAATGGCTTTAGGGTTTACATCCATTTCGGCAATGGTATTGGTCAAAAGGATAGCATCTGAAGCATTGGAACACAGAAATACTACATCTGGATTTGCCCGCTTCAACTTAATTACTACCGGAGTCAAATCACTAGCTGTACTTGGATAAGGCTCATCTAAAACAATATCATATCCTCTCTTTTTAGCTTCTTTGCGCCATTTTTCAGCGAATCCTGTTCCCCAGTCACCATTCTCATAAACAAAAGCAACTGTTTTTATCTTCACATTGAATTCTTTCTGCATATCATCCAAGAAAGCAAATTGATCACGCACCCACCATGAATCTTTTGCCGCAATACGGAAAATATACTTAAATCCTCTTTCCGTAATTGTATCGCGTACTGAGACTGGAACTATAAAAGGAATTTTGTATTTTTCAGCGACCTGAGAGGTAGGGTAAGTAACGGCTGAATTCCAGCAGCCAGTTAATATATCCACTTTCTCAGAATTGATAAGGCGCTCAGCCTCCGTTACACCTGTGGTCGGATCACTTTTACTGTCAGCAAAAATGAGCTCCAGTTTGGCACCACCCAGTGACTTAATACCACCTGCAGCGTTAATTTCTTCCACTGCCATTTCTCTGGCCTGTTTACCTTGAATGCCCACCGAGGCAGACGGCCCGGAAAGAGGAATTATATTTCCGATTTTAACCGTATTGCTTGCTGCAAATACTGTTCCAAACATACAAAATGCAAGGATTGATACAAAAACTGCTAAAGCCTTTTTAAAATTTCTCATACATCTCTCCCTTTATATTATTTTCCGTAAAACGGAATCGATTACAAATTATCAACTGGAATGCCTCTTTCATCCCAACCTCTTAATTTGTAATATTCACTTTTCAGTTTATCGAAAACGTTCTGATCCATAACGCTGCCATTTTCCAACTTTTCTTTGAACAGGCGCTTTGGAAGCTTATCCAAACTCTCAACATTATCTGGGTTTTCTCTAATATTAAACTTTTTGGCCAACGCATGAATCCTGTTTGACATATTTTTCAGCTCATCTTTGGAAATCGATTCATCTCCGTAAATAACTCTGAAAAGTTCAACTGTTTCATCCCACCAATAGAGATCTCTGAAAAACCGGCAAATTATTAGAGTATCCTGCACACAAAACCTGTCTTCCCAATCAGCTACATGATAGGCTTTATCATCAATATCATCAGGTTTTGAGTAATCTGAAAGTTCAGCTTTGTAAAATCCGCTTCTTAAGTGACAACCTCCTCTCATCGAAACAGCATACCCCAGAGCAGTCCCCGGCAGCATCCTTGGATCGTAGCCGGCCGGCTCAAGTCCTTTATTATGAATAGCCAAATCTTCTAATCCAAAATATTTAGATGCAAAAACAATTCCTTCACTCAATACTTTTCCGATACCTTTCTTAAATACAATCTTTTCTATTAAATCAGCTGCATGGCTTGTATTACCATACTCATACTTTTCTTTTGTCTTTCCTAAAGAGGATGCTTCCATAGTAAAGGCAATAATGTTTCCGGCAGTAATTGTGTCTATGCCGTACCTGTCACACAAATCATTTAAATATAAAATGTCTTCAATATCGTCTATGCAGCACAAACCACCCAAAGCATAAATTGTTTCATATTCCGGCCCCTCGACAACTAACCCCGGGTATTTGCTTCCTTCTTTTGTTTTACTTAATTTCCCGCAGGCTATGAAACATTTCTCACAGGCCTTGGGTTTTACATCTAAGACTTCCTGCATTTTTTCAGCAGTAATATTTTCATTCTTTTCAAAAACCCCTTTGTGCCAATATTTTGTTGGAAATGCTCCCTTTTCATTTAACAGCTTAACTCCTGCAGGTGTGCCGTATTTCCTGTATTTAAGCACTGTTTCATCTGTCTTGCTTTTTTGTCTGTAATAAGAATACAGTTTGTCGATTTTTTCCTGGTTTCCCGCTTGTCTTCTTTGATTACCATGAAAGACGATACCCTTTATTTTTTTACTTCCCATAACTGCCCCAGCTCCACCCCTACCCAAACTTCTCCAATAATCATTTTCTATTAAGCTAAACTTACACAGATTTTCACCAGCAGGTCCTATAACAATAGCACCGCACTTATCACTGCCAGCTTTACTTTTTAAAGTGTCTTCAGAAATATAAGTATCTTTTCCCCATAAATCGCTTGCATCGTGAAACTCGATATTTTCATCTGTTATTTCAAGCCAAACTGGACTCTGACTCTTACCTTTTATTACAATTGCATCATAACCTGTTCTTGAAATATATTTGGATAAATGGCCGCCCGAGGTTGAGTCGAGATAACAATTCGTCAAAGGACTTTTTGTGTAGATTCCAAACCTTGAAGAACCCCATACCTTTAAATCATCAGCCGGTCCAGTATTGATAATAATATGATTATCCGAATCAAAAGGATCCACTCCTACAGGATTCAAATTGTAAAGAAGATAAGTTCCCAAACCTTTGCCACCACCGTAATTTCCTAATATTTCTTCATCGATAGAAACCTTTTCATATGTTTTATCGCTGAGGTTTATATAAAGGTATTTTTTGAAAAAGATATTCATGTTATATTTTCCTTAAAATTTTGTGGACTGCTTCTTCGAAAATACTGATTCCTTGGTTTAATTGAGCGTCGGTCAGAACCAACGGAGGAAGAAATCTTATTACGTTACCGTAAATTCCGGCACTAATTATTATCAAACCATTCTTAAGACATCTCGAAACTCGGCAGGGCCAGAAAGATCAGCTCCACCCGCCAGCCGTCGGTATGCAGCCGCTCGACTAGGCGCAGGTAGGTGCGCCCCGCCAGAGTGGTTTCAAAGGCGAAATCCTCGCGGGCGGCGATGCGCTGCTCGATCTCCCGCAGAAAGAGACGGCTGGCAGCCAGCAACTCCCGCTCCGGTGCGAGTGGCGAGAGACCGGCGGCGATCAAGTCTGCGTTGATGAAATGAGTGCAGCCCGCCACTTGGGGCAGATACTCCAGGGCGAAAGTGGTTTTACCTGCGCCGTTGGGTCCGGCGATGATCCAGCAGGTGGGCATTATCTTCTTCCCTTCCATCTCTTCCATTGTTGAAATCCCTCGCTGATAGCAACAACTCGGTTCAGCATCTGGGGGGTAATGGTACGGAACGGCTGATATATCCTTGCATACTTGAATTTGCGCTATCTGTATGGTGACGAATCACTCGAAACTTTCCCATGCAGGCGTGACGCTAAAGGTTCACCCAAGCACAGCCACCAACTCCCCAATCACCCGCAAATCGTCCGCCTGCTCCTCATTCAAAACAATCGGCTCATAGCCCGGAAGATAACTGTCCGGTCGAAGAATGATCGACGTGTGCCGCCACGTGCCATCATCCTGAATCTCCTTGGTGCTTTCATAAATCTTGACGGTGTAGTGGCAACTGGTATCGGTGTCGGCAATCTCCCGGTGCGAAGCCAGGACGACCTTGCCGTTCCGTGAGCCCCCTTTTTCTTCACGGAACAGGCACCATGCGCCGTACGGGATGCGCCGGTTCATCGACTCCCCAACCACTTGAGCCACAAACAGTCCCTTCCGTGGCCGGAATTCTTCCGGCAGCTCCACCCAGTCGCACCCGTCCATCTGCTGCTCGTTGCTGAAACCTCCGGCGGCGACCTTGAGGTCGTAGAGTGGCACACAATTCACATAAGGCCTTGCTTCTTCCGAACCCAGCCGGCGAAACGGCAGGTCCACAGCTTCTTCGTGTGAAGGCAGAATCGATTTCTCGATTATCGACTCTGCTGCTGGTCCAAATTGCAGCCGCTCAGCGAAGTACCTGCGCGTTTCGTCATCGACAAAATAGACGTAACACCCTTTCTGTCCACGGGTCATGAGGGTACGGTAAGTATTTTTTATGATGGCATCGATCCTTAATACTCCCCCATCAGGAACTTCCTTGACCAGTTTCTTCCACCCCTGGATCGATTTATCCATTTTCGAACGCTCGGCTGGCCGGGTCTCTACTTTACCTTCACGAACAACAAAGTCCGGGCCAACGATGACGCCTATGTAGTCCACCTCTAATCCCTGGCAGGTGTGGATGCACCCCACCTCGCTGACGGAGTCGGGTTTGATGATCCACGCCTGTCCGTCCGTTTCCAGGTTCCAAGTCGCCTTGTAGTCTCCGATTACGATGTCCTTCAGCAGCGGTTTCTTCTTGCTGATCCAGTCCCAGCAGTAGCCGGCTACCATCCGTGCCTTGTTGTTTTTGTTCTTGGCCTTTATGAGGTCGTGTAACTCTGATGGGGTGTCGATGATGCGAAAATCATATTCACGGATATCCAGGACTTCGTTGGCCGTCCTCCGGATCTGCAGGTTGTTGTCGAGCCAAGCCAGGTAGCCGTTGGAGCCGTTGCAGCGGAACTGGGACTCCAGACTCATCTCGACAACTTCAGCCCCAAGCTTCTTTGCCCAGTTGCGGATCGCTTCTTTGTCGCCAATATCTTTCAACGTGACCTTCTGGTCTTCATCGATGAAGAACACACTCAATTTGCTGGCATTGATGATCTCCTTGATCTGGTTTTCACCCAGGTGGCTGAACATGCCGGATTTCTCGTTCAAGCGATGCGCCTCGTCCACAATAAGGCAATCGAACGCATTGGGCGCAACTGCGTGGTATGAGCCGGAACCGGAGAACATGTTGGAAATATGCGTCTTCCGGAAATGACCGATGAGCTTTGCCTCATATACGAGCCGGGGGGCCGAGTTTCGGGAGACGTACTGGACAACGAATTCCCGTTCCGTGAGCGCCACAAGGAGGTTGATCGCCAAAACCGACTTGCCAGTGCCTGGTCCACCCTCGACGATCAAGACCTTTTTGGTATGCTCGGAAGCCTGCTCTGCCAGTCGTTTCGCCTTCTCGAACACCACTTTCTGGTCATCGATCAAAACGAATTCCCGGTTCCCTTTAAGCATCGACGCTAGTTCGTCGGCCAGTTTCTTGGAAGGTTTAATCTTCCCGTGTTCGATCCGGTACATGATCCGGGTCGAATCGCCGTATTTGACGTGGGTCTTAATGAACTGCTGGAGTTTCAGGGCATCGGGCTTGAGGAAGATCGGGGCACGTTTGATGTGATCGCTGTAGAAGGGATGGGTGATCACGCCATCGTCATCGTAGTTGTGCAGATAGGCACATGGGAAGAGCCCTATTTGTTCTTCCTGAACGGTCTGGTTAAAATCTTCAAGAAGACGCTTGTAAGACCAGGCTTGGTAGGAGGGATGGAGGACCTCGGTAGAGCCATGCTTGAACCGGGTGATGACGACTGCGTCACTTTGAGTTAATTCCGTCTTCTGTCACTGTTTCAGTTCTACGAGGACGGCCGATTCACGCTGGTCTCTGCCCCTCCCGGTCAGGATAAAGTCGATACGTTTTGAGGTCTGCGGGAGGTGGTACTCGATGGCGACGCCTGCATCATGGGGGATCTCGTCGTCATTGAGCACTCGATCCATATACTGCAGCGAGTGCATCCACGACTCGATTTCTGCTCTACCGGTGCTTCTCCCTGTTGCATTCCGGAATGCGTCAAAGATAATGCCGCCGATGTCATTGGTCATGACATCTTCTTTGAACCTAGCTTTTGTAGCGGAATAAACGATCAATGTTGGCCCCTCGGAATGCAGATATTGATCTACAACTTCGTGTACTTGGTGTTTTTCCCTTTCGCCTTTTCTACAGGATATTTCTTCTCACTCTTTTCGATCTTCCGAAGTAGAGCTTTGGTCAGATCAACCTCAAACCTTTGGGAAAACCGCAGCAAGAAAAAGAGGACATCGGCCAGCTCATCCTCAATATCACCTTTGACCTGCTGGTTGTCCAGCAACGCCATCGCCTGTTCGTCCGTTTGAAAGCGAAAATGCTCTAACAACTCCGACGCCTCGGTAATAACACCGATGGCCAGATCCTTAGGGCCGTGGAACTGATCCCAGTCGCGGGCTTCGCAGAATATTCGGACAATATCGGCTAAGTCCTGTAGTGATCGTTGCTTTTCCATATTCAAACTCCTGCCAAAAGAGAACTTTGACCTGGCGGCCTTCTCAGTGAAAACCATTAGATTAGCTCCCCCTTTTTCTTTTTCTGCACACAAAACTGCTCGAACTGCCGCTGCGCCAGCTTCGAGGGAATGGTTTTGCCGTTCTCCCAGCGGTTGACCGTGGCGAAGCTCACCCCGAGGGCGTGGGCCAACTCCTCCTGGGAGAGCGCCAACTGCCGCCGCACCTCCTTGACCGTTTCAGGAAAGTTTTCGGGTTGGCGGATCATGGCCATTGGACATCTCCCGCTGATTGAACCAGGCGCAGCAGGCCGGGCGCGACGTTCCACTGGTGGCCATCGTCCGTGGCGACGCTGATGGTCTTCTTGTTAAGGCGCAGCACCCTGCCTTCCAGCATCCGGCCGTCAGGGGATTGGAAGCCGACTCGATCGCCCCTGGTGAAGCTGGTCATCAACGTGGTGGCGCGGGCTTGGGAAATGAGCTTGAGCCGCTCGACGATCAGCCGGTTGAGAAAGAGCAGATCTTCCTCCTTCAACCGCTTGATCGCCTCGACGGCGGAGACGCGGTCGACGATCTTGACGCTGCCGGGCTTCATGGCTGATCCTCCTGTTGGTGCACGCGAAGGCGCGAAGACGCGAAGTTGATGTGTTTGTTGGCGACGCGTTGCAGGCCATTCTTCAGAAGTGATGCGCCAAAGTTGATGAGCAGTCCGAGGGGCAGGTTCATCAGGCGCAGGTAGGTCAGTAGCTGTTTGGGATGAACCGGGTGGATGTTTTCGACTGATTTCAGCTCAACGATCAGCTGACCATCGACCAGCAAACCCAGCCTAAAACCTTCATCGAGTGAAACACCCTGATACTGAATAGGAACCGGCTTCTGCCTCTCGACAGACAGGCCACGCTTTTCCAACATTTTGGACAGAATCGCCTCATAGGCCGATTCCGGCAACCCCGGCCCGAGATCACGGTGAAGTTGCAATGCCGCATCGACTACCATCGCGGCCACTTCCTCGATATCCCTTCGCGCATTCGCGTCTTCGCGTGAGGCATGAATCTCAGAGGTTGACCCGCTCCTGTTCGATATAGGGACGCATCTCCGGTCGCAGGGCCTTTTCGGTGACAAGGTCGACCGGACAGCCGAGCAGGTCCTCCAGGTAAAACTGCACGCCAAAATAGCGCTTGGAGGTGGCCGGGCCGTCGAAAGCCACCAGCACATCGACATCGCTGCCGCTACTCGCCGTATCACGGGCGGTGGAGCCGAACAGGGCCAGCCGGGTCACGCCGAAACGGGCCTGCAGCTCCGTCTTGCTATCTCTCAGCAGGGCAAGGGCACGTTGTCTGTTCATCGCTCAGCCTCCCAAGGCGGATTCATCTTCTGGGCTTTTGCGCACCCGAAACCACCGGGCGCACGAAGGCCATTCAAAACTACCCGACAATATAACATCTGCTATGCGGCGTACAACTCAAAATTCGAAGGAGTTCCAACAGATTTGAAACCGCTCCGGTAAATAAGCCACCAGAAGGCCAGCACGAAAAAAATTCAACCGCCGCTCGACACTTTCTCTGTCTCTCCGGTAAGTAAGGGCAGAATCCAAAACGAGGAGCCACCGACCATGGACATCAACGACCTGTTTGACGGAATCATGAAGAGTATCAACCAGTTTGCCTTTGATCCCGCCGAGCAGCGGTTGCAGGAAAAAATGCAGGAGTCCGGACGAGGTCCGGAGAATGAGGGTAACAATGCGGAGAATTTTCAGGCGAAAGAGAAGCGGGGTGTGATGGATTTCCCGAAACTGATCCTGTGGCCCTGCGGGCCAGTGGCGGGAACCGCCTACTACGTCAGGAACGTCCTGTCCCCTCCTGCGTAGGCTCCCCTTCGCTCGCTGACGCGGCCCTCCCTGGCCGCTTTTCAGCCACTGGCTGCGCTCGCTGCGCTTCGATTCCCGCGTCACAGTCACAACTAAAAAGAGGGTTACCCTGAAGGGTAACCCTCTTTTTAAATGGTGGAGGTGGCGGGAATCGCCATCTCCTCAATTTCAGCAGCCGAGAAATCATTTTGCCTAACTTGTTTTCTAAATGGTTTTGGACACTTATATCATTTGATGCAAGCCTATAGTGGTGGAGTTATCTAGTCAATTTTGTACCAAATGTACCACCCAAATGTACCACCTTATTTGGATATACTAGCGGGAATAACGAGAGAAGGCAAACCAGTTTCTTCCAACTACAGACCGTCTCCTTCACCTTGATTCGATTCCGACCTACCGGAATCAAATTGGCTCCAGAAATATCTCACGTAATGTTTCTAGGTACCATTTTTTCCAATAGAATAATCCTTTCCTAAGGCGATTGTCTTAGAGCTTAGAATCAGATGACCTAAAGGATCTATTCGATCAAAAATCATAATTTAGGACCTACCTGACACAAAAAGCCCGTTAGATGCAATTGGTAGCATGCCCCAACATATTAGCAATTACTATACCCCTAACTCAACCTTGACCTTTTCATTTAATCTGTCTACATTTACCCTGGTTTATTTTTATCGTTATTTAAAAGTTCTTGCTTAAAAGGAGTTAAGTAAGGACTGGAGTTAACCACCTAATATTATTATAGGAATTATGTTTTATTTTTTCGGAAATTGGCAATATTGTCTCTGTTAGACAATATTGGATTTTCGTTATCCACAATACATAACTCATTGAATTTCAATAATTAACGAAAAAGACGACGATGAAATACATTTTAAATCAAACAATTTCGAGCACTCACGAAGACTCCCAGGGGGAGAAAAATACCAAAGAGTTTCTGCTAGCTTTAGCAGAAAGATTCGGTGAAAGAATCCCTCTTCACCAACATCACGACATGCGGCTTGAAACCCTTGGGTATCTAAAAAATTTTAAAGTTGTTCCAGATGAGGAGTCTTCAGGAGAATGGCTTTTAAAAGCAGATGTTTATTTTTCCTGCGAAACCATAGATGAAGCATTAGGTGGTTTCAGTTATTCAATTACAGAACCTATCTCGGATAATTTTGATGTTGCAAAGTACCAAATTTATCTCCCTTGGCCGCATTATAATAATCAAGACCTTATTGACGAGTTGTTAAGCGAAGATAAAGATTTGGCTGTAGGAAAATGGCGAAAAAAAACTGTTGACCCCGACACTGTAGGCTTAATTTACAATGTGGCCATCTTCATGTTTGCTCCGCTCTGGACAAACGTTTACAACAACCACGTTGCACCAATGATAAAAAAACTTTTCTCAAAAACTCAAAACTTAAAAAGTAAAGGATTATCAATAGATTTCATTCAACAAGCTGGCGATTTCAAGGGAGAATTAATACAAATACAATTCATTCCAGATAGAGGCAATGAGGAAAAGTGCTTAAAAGAACAATTGGTGTATGAAGGCCTTAAAAAAGTTGAAAATTTTCTTAAAACAGATCCAGATGCAAATACTGTTGGGATTGTTCGAGTAAAACTAATGTATGATATATTTATAAATCAATATAGATTGATACACGTACAATACAAGTCCGGTAAAGACAAGAGAATTCCATAAAAAAATTAAAAACCGAAAATTTTTGTCCTTATTTAAAAATCATATACAAAGCGGAAGCGTTACATATCAACCCTCATTATTATTAACTTTAACTAAAATGAAAAGATCAAAACACTTCACTCCTCCTCATCTTAAAAATATAGACTCGTCACTTCATTGCGGAATGGATTTACTTTCACCAAATTTCTTCAAGGTAGGTAATGAATTACTTACTCTCGCAACTTCCGAGGTAACAAAAAAAATGAAAGGGTCAAGTTTTGACTCTTGTAGATATTGTTTTCCTGCAATTATAATGTTCTGTACTGCTTTTGAATCATATTTAAATGAAACTATCGAGTTCAGCAGGACTCTTGCCATAAAACAGGACACTAATAACAAGGAATCGATTCTCAAAAGAATCGATGACATAAAAAAGGCAAAAGAAATTAAAGATAAGATAAAATTGTTTTACAAAGGATATGATTCAGAGGACGTTGGAATTGACACAAATGGAAGCACCTACCAAAATCTGATTGCACTATTTAGATTGAGAAATGAAATTATTCATTATTCTCCCGATATGACAGCAGGAAACAAATGGCCAATTCGAACAAAAGAAGCATTTTTTAAAAGTAATCCTAAAATAAAAGAGAATACTACCTGGACAACAACTTTTGGTGCGGTTAGCGTAGCCAAATGGGCACACGACACCACAATCGCTGCCATTCGCTTATTTGCCAAAATTTCCGGATCACAAGATCCTTTTGGTGAAGAAACTCCTTATCCATGGCACTGGTAAAAATAAATGGGAAGACTATTCTCACGCCTTTCATAAAAAAGGTCCGCAAAAAAAATCTGTGGGCCTTTTCTATTTCCCAGGGTCACTGTGAAAGAGCCTATTTGAGTCGCCTAGTTGCTTACTTATGAACCTTCTTTTCAGATTGCCCTATTCCCATTTTTACAATAGGCCACCCAAAAACATCAATGAGGGGTGGTAGAAGTGCATTCATTCACAAAAGTGAAAAATCAACCATATTGTTTCCTATTACTGAGGCATGGCCATTTGATAGCTCCCGTAAAGCCTCTCCGCCCCTATCAATAGGGTTCATTGTTGACTTTTGATAGAAATCTATCATAATGTCTTTGTATCCATTGATAGAAAAAAGGAGGGGGAATATGGCAATTATCGGTTATGCACGTGTGAGCACTGTTGGACAAAGCCTTGATGCTCAATTGATCCAACTTGAAAAAGCTGGGGCCGAGAAAATATTTCAGGAAAAAATCTCTGGGGTCAAAAAAGATCGCCCAGAGCTGCAAGCTATGCTGGATTACATTCGGGAGGGAGATACGGTAATTGTTTCCAAACTGGATCGTATTGCAAGGAGCACCAAGCACCTTCTTGATATCGTTGATTGCCTTCAGGAGAAAAAAGTAACCTTCAGCGTGTTGAATATCAACCTGGATACCTCTACGCCCACCGGTAAGCTCATGTTAACCATGCTTGGGGCTATAGCTACATTCGAGCGAAAAATGATGCTTGAGAGGCAAGCTGAGGGCATTGAGAAGGCAAAGCAGGAGGGGAAATATAAAGGTCGTAAAGCAACCGCCAGAGCCAAAGCGACAGAGGTCAGGACCCTTGTTAAAGCGGGGATGGCAAAACAAAAAATAGCGGAGGAATTAGGGATTGGGGTCGCTTCGGTTTATAGGATTTTAAAATCTTGAAGAATAATAATGGCCAAGGATTGGAAAGATCAGCCAATCTAAGGAGAATTTCGTTCTAAAGAAAACCGCCAGGGATTCTGATACCAAACCCACCAATTGTTGTTTCCCTGAACCCATCGGGCCTTGTTGATTCAAAACCCTCCACCTATTCAGATAGAATCCCCTTTGGCTCTGGCTTCGTCGCAATCGTACAAAGTCAGATAGTGCTGTTTGCCCTTGCGGCCATTGTCGCGTTACCGGATGATTCTGGCGTTTTCGATTGATGGATGGGGCTCAGAGTTTTGTCTCTAAGGCCAATGTGCTGTTTTGTTTATGGGATAGGTTGTTTTTGCTGAAGGGACTGTTGTTTTGAAGATGACTTCGCCATCTTGTCCCAAAACGGTTATTCTTCCGCCGCCTTGGTTTTGAAGGAGGCTTTTTGCGGCTGCGATAGCATGGCGCCTTGTCTCATGGATGGTGGTTGGGATTTCCTCATCAAAGACTTTATTGGCCCAGGTGCCGTCAGGACGTTGATAGACAGTGCGATTATGTTTACTCTCCATGTTCCTCCTGGTTGGTTATGTCATGGTTTCTCTTCTTCTTGCTTTGCAATCCTCAGCTTTGCGGATGACTCTTGCTCGCCAGACAATTTGCTCCCGCCAAAAATGATTGACGTGGCGCATATGATCGCTGGCTTCAGCTACCTGATCATCTTCTTTGGTGGCCACAAAGCTCTTCGTCGGAAAATAAATTAATTATTTGTAGATTAAAATAACAAACATATTATTAAAGGATTATTTAATGTTTAGTCAATAGTTATTGTTGAAAAGTTTTAACAAGTGGGGGGGGAAACCGCATGCCAGTTCATTCAAATAATAGGCATACAATGTCTTGAAAGTTCTAAGAAGCTGCAGGATAGAGTTGTTGGGCTGCTTATTCTGATCAAAACCATCCAAGCATTCTTGGCATAAAGCCGTCCATACTTTGTCGGGGGACCGCTGGGGTGTTCCGGATTGCAGGGTTAGTAAGAATGGACGAATGTTTACCTCTGGCGACCTTCAAAATCAACAACACAATATAGGAGATAGGGCCGATACCCATGATGGCTCAAGGTGACAATTGCTCTGACTCCTGCCAGTTTCCTTGGAGTTGTCCCATTTAGGTGTATATTCAGGAGATGGAGGGGGAGTCCGAACTCCAAATTCGCAGAAAAAAATGACCACTGGTTTCGGCGACACGCTGATTAGCGATTTCGAATATTTAGCTCTACTTTTGACCTATAGGTCTGAGGGGACGCTTTCGGGAGCGATTCATTACATTGATCGTTATACTAGCGAATCAACATGAAATTCAAAGCTCATCATTTAAATTAGTGCTATTCAGTTTACAATCGCCAACCTTCGATGGATTTCATCGCTTCAGAATCTATCTATAGAGTATAATTTTAAATTTAATAAATTATTGTTTTATTCGAAGTTTTTATAACAATTGAGGTGTTTCTTATCTTAAGAAAAAAATTGGCCAGGCAAAGGCAAAGATAGGCTTTGCTATGCAAAGTCTCGATACATCATAAGAATCTATTGCTTACCGGTCAGGGGAGGAGGAAAAACTGACCTTCATTGCCTGGCCACAATAACAACTTTTTCTATTATTTATTTTTAAAAAGATAATAATAGATTAGATTTTATATGCGTTTACAAAAACTTACAAACTTTAGACACCGACCTAAATTATGGACTTATAAAGCCTAACAATGTCGTCATACGTAACCGATCTGGGGTTAAATAAAGTACATACATCTTTCAAAGCATTGTCTGCCATTTGGGGAACGTCTTCCTCCAATATTCCCAATTCCCCCAATCCCGCGGGAATACCAATATCCTTAGCCAACCGCCTGATTGCACCAATTGCTTTGTCAGCAGCATCCAAAATACTGAGCCCGTCAATGTTCTCCCCCATGGACTCAGCAATTTTTGCAAATTTTTCAGGGGCAGCCAGCAAATTATACTCACACACAACAGGCAAAATAATTGCGTTGCACACACCATGAGGCAAATCACGCAAACTTCCTGCCTGATGTGCCATCGAGTGCACAATGCCCAGAACTGCATTATTAAATGCCATACCAGCAAGATACTCTGCATAAACCATTTGAGAACGCGCCTCTAAATTCGTCCCATCCGCAACAGTTGGACGCAACCATTTTGCAACAAGTTCGATAGCCCCTAGAGCGCATACATCTGTAACAGGCGTCGCCTGTTTGGAAACATAGGCTTCTATGGCATGAGTCAAAGCATCCATTCCAGTAGCAGCAGTCAATGAGCGAGGCATTCCCATATGGAAAACCGGATCATTAATAGCAACATCCGCCGTCAACCTTCCGTCGCCAAAAATCATCTTGACATCAGTATCCGTATTAGTGACAACGGCAAACCGAGTGATTTCGCTTGCAGTCCCTGCAGTTGTATTTATAGAAATATATGGGGGGAGAGAAGACTTAAGTGTGTTGACCCCTGCATAATCTCTGATATCTCCTCCGCTTGTGGCCATTATCCCCATCGCTTTCCCACAATCATGGGAACTTCCTCCACCAAGCGTAACTAGTAGGTCGCATTTGTTTTCCTGCCAAACCATTAACGCATCGCGAACATTTACATCGGTCGGATTTGGACAAACGCCAGAAAATATAAATACTTCTAAGCCTTCGTCCAGAATATAACTTTTAACCTGTTCTGCAAATCCAGCATTGACCATCCCTTGATCGGTAACGATTAGAACCTTCCTCCCACCCAGAGACTTGGCATGCTTACCTACTTCCTTCCTTGCACCTACTCCCATTAGTGATAAAGCGGGCAAGTAAAACTCAAAAACCTTATCAGAAACATTAGACATTTAAATCCTCCTCTCATTTAGCTTTGAATTACGTAAGACCAAGCTATCACTGTGACAGCTTGCAAAAATAATATTTAACCGAACGTTATATCTAATTCCTCGCACTTATTACGCGACTCGGCATAGATTACAGGCTTTTGAAACCCAGCTATTTGTGGCGAGGTAGTTCATAGCTTAGGGTCAATAATGGTTTAAGGAAAATTTTTTAAAAATATTTAAATCCTTACAATGAGGAAGGTAAATAATTTATTTAACCAACGATTACATTATGTCCATCTCTTTCAAACAAATTCTTTATTCTTTGCATTTCAAACTTTGAAGGAGGATCAACGGGTGGCATTTTATATTCCAATCCAATTCTTTCATATTTTGAAGTACCGAGCTTGTGGTAAGGCAGCAATTGGACTTTATCCAAGGAATCTCCTAATTTTTTGCATATTCGAGAAATGGTTTTAAGATTTTCATCATCATCATTGATACTAGGAATGACAGGAACTCTTATTTGTATAGGAATTTTTTTTTCGGCAATATTAAACAAATTATGTAAGATCACGCTACTTGATACGCCAATAAATTTAGATGACTTTTCATCGTCGATAATCTTTAAGTCATAAAGAAAAAGATCAACATAAGGAAGTAAGGGTTCATATTTCCCCCAATCTACACAACCAGATGTATCAAGAGCCGTATGTAGACCTCGATACTTGCTCTCTTTAAGTAACTCATATGCAAATAAATTCTGCACCATGGGTTCTCCACCCGAAATAGTTATTCCCCCTCCTGTTTTTTCATAATAAAGTCTATCTTTCTCTACAATTTTCATTACCTCATCAACGCACATTGACTTTGATGTAAAATACAAGGCTTTCGGATAACAAACCTTTGCACAATCTCCACATTCGCTACAAAGATTTCGATCTAAACTTATTGCAGTAATATCTTTTTTTAAAATCTTTGAATAGGTTGGCTTTGTTTTATTTAAGGCCTTTTGCTTACATACTTTTAGACATTCACCGCAATCTTCCACACCAACACATAATATTGGCATTACCGCCAACTGTCCGACAAATGATTGAGAATCAGGACTATGACACCAAAAACAATGTAATGGACATCCTTGCAAAAATATCATGGTTCTTATCCCTGGCCCGTCATGCAAGGTATACCTTTGGATGTCAAATACCAAACCTGAAGATTCGTTTTTCACAAGGTATCATCTCCCATCTATATTTTCCCTAGAAACCTCAACATTTTAGTTTTTGCAGTTCTATTTCTTTTTAAATTGGGGGTCAGAACATGAAATATGATCAGACCCCCTATTTAAATTAACTTAAAAATTAAAACGGCAATCTACCAAAAGCTAGAAGATCGAAGGCTGGCAAAAAAAGACAAAACGCGGTCACCCATAGTAGAGTCATCCCAACCGCTTTCCCCGAACATTTCCCATACCCCATGAACCCAACCTGAATTGTCAACCAACAAAAGGCTGTATCCATAAAGGCTACAAAATAATTTTGTGCAATTGTTTCAGTTCCAACGAAAAATAGAATGGCATTAATTCCACAAAGAAGCGCAACAACAAAACTGCATTGTCCTACAGATCTCCAATCCTCTACGCCCATCAAGAGAGCCTGGGCAATAACTAAGTAAAGAATTGCAAAAGAAAAGAACAAGGCTGCTCCTAAATTATCTTTATAAACAACAGCAGTAAAAAAGGCTCCAACAAGAGTAATTATGCCTGCGACAAAAACAATCCCACCTGTTGTTTTGGCTTCGCCTTTGTCGAAATTCAACATTGCCACTGGAATAAACATTACACCAATGGCTACTAGAATAGATGTTGTCATCCTATTTCTCCTATAGGTTCATAATGGCAAATTCAACTACCAAATATAAAGAAACTTAAAATACACTCCATCAGACTTCACAGTATTTTTTCCATCAATTGATTTTCCATATCTTGCAGTAAATGACATTGATGGAGAAATATTAATCATTAAGCCAGCTCCCAAAGTAGTTTCGTTACTACTTCCAGTTT
>JASMTO010000181.1:0-2876 GCA_041694215.1 bacterium
CTGATACCTGCCTGAAGTTATGTCACAAAAATACTCTGATGCAATGTTCAACAGCTCCGGTTGGCTTTCTTCTTCAAATTTCTTGATCGCATTTTCAAGGATTGTCCTTGCTGTCATAAATGTTATATATTCCTGTATGTTTTCTTTTAGTCGTCTTGAGTATATGTTTTTTTGTTTGATTGCTTCCTGCAACTGATCTTTGCTGCTCAATCCGGATATAATTTCCTCTGTTTTAGCCGTTTCTGCGGTGAGTTTATTTCTTTCCTCTATCAACTCTTCTTTTGTTTTTTCCACACTATGGGCTTTACTTTCAAGTGATGTGTAGTCTTCGTTGGATAGCATCTGTTCATAATCTTCAAATGTTGTGCCGTATCGTTTTTTAAAGACGGCTTTTTCCGTTTGCAGTTCTCTGCATTTCTCAGTATACTTTTCGTTAAGTCGATAAGCCTCTTCCGCTTCATCCATATTTGCCAGTTTGTGCTCAGCCAGCAGTTTTTTATATTTTTCATTTTGGCTGTTAATGTTTTGTTCCAGAAGTTGTTTTTCCTGTTTATTTTCATTAATCAGGTTATCCAAACGATTTAATATCTGTTGCTTTTCATTAGCTTTTTTTATGATGTTCTCAATTTCAACAGCATCAGTTTTGATATCATTAAAGGGCAAACCTACTTTAGCCAAATCTTTTTTGATCTCTTCTGTTAAATTCTGCAGTTCGTCGCATTTTTGCCTAAAAATATTAACACTATAAAAAAAGTTTTGAATTTCCGTTTTATTGAGTAGAAGGTAATCCAAATTATCAAGACTAAATGGTTCCTGCTTGTGTTCGTTTAAAATGTTGGAAAATTGCTCTGAAATATTCACTAACTTATTTGTAATGCTTTTATATTCATTAGTTAGGTTTGTAATTTCCTGTGAGAGCATTTCTTTTTCAAAGCTTAAATCTTTTATCCTGCTGTTTTTTTGAATAACGTTGATGAAAAACTGCTCCGCTGAATGTTCATTACTAACGTTGTATTTGTCAAGAATATCTTCTAATTTTTTCCTGAGTGATTCTGTCTCTTTTTTCACAGTTTCTGTTTCAATCTGTATTTTTCGGAGTGTGGAATATATCTGATCGTTTTCATTTTTTTTCTCAGCCATTTCAAAATATATTTGCTCTAAGTTTTTCAACGGTATATTGTATTCACTGAGATCTTTTTTTAATGTTTCTAATTTTGTAATACCTGTAAGAATGTTTTCTGCTTTTAAAAGGCTGTCATGAATGTTCTCACTTGTTAATTCAAGCTCTTTATTTTGGGCGTTTATTTCACTTATTTTATTATTTACGTTTTTTCTGTGAGTAATATATCGTAAAATATCTGTTAGGGCACCTAAAGGAATAAATATGAATGTCCAGAATAGGGCAGGGGATTTTGGAAAGAAAGAGGAAAAACCTGCAAAGAGTAGGAGTGATATAAGAAGGGAGGCGGCTGTAAAAATTATACTATTGGGAAATCTGTTTTTACCGGATAATTGCAGATAATCCCTTATAATGTTTTTGTATTGCATTAGCTGGTTCGTTTTGTCCGCAAATGGCATAAATGATTTAAGTTCCTGATACATGGGGTATTTTGCCTGCAATAGTGAGAAACGTTTTATATCAAAACCTTGGAGTTGCTTCTCAAGACTCTCTATTGTATCGTGACTTTTCTCAATTTGGCTGTTTTTTTCCGTTAATTTGTCGATAATGTTTTTGTAGTTTTCATAATCTTTTTCTATTTCATCAGTTGGATAAATCATTCCATCTTTCAATTCTGAGATGTTTTTTTCAATATTTTTAATTTTACCCTCTTTTTCCTCCAGACGTTTCTTCGTATATTTCAGCAACTGAGTGTTTTCCTTGTACTCTTTATTTATGTTCAATAATATATCTATAGAAGGATTCTCCAGGATTTCAGGGGTTATGGACTCTATATTTAATTTTTCGTATAATTTTTTTAGATTTTTTTCAAAATAAGCTATATTTTTTTCCAATTCGCTGATTTTATCCTGCTCGTTTGCCCCTATAGTAAGTTTTTTTAGGATCTGTTCGTACTTTGAAATGTCTACTGGAGAATATTCCTGTGATTCTATTTCGTATTCTGCTTGTAGCTTTTTCAAACGTTTTTCACTATCCGTATATTTTTGCCTGTTACGTTCAATACTATTGTAAATATCTTTTAATTGTGAAAATGTATTTTTATCCAAGAATTTTTTTCTGCCCAGGGTTTCTACTTCGTCCTGGCTTCGCCTAATGGAACAATAGGTTTCAAAAGGAGCCATTTTTTTCTGGAGTTTAGCAAGATTTGTATTGGCTTCCTGGAGTTGGTTCTTTTTTTCATGGAGCTTATCTTTCAGAATTTCATAATGCATCAGTATATCTTTATTGCGGTTTATTTCCGAAGTGATGTCTTTTATTTCTCTTTCAGTTTTTCTGATAAGTGAAATATACTTATTAATGACAGGTTTTTGCCCTCTGGGTTTGTACAGATTATCGATATTTTTATTGATATTTTTAAATATATCATTAATGTTTGCTTCAACACCTATCCCGGTGGCTGTCAATATGGCGTTTTTTTCATTGCCGAAAATTTCTTTATATTTAATGTTAAACAGCTCGTCTTGACCGAACGCAAAAATTTTCTGGAAATTGTCCTCGGATATGTAACTGTTGAGGTTTGCAACAACGGCATTCACAGGGGTAATTTCCCTTTTATTGCCTGATATTTTGACAGTTATATTCTCATCGTTGACAGTTAACACTGCTTCGCATTCTTGCCCGTCATACCCTCTGGCGGGGTGTTTTTTGTCAAAGCTGTAAAACTGATATCTGAGCAGATTCATTAGGGTTGTTTTCC
>JASMTO010000182.1:0-7455 GCA_041694215.1 bacterium
GGTATGGGTCGATATTGTGCTTTGCACTTTCTTTTACGATTGTATAAGCTATGTCCGTTTTAGAATAATTTTTAATATTTATTTTCAATTCTGACAAAAGTCTTTCAATATCAAGGACTTTACTGTAAAAAGCGATTTTTTCGCGGTTATTTCTTACTTTACCATCAAGCTGTGCATACTTTTCTTTTAATTGGGGATATGTATTCTCCAGATTTTTAATCTGGTAAGAAACATAAAAATGTGCAGACACGCTGGATATAAATGTAAAGGTTAGAATAATTATTAAAAAACATTTTAAAGCTTTGCTATTTGTTACTTTCAAATAAGCCTCCTTTTAATTTTCCAATGGGAATTAAAATATAAATATATTCTTTTTGCAAAAATTAACATAATATAATAAGCTTTTTTTTCAAGTAAAAATAATATTTATGTTACTAGGGAGGAGTCGTGCTTAACTTACCGGAGATTTATATCGGTGAATTTATCAAAAGGTACAAGAGATTTTTTGCTGATATTCGATATAATAACGAAATTATTACTGCCCATAATCCAAATACTGGATCTATGAAAAATTTACTGAAGGAAGGAAGAAGAATTGCTTTTTCAAAAAGCGATGATCCCAAAAGGAAACTGAAATATACAGTAGAAGGGTTTTGCGTTGATGGAGAATGGATTTATACGAATACCATACGGGTAAACAAAATTGTTGAAAATGCAGTCAGAGAGGGGGAAATTAATTTTTTTGATAAAAAATATGAGAAATTAATACGTGAATATAGCATTTTTGACAGTAAAATAGACTTTTGTTTGCATATAGATGGCAAAAAACATCTAATGGAAGTAAAGAGTGTATCACTGTTTGATGAAATGTATGCGATGTTTCCAGATGCTGTTACCACTAGGGGGCAAAAACATCTTAAAACACTTATTGAAGCCAAAAAGTACGGATACGAGTCGAATATTCTTTATATTATCCAGTCGAATAGGGAAAGATTTAGATGTGCGTCTGAGATTGATCCCGATTATTGTTGTTTGTTTCAAAAAGCGGTGCAATCAGGTGTGAATGTTCTTTTATGCAGGAACATCATGGATATTGAGCATAATGTATGCTATCTGAAGCAATTAAACCAATTAGATTTATAAGACCTCTGTTGTCATCTTTATATCCACTTTTGGATTTAAAATCGATTTCACAGAATAGCTTAATAACTTCAGAAAGTTCTCTTTTATCCCATATTTTAGCATTGGACTTTATTTTGTTCATAATAAATGTTTGCTCTGTCACTAGAGAAGGATTAATTTTATAAAGATATATTTTGGAAATTCTTTTAAAGAGCATATGATAAAGTATATCCAAATTTTCGCCTGCGCTTATCAGTTTATTTAAGTGGGTAATTGCTTGTTTGTAATTTTTCTCACAGTATTTATCTATAAAAACAAATAAAGATTCATTCCTACTTGAGCTTATTATATTGAGAATGTCCTCTTCACTCTCAGGTTTATTATATTTGTAATATATTTCTACTTTTTCCAGTTCATTTTTTACTATAGCTAAATCATTGTTGGAAAGTGTATATATCTCTTCAGCGGTACTCCTACTGATTTTAAATCCCTTGGACGAAAAGATAGAGATAATTTCGTTGATAATATTAGGTTTTGTTTTTTTAGATTCTTTTATGATGTTGTAATTGTCTTTAACGTTTTTAGGTATTTGTTTTTCTACATTGGCTGATTCTGATAAAAAAACTATAGTAAATTCAGATGAGACTGATTTTTCATAGAGCTCCGATGGTTTTTTATGCTTGTCGATATTCTTTACAATAATAATTTTGTCCAGAGAAAAAAGTGGCATTGTAAATATTGTGGTGAAATATTCATTTTCATCCATTTCGTCAGCATAAAATATATGTTCATCAGCATCGGCAATATTCTTGGATATTTCACTAAGATGTTCTTCAAGGAAATTTTTATTTCCTAATAATAGATATTTGTTACTTTTCGAATTCATTTTTAAAATCCAGCAGGATTTCATTTACCACAGTATTAAAAGCATCATTTCTGTTATTTCTGTTTGCAGAGATATTGTTAGTAATGGTAAATGATGTTGAGCGTGAATATGTCTTTGAAAACATATTGTTGCCGTTTTTATCCAGCACTTGTATATGCAGCTTTGCCCATAAATCTGCTCTTAACGATTGATTAGTGGTTGTATTAATTGAAGATGACGTGTCTACATTTTCCAATCTGAATTTTAAAATGTAGTCAGCATTATCTTCGTTTCCCAGAGAATTATATCTGGTGAAGAACATATTGCTTTGCAAATCCAGCATACTTCTGTAATCGGATTCGTCAGCATTATTTACAATATCTGCAATGTGATAAGTATATTTAGCATTCGCTGCATCACCAAGTCCCACCATCTGGTAACCGCACCCGATTGAGAATAAAATTATTATTAATAAAAATTTTTTCATTACTTTATTACCAAACTAATAAGTTTGTTGGGCACAAAAATCTCTTTGACAAGTCTTTTGCCGTTGATATACTTTTGCACTTTTTCATTGGATTTTGCAGCTGTTAAAGCATCCTCTTTACTTATATCCGTCGGTAAATTGAGATTTGCCCTGACTTTTCCATTTATTTGAACCACAATAGTTGTTGTATCTTTTACTATCTTTTTTTCGTCATATTCAGGCCACTTTTGATCTGAAACAAATGTTTTATTACCTGTGATTTTCCAGAGCTCTTCACATACATGTGGAATGAATGGTGTGAGCATTATCAGCAGTGTTTTTACAGATTCGGCAAATAGTGCTTTTTCTGTTTCCATTTTAATTTTGTTTTCCATCTGATATAAATTATTGGTAAACTCCATACAAGCGGCAACAGCAGTATTTAGATGGAATGTTTCAATGTCTCCTGTTACTTTTTTTATTGTTGAATGGAGATTGTATTCCAGTTCTTTAGTAATATCCGATTCTTCTTTTTTTCCATTTAGTTTTGTTTTGCAAATTTCACTGTTTCTGGTGATAAGTCTGAAAATTCTGTTTATAAATCGATAGCACCCTTCGACACCCTGATCACTCCACTCGAGGTCTCTATCAGGAGGTGCAGCAAAAAGGCTAAAAAGTCTGGCTGTGTCAGCTCCATATTCTTTTATTAGGTTGTCAGGATCCACAATATTATTTTTAGATTTACTCATCTTTTCCACTCTGCCCACTTCAATTTCAGAGCCACATATGCTACACTTCCCGTTTTCCACCTGTTCCGGGAAAAGCCATCCATGTATAGGGCATTTGTAAGTTTCCTTGCATACCATACCTTGGGTAAGCAGATTTTGAAATGGCTCGTCAACATTAATAAAACCGAGATCCCTCAGGATTTTTGTATAAAATCGTGCATAAAGGAGATGCATTATTGCATGCTCCACACCACCTATGTATTGATCTACAGGCATCCAATAGTTTGCTTCATCTTTATCAAAAGGAGCAGTTTCACATTGGGGGGAGCAGAATCTAATAAAATACCATGATGATTCCACAAAGGTATCCATTGTATCTGTTTCGCGTTTTGCAGGTGCAGAACACTTCGGGCATTTTGTGTTCACAAACTCTTCCACAGTTTCTAAAGGATTGCCTGTTCCTGTAAATTCCACATCGAGGGGTAACTTTACAGGGAGCTCCTCTTCTTTCACCGGGACAACGCCGCATTTTTCACAATAAACTACTGGGATTGGAGCTCCCCAGTATCTCTGCCTGGAGATTCCCCAGTCCTTTATTCTGAAATTTATTGTTTCTTCACCCAGATTCTTTTCCTTTAAATATTCCGTGATTTTTTTCTTGCCCGTTTCCACATCGAGCCCGTTAAATTCTCCGGAATTTACAAGATATCCATCTCCGGGATATGCTTCCTCAATTGTTTCAGCGTTTAAATTATCCCCTTCAGGCTGGATTACCACTCTTATGGGCAGATTGTAGGCTTTTGCAAAATCAAAATCCCGTTGGTCATGCGCTGGCACTGCCATTATTGCCCCTGTACCATAATCCATTAATACATAGTTGCCTAAATAAATGGGTATTTGTTCATTTGTCATTGGGTTTTTAGCGTATTTCCCTGTGAAAAACCCTTTTTTTTCTTTGTCATCAGCCATTCTACTTATTTTATCTTCTTTTAAAATGTCATTTATAAACTTTAACCCTTCCTGTTCCTTTTCTGTACCGGCAATCAGTTTTTTAGCTAACGGGTGCTCTGGAGCTAATAGCATAAATGTGGCTCCAAATACGGTATCAGGCCTTGTTGTAAATACCTCAATGGATGTGTCGAAGCCAACTACAGGGAATAAGATTCTTGCACCGTGAGATTTACCGATCCAGTTGCGTTGCATTGTGAGGACTTTTTCAGGCCAGCCTTTAAGCTTGTATGTGTAATCAAGGAGTTCTTCGGCATATTCAGATATTTTAAAGAACCAACCGTCGAGCTCTTTTATCTCCACATCACTGCCACAGCGCCAGCATTTGCCTTCCTCCACCTGTTCATTTGCCAGAACAGTTTTGCAGTCGTTGCACCAGTTTACATTAGAAGTTTTATTGTAAACCAGCCCTTTTTCAAACATTTTTGTGAAGACAAGCTGTTCCCACTTATAGTATTCAGGATCACAAGTGGCAATTTCTCTGTCCCAATCATAAGACAAACCTAGCTTTTTCAACTGCTCTTTCATAAATTCAATATTAGAGTATGTCCATTTTGCCGGGTGAATTTTATTTTTGATGGCAGCATTTTCTGCTGGTAAACCGAAAGCGTCCCATCCCATGGGATGGATCACATTAAAGCCTTTCATCATTTTGTATCTTGCCACCACATCACCTATGGCATAGTTTCTGACATGCCCCATGTGTATTTTACCCGAAGGGTAGGGGAACATTTCCAGACAGTAAAATTTTTCTTTATTTTCATCTTTTTTAGCTTTGTAGTTTTTGTGCTCTTCCCAGAGCCTTTGCCAATGGGATTCGATCTTTGTGTGATCGTATTTCATTAATTGCCTCCTGAAACTGTAAAGCTGCTTTTAAATAATTGCTTGGTGCAGAATCTAACATTTCTATCAAATGTCTTCAACATACGAATCCGAAGACAATGTTTTTATATGAGGATGTTTATTAACACAAATTGGGCTTGGTGTCACTTACTTTTTAAGTAAGTTTTTTGATATATACCGCCTGTAGATTATAATTGCAGCTAAAGCAGCCATGATTATTAAAATATTATTATTTTCACTCTCGCCGGCGATTGAGCATCCACCACCGCCTCCGCCACCACCGCCATTATCACTTGATGAAGGGTTGGTGGGAGCAGTCGGCTCGTCAGCAGTAACGTCTGTTGTGTTATCATACCATGCAACATTTATAGTTGCTCCGGAGCTTGCTTTCATACTTAAGACAATATTTTTATACCTGTATTCAGGCAAATCAGGATCGAAAGGGCCCATTTCGATGTAATTAGTTGCATCTTGGTCACATGAGCTTAAACTATTCAAAGTTATGTTAGCATGCCCCGCATTGTCCAAATACCAGCCTCCGCTGAAAGTTGTGCCATCTGATTCTGAGTTAAATTCATCCCTGAAGGCATCTTCATAGTTATCAAGCAAATCCAGAGATTCTGGTTTTGCAAGATATTCTGCATAAGTGGAATAAATATTTTCACCAGGGGCATAAATATCCACCCAATTGCCATAATTACTGAATGAAGAGACATCCTCATTTTTATTTAGAGAGCCCACCGCAGTCACACTACCATAACCGGCAGGATAATTTATTGCTGTTTCGTTATCAACATTACCTGCTGCTGCAAATAAATGAATATCGTTATCAGTGAGTTGTTGAAGAGCCTCCATTTCATCCTGTAAAAACTCAGTGCCTCCAAAGCTCATGTTTACAAATTTTATATTATACCCTTTATTTTTTAATTCTAATATTTTACTAATAGCTTTCAACTCAGCAGTGAAATCGACTTTATCCGAGTCGCAGGTAACTTTCATGTTTAAGATTTTTATATTATTGTTACCCACCCCTGCCACGCCAAAGGTATTGTTTGTTACTGCACCGATAATACCTGCTACATGGGTTCCGTGGCCTATTTTATCATAGGTATCTGACATATTTTCCACAGGACAAAAATTAAAGCCGTAGTTACCGTAATCCCCGTCAGTTAGAAGATTATCTTTTAAATCTGGATGGTTCCATGCAATGCCTGAATCCATGACAACGACAATTGGCGTTGAGGTATTAGCTTGCTGTTCAAAGTAGTGTATCCCTTCAGGCCAGTCGATATCCGAGTCATTTAAAGTATCCAACCCCCATTGAGTATTAAAAAATTCATCATTGGGTACATATCGGGATACACCAACCGGACTTGTTGAAGCTAAATATTGATAAAGATTTAACTTTTTAACCTCACCTTTCGATGTAGAAATTGTTTCGGAATTATTTAGTAAATCCTCCTTGGAATAAGATCCAAAATAACTGTACCCCAAAGCAGCTGCAGCGGTGACAAAAGGAGTAGCCATTGAAGTTCCCTCTTCCATAGCAAAAGCATCGGGAGCATCACTGGCAGAAACCCTTACTGCATCAATACTTGCTGAATCACCGGAAGTGCCTTCGAGACAAATTCTCAGAGAAGTTGAGTTCAAATTCTCCATAGATGAGGGCATTGATAAAACTCTGTAAATATAGTCCATCTGAGAATAGCCGGACTGAGTAGTCAAATTCTCCCACCCGCTTAATTTTCGTAGACTTTTCAATTCCCTTTGTGGGGGATTTATTTCTTTTATCGTCGAATTATTAAAAAGGGACTCGATCACTTCTCTTTCTCCGGATAAGTATATATTGTCGCCAATTTTTATAACTTTTACATTTTCAGGAACAATCAAATCCGGATCTTTTGAACCTGTATATTTAAACAGGACATTTTCCGCAAAAGCACTTGTGGCAAAAATACATATTAATAAAAATAACAAAACATTTCTCATGATATACTCCGCACATATCGTTTCTGGCATCACCCCATTTTATTATAAAAGATATTGTATGACATGGATTTAGAGTTGAGAAGTCCTCCAGGATCGTGTATAGTTATTTTCGAGAAAAAAGCAATAAATACAACGACCTGGAGGAATTTTATGATAAGTGAAACTGTGGAAAATGTGAAGTGGAAAATTAGAAAAATTGTGCACGATCTCAATGAACATATTTCAAAGCCTCAGCAAAAATATTTACTGGAAATGGTTCCTGGCTGTTTCGCAACAAGCAGTCTAAATCTTACAGCTATATCGGGCTATCTGAGTGAAAAGACCAAAGTAAAACATACACTAAAAAGACTGCAAAGAAATACAGAGAACTATTCATCCCTGCTTGATATTTCAAATTTATATAATATTCACAGCTGTTATGAAGAAACGATAAA
>JASMTO010000183.1:0-4175 GCA_041694215.1 bacterium
GGTATGGCGACAGCCTTGATGGAACACTGGCTCGTATAAGGAATGCTCAACGTCCGATATATGGATTTTTTATTGATCACACTATTGATGGCTTAACGATTTTCGTCATTTGTGTGGGTGCAGGGCTTTCTCCATACATAAACTTTGCAGTTGCCATGCTTATTCTTGCAGGGTATTTGCTCTTATCAGTTTTAACATACATCAATACCTACCTTAAAGGGGAATTCAGGATCACTTACAGTAAACTAGGCCACACTGAATTTCGTTTAATTGTTATCCTTATAAACACACTTTTTATATATTACCCGACAGGAAACCAGTATTTTGTACTTAGTGGTGTCGTTTTAAGTCTGTTTGATGTCATAGGAATTGTTATTGCTTTTATTCTTTTCATTATTTACCTGGTTAACTTTTTGATAGATAAGAATAAATACGCTAAAATCGACCCTCTCAAATATTAAAACAAAATTTATGGCAATTAAATATATAAAATTCGTAGCCAGCCGCCTTATTGGCACGTTAGTCGATACCCTGGTTTTATGGGGGCTCTCATCCTACATTTTTTCCTCATATATTGGACATTACATAGTGGCACCAACTATTTCGTTTGAGTTTGCGGTATTTTCAAATTTCTTATTGTCCTACTACTGGATATGGCGCAAGCGAATATCAACGAAAAACATAAAGACTTTTATAGCCCGCTTTGCCATTTTCAACATTTCCTGTGTTTTGGGATTTATTGTTAAAATGGCATTTCTGCTGCTGTTCGAGAAACTATTTGGTTGGGATGTGGTATTCTGCAATCTGGCGGCATTGTTAATATCCGGCATTGTGAATTTTGTTCTTGCCGAGTTTGTGGTGTTCAAAAAACGCCCACCTATAATTGAACCTTTAAACGAAATGGAATCATTGAAAAACATAAACTATTAATTATTAATCCTATGAAAATACTTTCAGAAAGATACAAACAGTATGATATCCCTCAGCAGCTAATGGCTGCAGGTATTTATCCCTACTTTAGGGCAATCAAATCCGGGCAGGATTCTGAAGTAACCATTAACGGGAAGAGGGTTTTAATGTTTGGTTCTAACAGCTATCTGGGCCTGTCAAATCATCCTAAGATTAAAGAGGCCGCCATAAAAGCTATCGAAAAATATGGTACCAGCTGCTCTGGTTCCCGGTTCCTTAACGGGACACTCGATATTCACCTTGAGCTGGAAGAGAAGTTGGCCAAACTGGTTGGCAAGGATGAAGCCATTTGCTTTAGCACAGGTTTTCAAGCTAATCTTGGAGCAATTTCATCTCTGTGTGGCCGCAACGAATACCTTTTACTCGATTCTCAGGACCATGCTTCCATCATTGAGGGAAGCAGGTTGTCCTTTGGCAGAATACTTAAGTTTGCCCACAACGATATGTCCTCGCTTGAATCGAAGCTGATGCTTTGTGAACCGGACAAAAATAAACTGATTGTTGTTGACGGCATATTTTCTATGGAAGGGGATATTGTTAATTTACCGGAAATTGTGCGATTGAAAGAAAAATACAATGCGAGCTTAATGGTTGATGATGCCCATGCAATCGGGGTAATCGGGCAAAATGGCAGAGGTACATCCTCCCATTTTAATCTGACTCAGGATGTAGATTTAATTATGGGTACTTTTTCAAAATCGTTGGCCTCAATAGGGGGATTTATTGCCGGCGACAAGGAGGTAATTAACTTTTTAAAGCATAATTCCCGTGCATTGATTTTTAGTGCAAGCATGCCCCCTGCCTCCGTTGCAAGTGTAAGTGCTGCCATTGATATTATGCTTGATGAACCTGAACGAATTAAGCATCTTTGGGATTTAACCAAATACGCCCAGCAGGCTTTCATTCGTGCCGGTATTGATACAGGTAAAAGCGAAACTCCCATTATCCCGTTATTTGTCAGGGATGATATGAAAGTTTTGAAGTTGGCTCGTGTTCTACTTGATGAAGGTATTTTCGTAAATCCGGTTATTTCTCCTGCGGTTTCGAAGGATGATGCTATGATACGTTTCTCCCTTATGGCTACACACACTTACGAACAACTCGATGTAGCTATAGAAAAGATAATCAGAGCTTTTAAAGAACTCGATGTAGCACCCCGTTTTCAACGAGTAGAATAATAATGCTAACAAAACTATAATTATGAAAGTGGTTTTAATAACGGGTATTTCATCTGGTTTTGGTTTTGCCATTGCTCAACGGCTTGCAAAAGGCGATTACCGGGTTTACGGGACGGTGCGGAGAGAAGTTGACCCAGTACCTAATGTTAACTACCTTTACATGGATGTGGTTTCAGATGAATCCGTTAAACAAGCTATCAATGAGGTGTATCAGAAGGAAGGACGCATTGATGTGCTGATAAATAATGCCGGTGCAGGGATTGCAGCACCTCTTGAACTTACCAAAATTACTGATATTCAACACCTGATGGATGTTAATTTTCTTGGAGCCGTGAGAGTTACCCAAGCGGTATTGCCAATTATGCGCAAGCAGTCAGGCGGTCTAATTATATCTGTCAGCTCCATAGGCGGTTTGATAGGCTTACCCTATCAGGGAATTTATTCGGCCGGCAAGTTTGCCCTCGAAGGCTTTTGCCAGGCTTTACATCACGAGGTCAGGCAATTTAACATTAAAGTTACAGTCATTAACCCTGGTGACTTTGCTACACGGTTTACAGCAAACAGGCTATGTGCTGAAAAGGATGATCCGATAGCGGTTTATCCAAATTTTGGCAAAACGCTTTCCAAAATTGAACAAGATGAAAAGAACGGTTTACACCCGGATGAATTAGCCAAAAGAATTGAAAGACTTATTAGTAAGAAGAATGCACCTGTAAGGCATGTTATAGCCTCACCTCTGCAAAAATTTTCAGTGTTTCTGAAAAGAATACTACCTGAAAAACTGTTTTATCGGATAATTAGTAAATACTACCTTTAAAATTAAGATGTTAAATATTAGTGTAAAAGACATTATATGAAAATTACAATCAAAGAGATTACAAGCAAAAACGACTTGAAAAAGTTTATCAAATTCCCCAACAAACTTTATGGTGATAATAAATTTTATGTACCCCCACTAATCTCAGCGGAGCTGGAAACCTTATCAAAAGATAAAAACCCTGCTTTTGACTTTTGTGAAGCAAAATACTGGTTGGCCTGCAATGAGAACAATACAATAGTTGGGCGAATTGCAGGAATCATAAACCATAAGTACAACAAAAAGGTTGGCAAGCAACTGGTTCGCTTTGGTTGGCTTGATTTTATTGAGGATATTGATGTTTTAAAAGCCCTGATTGAGACAGTTGTGAAGTTTGCCAACGAAAAAGGTGCCGATGGCATTCATGGTCCTCTCGGGTTTTCCGAGTTTGATGCTTCAGGCATTCTTATCGAAGGTTTTGACGAAATCCCGACAGCCTACGGCAAATATAACTATCCTTATTACGCCCAGATGATTGAGCAATTGGGTTTTGAGAAGGAAGTTGATTGGGTTGAATTCAGGGTAACCGTTCCTGACAAAATACCGGTAAGATACAGCCAGATAGAAAGGTCGATTGCCGGGAAATATAAATTGCAAAGCGTGAAATTGCAATCAAAGAAAGAGGTCCTAAAATATGCAGACGAAATCTTCCAACTCCTAAATAAAGAATATGAAAGCATACATGGCTTTTCTGAGCTTACTCCCAACCAAGTAGATGCTCTGAAAAAACAATTCATCCCGTTGCTGAGATTAAAATTTGTTTCAGTAGTACTTAATGCTGAAAACAAAGTTGTTGGTTTTGGCATATGCCTGCCTTCTCTTTCAAGAGCCTTGCAACAGTCCAAAGGAAATTTATTTCCTTTTGGATTTCTGCATATTCAAAAGGCCCTACGTGGTAATGGTACAATCGACTCCTTACTTATTGCAATTCATAGCGACTATAGGAACAAAGGTGTAAATGCCTTGATCTTTAACGATATAGGTAACGCAATTGTTTCAGAAGGAATAAAATATATAGAAACCACACGTGAGCTGGAACACAATTTATTCATACAAAACCTTTGGAATAAATTCGAAAACAGACAGCATAAAAGAAGTAGATGTTATTTTAAAAAAATAAAATATAATTATGAATGATATTCCTGAAAGGGTTATTACTATTACCTGAGTCT
>JASMTO010000184.1:0-12337 GCA_041694215.1 bacterium
AGGCCATATAGCCGGAACTAGCATTAACTGTGAGCCCTGAAAAGCAGCCATGCGAAATAACTCAGGGAACCTTATTTCATAGCATGTGTGGAGAGAAATCTGTACATTATTGAAATTAAATATACTCAAAGAGTTTCCTTTGCTGAAATACTGATCTTCTTTTAATGGTGAAAAGAGGAAATTTTTACGGTACTTGGAAACTACACCTTCGGAATTAATAGCAAATGTTGTGTTATATATTTTGCCAGAGTCATTCTCAGGAAGAGAAGAGATAACTAACGTGTCTTTACGTAGAAGCTTTGCTATTTCATTTATTAAACTATCTGTATTTTTAGAATGGGATTGCAAATGTTTATAATCAAAACCCGTTGCCCACATCTCAGGCAGTATTATAATATTATATTGCTCATTGCTTAACGATTCCACCTCAGGAAGAAAGGTGTCAGTATTCCTTGAAATATCTCCTAAATAGACATCTTTTTGAATACAAGCTATTTTCATATATCTCCTCTCTATTTTATTTCCTTTTTAAAACAATATTCTTTTTTTGTCAAGAATTATATTATATGAAATGTTTATAAATATTTTCTATAGATTAAATTAATATATTTTTCAGAATAAAAGTGAAAAAGTAGTTGTGCTGATTAAAAGCTTTGCGCTAACGTATTAAGTACGCAACTGCGGAGGGCACTATTTTGAATAATTTAATGTTTAGTTAACGCTGTTTTGGTTTTCTCAGTCGATTATTTCCAAAATTTCTCTGAAATTATCTGCTTGATAATGGGGTTTGGCTTCATCATGGAATGTCCCGTAACCCCACTTTGCAAAAATTGACGTTATACCTGCATTTTTGCCAGCGGTGATGTCTGTATAATTATCGCCAATGATATAAGTAGATTTGCAACTGATGTGCCAGTCATTGTAAAGTTTTCCTATAAGGTGAATCATCTCTGAATCTGGTTTTGGGCTGTTTACTTTACATGCACCGATGATATAGTCAAAAAAATGGTCTATTCCAGCCGCTTTAAGTATCCTTTCCCCAAACTCCGTGGGGGCATTGGTAGCCACCGACATTTTAGCCCCCGCTTTTTTCAAGGCTTCCAAAGTATCAGCCACTCCTTCAAACGGGGCAGCATTTTTCGTACATTGAGCCCGGTAATGTTCCTCAAAGACTGCTCTGTCCTCCGGCAGATAGGAATCTGTGTTGTACAGCCTTTTTGCAAGCTCTTCCCTTTTATGATTAATAATTTCAAGCACTTCACTTTGAGTGAGAGGAGGCATGTTTTTCAGATTTCTCACATAGTTTATAGATGTTGTTATGTCATACCTGGTATCAACCAGTGTCCCGTCCATATCAAAAATTAGCAGTTTTTCAGCCATTTGTATTTATTCTCACTTTTACAGTATTTTTAAGATTTATTTAATATCTAAAGAAGCGATTTTAACTAACAGTCCTTTTTTGCCACCATTTATAGATACTTCATTAATGTTTAATATGGTTTATTCCATAAAAAGATTCAATCTTTTTTTGAAATAAGTAGAGTAGGCAACTACCATCGCAATCTTACCCATCTGTCACTTACTAATTACGTATGTGAGATTTTCTCATACTGCTTTTTATTTATGATTAATGGAGTTCTGAAGTGTATAATGATTAATTTAGGGCGTATCACCAGAAACAGTAATCAAAAGTAACGTTGCACAAAAAGGCTGCGATTATGCTATGTAACAAACCGGTGAGAATTGTATTTCCTTTACTTACAAAAAATGTTTCGCAATTAAATATATTTGACTCAGTTTATAAAAGAAGCGGGCAATTAGCCCGCTTCTTTATAATTTAGTATCGTCTTTCCATTAACATTTTTCTTACTTCAACTATTGCTTTTGTGGGGTTAAGCTCTTTGGGACATGCTTCCACGCAGTTATAAATTGTGTGGCATCTCCAGACGCCATGTTTGTCATTTAAGATAGGAAGCCTGATTTCAGCACCTTCATCTCTGGAATCAGCAAGGTACCTGTAAGCTCTCAAAACGGCATTGGGTCCTAAATAATCTTTGTCAGCCCAATATGATGGGCATGATGAAGAGCAGCATCCACAGAGAATACATTCATACAATCCATCAAGCTTTTTCCTATCTTCGGGTGATTGGTACATTTCTTTATCTGGAATAGCACTTTTTCTTATAAGGTACGGTTTTACCGCTATAAATTTATTAAAAAAATCTTCCACATCAGTAACTAAATCACGGATTACACGCATGCCGGGCAGAGGTTGAACTGTTATATTATCTGTACCCAAATCTTCTATTTTTGTTATACACGATAACATATTGACACCGTTTATATTCAAACCATCAGAACCGCAAACACCTTCCCGACAAGATCTTCTGAAAGTAAACGTGGGGTCATGCTCCCATTTTATCTGGTTCAAAACTTCCAGCATTAACATACCTTTTCTTCTGACTTCAACTTTATAAGTCTGATAGTAAGGTTCTTTATCCTTTTCCGGATCGTATCTGAAAACTTCAACATTAATATATTTACTCATCGTTTACCCTCCTTATTTAATATACCCTGGCTTTTGGTGGGAATGTTTCCACAGTCAGAGGTTTAAGCCTGACATCTCTGTATTCGACCGTAAACGAGTCATCCTCATTGTAAAAAACTTCAGTATGTTTAAGATACGTTTTGTCATCCCTGTCTGGATAATCATCACGGTAATGACCACCTCTGGACTCTTTTCTATGGAGGGCAGCAAGGGTATGTGCTTCAGCTACCATTAACATATTGTTTAATTCTAATGCTTCTATTAATTCAAGGTTAAAAATTGTCGATTTATCATTAACCCTGTAATCTTGCATTTTTGCTTTAAGTTCCTTTATTTTTTCAAGAGATTCATTCAGCCCTTCTTCGGTTCTGAAAACAGTTACATTTTTCTGCATTGATTCGATAAGATCTTGATAAATTTCGTTAAAAGTGTGCTTTCCGTTGGCATTAGCAAATTTTTCCAGTAATTCAATACCAAATTTGCCTGCATCATCCGGAAGTCCCACAAAAGGATTTTCCTGAGCCCACTTTGCAGCTTCTTCGCCTGCTGTTCGACCAAAAACAACCAAATCAAGAAGGGAGTTTGTTCCTAATCTATTAGCACCATGTACAGAAGCAGAAGCAATTTCACCTGCTGCGAAAAATCCTGGTACCGTTTCCTCAGGATTTTCCCCCTTAGCTTTAACAACTTGCGTGCGATAGTTAGTGGGAATGCCACCATTTTGGTAATGGGCTGTGGGTACAACGGGTATTGGTTCTTTTGTACAGTCGACACCAGCAAAAATAAGGGCAAGTTCATGAATGCCAGGAAGTTTTTCCATGATGACATCTGCACCAATGTGATCAATTTTAAGGAGCAAATAGTCTTTGTTGGGTCCAACACCCCGTCCTTCAAGTATTTCTTTTGCCATTGATCTGGATACTATATCCCTAGGTGCTAAATCTTTGATAGTAGGTGCATATCTTTCCATGAATCTTTCGCCATCAGCGTTAAGGAGAATACCACCTTCGCCTCTAACACCTTCAGTGATAAGGTTTCCGGCGCCGTAAAGGCCTGTTGGATGACATTGTGTAAATTCTGCATCACTCCAGGAGAAACCTGCTCTCATTGCCATTGCAAGACCATCCCCAGTATTAATGTGCGCGTTGGAGTTAGTCTGATAAATTCTACACATACCGCCTGTTGCAAAAACAATTGCTTTGGCATGGAATATATGAAAGCCACCGTTTTTCATATCCCAGCAGATAACGCCATTTACTGCACCTTCGTTTGTAATAAGTTCAAGTGCATAAAATTCACTAAAAAACTGAGTTCCCTGCTCAACAGACTTTTCGTAAAGCGTCTGCAGCATAGCATGTCCGGTTCTGTCAGCAGCGTAGCAGGCTCTTTTAACTGCTTTTTTACCAAAATTGGAAGTATGGCCTCCAAAAGGCCTTTGGGCAATTTTTCCTTCTTCTGTTCTGCTGAACGGTAAACCGATATGCTCCAGTTCTATAATATACTGTGGAGCCAGTTTTGTCATATACTCGCAAGCATCCTGGTCAGCCAGGTAGTTGCTACCTTTCACAGTATCATACATGTGCCAAAGCCAATGATCTTCTTCCATATTACCAAGTGCAGCAGAAATACCGCCTTGGGCGGAGATTGTATGACTCCTTGTGGGATAAACTTCAGAAATTACTGCTGTACTTACAAATTGTGAAGCCACCTGTGCAGCGTTTAATCCTGCACCGCCAGCTCCCAAAACAATCACATCAAACTTATGATACTCTACTTTTGCAGACATATTTTATACCCCTCTGATAATTTTTTACATCATGGATGCTAAAGATAGTGCAAGAAAACCAACAGTTAAACCAACTATCCAATATACAGCCAGTAAAATTGCTCTCCATATCCTATTTGATACGTAGTCATCTGTTATCATTTTAAAGCCATTCATTGTATGAAAAATTCCGAAAATAAATATGGGACCCAAAACCATTTTTTGTAGTCCCCATGCACCGGAAGAAAGCATTGAAAAGAAATGGATGAAAATTACTACTATTAGAATGACACCTGAAATTCTTTGCATTAGCCATTCAAAAACACCGCTGTCACTGGAACCCATGAATTTATAAGGTTTCATCTAATTCCTCCTTACGAAAATATTGGAATAGCGCCTAATACAGACACAATAATTGTTAAGAAAATTACAACCATAAATTGCTTACTGAAAACACCTATTTCAGAACCTGTTGAAAAGTCAATAAGGATAATTCTGAATCCATTAAACGCATGATAAGCAAAGGTTACCAATATAATTGTTCTGGCAATGGGATTAGATGTTAAAGTATTAAACCAACCAGCAACCCCTGATTTTGCAAGAATGTGAAAAATCAGGTATAGACCTATGATAACACCGGTAATTCTGTGAAGCAGCCATGCCACCATTCCGGTGTGTTTCCTGTAGGAAACTTTTTTTGGGTAGGTGACTAAGTCTCTTCTTGGCATTTTACACCCCTTTTTTTTATTTTACAAACATCGTTAATTTGCTAACTTAATAATTAGCATAATAAAAACTGTATGTCAATGCAGTTGTATACAATGTACACTATAATTTATCACGGTTTTTATTACAATTATCTATAACTAGAATCGAGAAAAATAAGTTTACAGACAAACGATGTTTTGTGAAAATTTTTATTTTTTCTTTCATGTTATTTAATTAATGATTGCAATTAATCACGTCTCTGTTATATTTCATTGTTTAAATGATTAATTAAATTTTGAGGTAAATGTTCAGCTGTCCGAATTTTTGCTTAAATCAAAATCCGATTTAAATATTAAAAGGCGATAAACATCTGCTTAATTATTTTTAAAAGTGCGATTACCTCAAAAAATAAAACATAGGGGTATAAAATATGCAGCAAAGTATTTCTTTCGATGAATTAGGGCTATCAGAAAATTTATTGAAATCAGTAAAAAAGAAAGGGTTTGAAGAGCCGACACCTATACAGGCCCAGGTTATTCCAACTTTAATGAAAAGTGAAAAGGATGTGGTAGGACAGGCTCAGACCGGTACCGGTAAAACTGCAGCTTTTGGTTTACCTATCTTAGACCGATTAGAATGTGATGAAAAACGGGTTAAGGCATTGATCCTGACGCCCACAAGGGAATTGGCGATACAGGTTTCTGAAGAACTTAACTCACTTCGCGGCAAAAAGAGATTAAAAATAGTGCCAATTTACGGCGGTCAGTCTATAGAATTACAGCTGAAGAGGTTGAGTAGTGGTGCAGATATTGTGGTGGGGACCCCTGGAAGGGTTATAGACCACCTGAACAGGAGAACGTTGGATATATCGGGGTTGGATTATCTTGTTTTGGATGAAGCTGATGAAATGCTCAATATGGGTTTTATTGAAGATATTGAATCTATTTTAAAAAGGGCGAACCCTGATAAACGAATGCTTCTCTTCTCAGCCACTATGCCGAGAGAAATTTTGAATATAGCCAAAAGATTCATGGGTGAGTTTGAAATTTTCAAAACCAAAAGTGAAGAGCTCGCCGCCGGCTTGACTGAGCAGATATATTTTGAGGTGAGAGAATCAGACAAATTTGAAGCACTGTGCAGAATCAGAGATATGGAAAAAGAGTTTTACGGTATCATTTTTTGCCGAACTAAAGTTGATGTGGATAAGCTTGCAAACAGACTTATAGACAGGGGATATAATGCAGAAGCACTGCATGGTGATATATCCCAGCATCAGCGGGAAAGAATCTTGAAAAAATTCAGAAACAAGCAGGTTAATATGCTAGTTGCCACTGATGTGGCAGCAAGAGGTATTGATATCCAGGATTTGACTCATGTAATAAACTATGCCCTTCCTCAGGATCCTGACGCTTATATACACCGTATTGGAAGGACGGGTAGAGCCGGAAAAGAAGGCACTGCTATTACATTTGTTACGCCTGAAGAGTATAGAAAACTCCTTTTCATTATGAGAAAAGCCAAAACTGACATAAGGAAAAAAAGCCTTCCCGGTGTTGGAGAAATTATCGAGGCTAAAAAAGAAAACATAAAAGAAGAGATTTTAGAAGCGCTCAATTCAGATAATTTGGAAAACTATAAAGATATAGCGGAAGATTTGCTTGAGAAGGCCGAGCCTGCTAAGCTGGTTTCAGCACTGTTGAATATAGCTTATGAGGATGATTTGAGTGAAAATAGTTATCGCGAAATAAGTGATGTTAACGTTAACAGACAGGGGCGGACAAGGTTGTTCGTGGCTCTTGGTAAAATGGATGGAATGACTCCTAAATCACTGGTGGATTTTATAATTGATAAAGCTGGTGTTGAAAACAGAAAGATCAAAGATGCGAAGGTATTTGAAAAATTTTCTTTTATAACAGTCCCTTTTGAGGAGGCTGAAATAATTTTGGAAATTTTTAAACGGGAAAGGCGCGGACGAAGACCCATTGTGGAGATTGCAAAAGAAAATAAACGATGATATAGGAACATATGAGTTTGTTACACAAAAAGATAAAAGATTTTAAGCAGTACTCATATGAAAGGCATAAGAATTTGTTTTCGGAGCTTGCTTCAGAGCAGGCTCCTCACACGTTGTTTATCAGTTGTTGTGATTCAAGGGTTTTGCCCTCCTTTATTACAAATTCCCTGCCCGGTGAGTTATTTATCATCAGAAATATAGCCAATATTGTTCCTCCCTATTCCACAAAGGGGGAATATTCATCTACTATTGCAGCTATCGAATATGCTGTGCTTGTGTTGAGAGTACAAAATATTGTGGTGTGCGGACATTCCAATTGTGGGGGGTGTTCTTCGCTGTTAAAAAAAGAAGATGACCTTAGTCTGCTTCCCAATGTAAAACAATGGCTTTCTCTTGCAGAAAACTCTAAAGAGGAGTTCCTTAAAAATCTAAATGCTGATATAAGAATGCCTTATCATTTGGAAATGATTAATGTCATTAAGCAATTAGAGAATCTAATGACATATCCTTTTATAGAAAAACAGATTAAAGAAAAATCTGTTAACATTTACGGATGGTACTATCTCATAGATAATGGAGAAATCTTTGATTATAACGCTGATATGAAATATTTTGAGCCGGTAATTTAATCATGATTGTGGAAGTGGAAAAGGTTGTAAACTATAACGACATCGGATTTGATTTCAAGTTAAGGCTTGATAGCATTGTCTCTTTTTTCCAGGAAATTGCCATATATCATTCTGATATGGTTGGCTATGATACAGAAACGCTTAAAAATATGGGAGTGGCCTGGGTATTGAATAAGCTGTATGTGGATATTACAGAATACCCTGTTTTAACGGATAAACTTTCTGTAACAACGTGGTCATCGGGGATATCCGGCATAAAAGCATTCCGGGAATTTGTTATTCGTAGGCGAGGCACTGAGGTTGTGAGAGCGGTTTCGATGTGGACACTTTTGGATACAACTTCCAAACGGATAAAACGCATCCCTGCTTATCTAAGCAAAGCTTATGAGACTGAGAGTTTTCATGCCACTGATTTTCCCATTAGTTCTTTTAAAGTTGATAAAAAACCAGAAGGTGAAGAAGGAATCCTGCAGACTGTACGGTTTTCCGATTTTGATACAAACCTGCATATGAATAATACGGCATATGTAAATATTCTTGATACTGCTTTAAGAAGGCACGTAGGTAGAAATATTGAGGTTGATGAGTTTTTTATAAATTTTCAGAAGGAAGTGAATTTTGAGGTGGAAAAGCTCGCTGTTAAATTTTTAAAGCAAGGCAATGATATCTTTTATACAGTGAATAATGCTGAAGATATTTACTCAAAAGGCTTCCTTAGGGTGGGAGCACGTAATGAGCCCTTTTTATAATTTTATCTTATATTTTGGTTCACAAGAATTATAGTTTGGCTGTAATGAGTTTTGACGTTTACTGATTTTCAGATAAAGGTATCGCGAGGAAAAAAAAGAAATGAAAGCTGAGCTTGCCGGTAATTCCTTTTGTGATTTTGCAACTGTGGTGATCCTATCTATTCAGCTTCAATGGAAGAGGAAAAAAGAGACACCCATCAGGATTTGGGTATTACCAATATTCCGGGATACCCGTTTCGCATTCCGCGAACCAGAAAAACGTCAGTACCATGCGATGTCTATAAAATTTGATATCAGAAACCATGGTTTTTAACCAATCCTTAGTAAGCTCATCGCATAGGCAGCAAAGTACTTAATCTACAGGTTGAAGCGGCTTCCAATCAGGCAATGTGGTTTTACCACTCCCCTTTCCGGTTTCCACTGCCTTTTGTTTTCTCATTGCTCGTCCATTTTGTAGGAACTTGCCTGCAATATGAAGCAAAATTGCCAACCTTATCGAATCTTTCAATTGTTCCTGTTTCCAGCATAATTGTTAGTGCTAATATTTTACCTACACCGGGAATTGTTTGCAATTTGGTAAATGAGCTGTGAAGCTCCATCGAGTTTTCGACCTTCTTTTCTATTTGCCGTATTTGATTTGAAAGATGATCTATGCTTTCTTTACTAATAATTCCTGAAAGTGACAGGGACTCATCATAGTTAAACTGTTCGAATAAAGGGTTATCCTCTTTTCCGGAGTAAATCCCGTATTGGACGTTGCTTCTTTGGATAAATGTAACCTTCTGGTAGAATGTTCAACCTTAAAAGATGAGCAAGCCAATACGCATCATCATTGTCATCACAGTGCTTTAACCCCTCATATTTTTTCATAGCAGAAGGGTTTGCCAAATGTGTCTTGAAATCATTGTCCATTAAAAGGTCTACAAGCCAATACCAGTTAAAAGTAGACTCAACAACGACACCTTTAAGCTCATTTTGGTATGGCTTTAATGTTGAAATAATTAAATCAGGATCGTTGTCCAACTTCTTTTTAAGAATACGTTTGTCATTCTCATCAATTATTGCTAAATAATTATTGCTTGAATGCAAGTCAAAACCTCCGTATAGTGTCATATGGTACCTCCTTTAGCTTTTATGTTTGGTGCCCTACCAATATCATAGCACTTTGTGTGCATAAGTGAAGGAGGTACCTACTTTATTTCAACTTGTTAATGATTATCAGACAAATAATGCATTGTTTTAATCTAATAGGGCTTTTGTTAGTTTACCCTAAGCAATATAGAAGATTATAAATATTTATTAAATAGAGTAATTTTATGAAGAAGAGAGTATTATTTTTTTTAATTTTTGTTTTAATAGGCTTATTCGCTTATTTAATGTTTATGTTGGTATCATGGTTTTTGATGACATTAACACATGTAAATCCATCTTTGGGATCAGCTATAATTGCTGGGGCAGCAACTGTTATATCATCGGTTTTTATCGCCTCTTATAATTCCCGTAAAGCAAAAGAAAGGGTTGCCTTTGAAGCAAACAAAGAAAAGAAAGCTGCTATATACAATGAGTTTATGGATATGGTTGTACAGTTAATGCGTAATACGAAAGCTGGGAAAAAAGTGATGAAGTATTGCCAGATAATGTAGAAGAGTTTTTTTATGATTTTACTTCAAAAATTACTGTTTATGGAGGTCCTGGTGTAGTAAAAGCATATTCACAGTGGCGCAGTGCTTCTGAGAATGGGAAAAATGAAATAAATAATCTGTTCATGATTGATAACCTTTTCCGTGAAATGAGAAAAGATTTAGGAGAAAGCAACAAAGGCATTTTAAAAAACGAGCTTCTAGGCTTATTTATAATAGGTGGAAGATCTCAACTTGCCAAAGAAGCTAGTAAGTTAATACAAGAAAATAATTAAAAATATTTTGTAAATATACTATGACAATAGATTTTTTTGACAATCTTAAATTGTGTGGTAAAATTTTAGTAAGTTTTTTTCTAAAATACGGGGTTAATAATGGATTATATTCAGTTAAAAACTTTTAGCCTAAAAAACCACCCTAAATACAATGAAAACTGGCTTCAAGATGCAATTGCTTCTGATCCTTCTATATTGGGAATTGGTGATGTGATAGTTCGCGATAAAGAGCGTTTGCAACCAAACGCCGGAAGACTTGACTTATTGCTTCAAGAAGCTGAAGGTTATGGCAGGTTTGAGGTAGAAATTCAGCTTGGAGCAACCGATGAATCTCATATCATTAGAACTATAGAATATTGGGATATTGAAAGAAGGCGCTATCCTCAGTATGACCATACTGCTGTTATTGTGGCTGAAGATATTAACAGCAGGTTTTTAAATGTAATCAGTCTTTTTAACGGTTTTATTCCTATTATGGCACTTCAGTTAACAGCAATTGAAACGTCGGATGGTATAGGACTTCATTTTACAAAAGTTCTTGATACCGTGCGTTTAGGGTTTATTGAGGAGGATGAAGCAACTGCAGAACCCACTGATCGTAATTATTGGGAAACCAAAAGGGGTACTCCTAAAACTGTAAAACTTGCAGACGATATTTTGGATATTGTTAAAGAGTTCGCTCCCCAATGTGAACAAACTTATAATAAATATTATATTGGCTTTAAAATAGATAACAAACCTTTTAATTTTGCTATATGTAAACCACAAAAAAGTGGTTTAAGATTGGAAGCTATTTTGCCGAAAAATGAAGAACTAGATCAGAAATTTGAATACGCCGGAGTGGATGTTCTTGATTATGATTCACGAGGGAAGAGGTATAAAATACGTTTGCAGGAACAAAGCATAAAAAAGCATAGAGAACTCTTAAAAGACTTATTACAACAAGCATATGAAAGAAAAATTTAAGATTTTATAAATATAAAAGTGATTAACAACAAATTACCAAAAGATTAGATAAAAAACCTCTAATGTTTTTCTTATACCTCGAGTTTATCAGCACTAATCAAAAAAAATACTATATGTGAGTAGGTTAGCTTAACTCGCCCTGAAAATTATTTACTACAAATGCCCAAACGCAGGTTTTGGACACCCCACAGCTTTAAATAATTTTTCCTGATGTTTGTTAACCCCACTAACAGCACGACCATATATACCTGACTTCGTCCTGTAATCTATAACTTTAATTTTTCGCATTTCATACAAACATTTCTCCCAACTCATATCAATGCCGGAATCTTTAAGCCTTTTCTCTACCACACTCGTTACTACCATACTTATGAAACATAGAAATATATGTGCTCTAATCCGCCTCTCTGTCCAATGATACATGGAACGGATGTCAAGCGAATGCTTTAATTCTCTGAAACCATGCTCCACTTTCCATAACGTCTTATAGCCTGACACAATCTCTTCTTTGTCCCACTCCCACGATAAATTGGATTTTATTAAAAACCAACCAAAACCAGCTTGAACCGAAGACAGCACTGAATCATTGGATTTAGAAATAATAATATCATCTTGTATAGACAAATCAAACCACTTAATCATACCATGTGATTTTAACCAGGATTTAAGTTGACTATATTTGTCTGCTGAATCTATATTTTTAGCATTTATCTCCGAAAGCTTCTCTTCATAGTCAGCAAGCTTTATCTTAAATCTTTCGGCATTCAATCGATACGTCTCAGGGTTAAAACTGCAAACATAACGTAATTTGCAAGATTTTTTAATCCCATCAACTTCATATTCATACGGTAAAGCTTTTTCATATGTAAAATCGCTCTCTTTCTCCTCCTGCTCAGCATTAGCTTCCGATAATATCTCTCTGGATATCTTCTTACTCTTGGATTCTCCAACTATAAATAAATGATCCCCGGATAATAAATAATCTATATTTTTACTACTCGTCATCCCCTTGTCCGTTACTATCGAAACGTTACGAAAATCCT
>JASMTO010000185.1:0-29839 GCA_041694215.1 bacterium
GTCACTGTGAATGGTGTCCATATTATAATCATGTTATTTATTTAGTAAGAAATCCAGTCAGTGTTATGAATAGTTACTATCACTATGCGAAAATGTTAAATCAATTTCATGGGACATTTGAAGAGTTTGTAAAAGATAAAAGGTTTGGCTTAAATACTTGGAAAAGTCATGTAGCAAGTTGGCTATTACGAGATGAGAGTTCACAACGAATACATATGGTAAAGTATGAAGATTTAAAGGAAAATCCAATTGAAACGATTCAAAATTTATATAAAAACTTAGGTTTTTCTATGTCTGTTGAAACTATAAAAAATGCACTTGAGATATCAAACTTTCAAAATATGAAACAAAGTGAGAATCTTTATAAAAAATACAACCCTAATATTTCTCTTGTATTTGTTAGAGAGGGTAAATCTAAAGTTGATATTGATGAACAAGTTGAAAAGTACATTTTAAAAAACACTAAAGAAATTCGTCAAAAAATAGGCTATTAAATGAAAATCCTTATTGTAAACACATCCGATATTCAAGGTGGAGCTGCGAGGGCTGCGTATAGATTGCATAAGGCTTTGCTGAGATGCGGGGTTGAAAGTCAGATGTTGGTACAGAAAAAAGCAAGTGATGATTATACAGTCATTGGCCCTTCCACAAAGATACAAAAAGGTTTTGGCAAAGTTAGACCAACTTTGGACTCTATACCAACACGCCTGTATAAAAATAAGAGCAAAACACTATTTAGTCCCTCGTGGTTTGGGTTTAGTGGTATTGTCGATAAGATAAATGAGATAAACCCCGACATAGTTCATCTGCACTGGATATGCGGCGGGATGATGAGAATAGAAGATATTGCAAAAATTAAAGCACCTATTGTTTGGTCGTTACATGATATGTGGGCTTTTACAGGTGGGTGTCATTATGATGAAGAATGCGGAAAGTATTCAGAGAAATGTGGTTACTGCAAAGTTCTTAGAAGTAAAAAAGAAAAAGATTTGAGCCGTAAAGTAAGGGAAAGAAAGGCAAAAATTTTTGCTAAAATAGATAATATGACAATTGTTGGTTTAAGTAAATGGATGCACGACTCTGCGAAAAAAAGCAGTCTTTTAGGAAATAAGAAAGTAGTAAATTTGCCAAACCCTATAGATACAGACAAATTTAGACCTTTTGATAAGCAAAAAGCAAGAGAACTTTGGAATCTTCCTCAAGATAAAAAGCTTGTACTTTTTGGAGCTATGAGTGCTACAAGTGATCCAAGAAAAGGATACGGTGAGTTGAGTGAAGCATTATTTAAAATGAATAAAAATTATGATATTGAGTTTGTCGTTTTCGGGAGTAGTAAACCGCTAAATGCTCCTGATTTTGGATTTAAAACACACTACTTGGGAAGCTTGTCAGATGATGTGAGTTTGATTACGCTTTATAGCGCTGTGGATGTTATGGTTGTGCCAAGTCTGCAAGAAGCATTTGGTCAAACAGCTAGTGAAAGTATGGCATGTGGTACGCCTGTGGTGGCTTTTGGTGCGACTGGGCTCTTAGATATAGTAGATCACAAAATAAATGGGTTTTTAGCCAAACCTTTTGAAAGTAAAGATTTAGCTGACGGTATAGAGTGGGTTTTAAGTAAAGTTCAAGGTTCAACGTTCAACGTTCAAGGTTCTGAATTAACTGGATTAAGGAAAAATGCCAGAGATAAAGTGGTGCGGGAGTTTGACAGCAAAGTGGTGGCGGAGAAGTATATTGAGCTGTATGAGAACGTGAAACGTGAGACGTGAGACGTGAAACGTGAGATGTGAGACGTAAAACGTGAGACGTGAGACGTAAACCGTAAGACGTTGAACGTGAGTGCTGGTTGATATGGTTGTCGGGATTGAGAAAGTTGATGTGATTGAAATTGCAAAACAATAAAAATTTCCTTATAATCAATAATATACATATCATATCATAAACGGTAAGGTGGAGTTTTTTTTGAAAAAGGTTGTGCAAAAAAATAAATTAGAAAAATTTGATCAAATAAAAAAGGATTTGGAATACTGGCTTAGTTTGCCCGTTTCCGAACGTTTATCTGCAGTAGAAAAGCTAAGGAAACAACAATATGGAAGTACAGAAAGACTTCAAAGAGTTCTTAGAGTATTTAAACAAAAACAATGTTGAGTATGTCATTGTAGGGGCTTATGCTCTTGCTTTTTATGGAGTGCCCAGGTACACAGGTGACATTGATATTTTCATTAACCCATCTGAAGATAATGCAAAAAGATTGCTAAAGGCACTGACAGGGTTTGGTTTTGGCTCATTAGGTTTAAAAACGGATGATTTTACGACAACAAACAATGTCATACAACTTGGCTATCCTCCTGTTCGTATTGACATTCTTACGTCAATCAGCGGTCTTACATTTGAGGAAGTTGATAAAGGTAAAGAGGAAGGTATGTACGGTGATGTGCCGGTATATTTTATTGGAAAAAATGAATATATAAGAAACAAACGTAAAATAGGGAGATTCAAAGATTTGGCTGACCTGGAGTCACTGGGAATTGATTTTGAAAACTGAACTTTACGAGTGTGGATGTGTGAGAGTGAGACGTGAAACGTAAGGTGTGAAAGTGAATGCAAGTTAAGAAAGTTGAGATGGTTGATGTTGTGGAGGTATTTAAGTAATTTGGGATTGTTTTTTGATGATATTTTAGTATTTTAGTATTTTAGGTTATAAGAATAAAATATATTACTAATGCAGGTGCTTTTATGAATATTACAGAAATAGAGCGTGAAAAAATGAAAGAATTATTCAAGGAATCTTTATTAGAAGTTATTTTGGAAAATAAGGACATTTTTCAGGATATATTTTCTGAAGCAATTGAAGATATTGCATTATCTGAGGCAATTAAAGAAGGTGCAAGTAGCAAAAAAATAGATAAAAGAGAAGTGCTAAAGGTTTTGGAACATTAGAAGTGAAAATAGAATTTCGCTCCAGTTTCTTGAGAGATTTGAAAAAGATTAAAAATAAAAAAATACGAAATCAAATTAAAGACTTAATTGATGATATTGAAAACGCTGAAAATTTCTCAGGTCTTAAAAATGTAAAGAAATTATCCGGCTCTAACCATTACTATAGGATAAGATTGAACGAGTACAGAATAGGTATATACTATAATAATTCTAACTTTGAATTTATAAGATGCCTTCACAGAAAAGAAGTTTATAAATATTTTCCCTGATGTAAGGCGTGAAAAGTACTGTGTTGGTGTTTGTGTTAGTGTTGGTGTTCGTGTTGGTGTTGGTGCTGGTGTCGGAGGAGAGGAAGAAGTATGGATGAGATAAAAAGTGTTGAAAATTTGGATGTTTTCCAGAGATCACATAAACTTACTCTTAAGTTATATAAAATTACAGAAGATTTTCCTTCTTCGGAAAAATTCGGACTCGTATCGCAAATAAGAAGAGTAAGTAGCTCTATTTGTGCAAATTTATTGGAAGGCAGCTATTGGAATAACACAAAAGAATTCGGACAGTTTATTGGAGTATCTAACGGTTCAGTTGGAGAGCTAAAATATCATATTTTACTTGCAAAAGACCTCGGGTATATTGAAGAGAAAAAATACGATGAACTTATAATTACCCTTGGTACTATAAGCAAAATGCTCCGGGGGCTAATAAAATCTCTGTCACGAAAAATCACCAACACCAACACCAACACCAACACCAACACTAACACTAACACCAAAACGTGAGATGTAAAAAGACAAAACATTTGAAAAGCTAGTTGAAAAAACTGATGATAAGTAATAAAGTGAATTATTGTGAAGTAATGTCACAAACAGTATGATACTTTAACAAATAATAGTAATAGGTTATTCAAACAAAATGATAAGTAGTGTTTGAGGTTAGTGTAAAGTAATGAATAATGTTAAAATTAGAATACCTGAACCAAAATGGGAAAGTGATTTAACAAACCTAATTATTGACTTAGAAAAACTAAAAGTAAAAAGAATCGAAGGTGAGATTCCTGAATATATTTTTTTGCAATTAAAGGAAATATTCCATAAATTAGAAACTTTAGGTTCGGCGAGGATAGAAGGTAACAATACTACACTGTCAGAGTATATTGAAAAAATTATTGAAAATAGATTTGAAGAAGAAGAAAAAGAGATTCTAAATATTGAAGAGGCTATTGATTTTATTGAAAAAAGTATTGAGCATTATTCTATTAACAGGATGTTTATATCCCAGATTCATAAAATTATTACAAAAGATTTAATTCCACCGCCAAAGGGGGAAGGTTCTAAATATCCTGGAGAAGTTAGAAAACATAATGTGATAATCCAAAAAGCAAAGCACAGACCACCTGATGTTTCAATATTAAACGATTGTTTTGAAGAATTTATAAGGTTTATAAATGAGGATAGAAAGGAACAATATCAACTTTTAATGATTGCAATAGCACACCATAGATTTGCGTATATCCATCCCTATGATAATGCAAATGGAAGAGTCGGAAGATTATTAAATTATGCCTTGTTAATCAAGTTTGGATTTCAGGTTAGAGATAAGAGAATACTTAACCCCTCTTCAGTATTTTATAGCGATAGAGATAGATATTATGAAATGCTTTCGTGTGCAGATAGTTTATTAGATGACGATTTGCTGAGATGGTGTGAATATTTTTTAAAAGGCTTGAAAAATGAAATAGAAAAAATTGATATTTTATTAAAAAGAGAATTTGTAGTAGGAAAAATATTATTTCCTTCAATTAAATATGCGTTGGAAAGAAAACTGATAACTTCCGAAGAAAAAAGGGTGTTACACTTAATAATCGATTCTCCTGAGATGTCCATAAAATCTCAGGATTTATCAAAAATTGGGATTGATGGAAGTGTTAAAAAATCGCGGTTTATGGAAAAACTCAAAGAAAGAAAATTTATAGAGCCAATCAAGGAAGGTGGCAGAATTTATACAATAAATTTTACAAATAACTATCTGCTTAGGGGCGTAATAAAATCTTTAGAAAAAGAAGGATTTATTTCTGATTTTTTAGAAAGGAGAGATAGTTAATTGTATAAAAATAACCACGGATAACTTTAAAATCACTGGAGAACAAATAATGTCAAAATATAGCTTACAAACACCAACACCAACACCAACACCAACACCAACACCAACACCAACACCAACACTAACACTAACACCAACACATACTTATGATGACAAACAATACAGTACAACACAATTGCTGATTCGCCCATTTGACGACCAGCTTGAATTTGATGAAAACGGAAAAATTAAAAATGAATTTAAGTGGAAGATAAATAATTCAACATTAAACATTCAAAACTCAAAATTTATCGGCAAACCAGATGATAAATTCGAGACAATGCTTTTTTTACCGGAAACCGAAGGACGAAAAGACGAAGGCGGACTCCGTACACGAGGTTACTTTAAATTTTCATACGAAAATTTAATGTTTAATGATGAATGCTTAATTTTAAATGATAAAGATGGCAATGAATTCAAAGTCGATAATTCAACATTCAACATTCAAAATTCAACATTGGATAAAACTGACACCAACACCAACACTAACACTAACACAATCACCTGGCATATTACTGACTCCGACAATAATCCAATCCAACCTGCACCCCCTGAAATCCAAGAAAAAATCAACCAATATACCACTAACCAATCCACCATTAACCAATTACCCCTAATCAGCATCATAACCGTTGTCTTCAACGGCGAAAAATATCTTGAAGAAACCATCCAGAGTGTTATCAACCAAACATATCCCAATGTGGAATATATCATCATCGACGGCGGCTCTACCGACGGCACCCTTGATATCATCAAAAAATACGAGCATGCCATTGACTATTGGATCAGCGAACCCGACAAAGGTATCTACGACGCTATGAATAAAGGTATAAAGTTATTAACTGGTGAGTGGGTAAATTTTATGAATGCAGGGGATAAATTATTGTATTTGGATCATTTATCATTAGTTAATTGCAAAACAACCAATACTTGTTACTATGTTAAAGAAACTGAAAAATTAAAAAAAAAAGAGTCTTTGACCAAACTTTATTTAACGCATAACACACCTTGCCATCAGAGTGTGTTTTATTTAAGAAAAGAATTAGAGTTATATGATTTAAATTATCCTATAATTGCTGATTTTGAACAGATGACAAGGGTTTGTAGTAAAAGTTTTAAGCCCGTATACACTAAACATTTAATTTTTTCAGCAGAGGCTGGCTTTTCTTATGAAAATACTAAAGATAAAAGCTGGAAAAATTTAAAAGCAAGGAACTATATTGTTAAAAAGAACATGGGACTGTTTTATTTTACACTGGCATTGCTTCATTCATTGAGAATTAAATTTAAAAAAATTTTATCAAATTTATGGGATTGATACATTTAACTGATTTTTTAAGAGGATTTTAATGAAAGTATGTGTTGTCTCCCCTGTCCATACTTCAAATGATGTAAGGGTTTTTCATAAAGTTTGTAAGACTCTTGTAAAAAACGAATATGAAGTAGTACTTTATTGCAGAGATAAAAAAAACACTGTTAAAGACGGAGTGGCAATAAAGTCTGTGCCAACCTTGAGAAGGCTCTTCAGATTTTTTTATATACCTATTTTATTTATAAGAATTTTGCGAGAAAAGGCACATTGTTACCATTTTAATAACCCTGATGCATTACCCTTAGCTATTCTTATGAAAAAAATGGGCTTTAGGGTGGTGTATGATACTCATGAGGATTTTAGAAAAAGAATTTTACAGAGAGAATGGATCCCAATCAAATTTAGAAAGATAATTTCAAATATGGTGTTTTCGTTAGAAAAAAAACTTGCAAACATTGCTGATGGTTTTTTTGTAACCCAAGAGGAGCTTACTAACATTTATGATAATGCAATACTGTTACGTAATGCCCCCATTATAGATCAGAATTTTATTGATACAGTTAGCACTAAATCACGTTATATTGTTAGGCAAAAACCCATGGCTATTTATGTCGGTCATTCACTTACGCCGGCAAGAGGAGTAGAGCAGATGATTAACGCTATTGAAATAGTTAACAAAGAAAAAGAAGTTGGTTTATGGTTAATTGGAAAAATAGAGCGTAATTATTTAGAAAAGATTTCAAAATTACCAGGTTATAAATATGTTGAGCATTTAAGCTATATGGACTATGTCGATGCGATGGCTTATGTGAAAAATGCAGATGCAGGGTTGGTAACTATTTTAGATGTGGGCGACCATAAAAATAGCAGTGCAAATAAATTGTATGAGTATATGCTATTTAAAACTCCATTTATTGCCTCAGATTTTGATAAATGGAAAAATGAGATAGGGGATCTTAACGCTGGTATATTTGTTGATCCCTCAAGTGTAAACGATATAGCATCAGCAATAAAAAGAATAGTTGGAAAAGAAACTGCTAAAAAGAACATGGGTGAAATTGGTCAAGAGTATATAATGAAAGAATTTAACTGGAATAAAGAGGCAAAAAAATTGGTTAATCTATATCAAAGAATTTGTAATGAATGAGCTGGTTTCAGTAATAACCCCCTCATACAATTCAGCTAAGTTTATATCCCAAACAATCGAGTCTGTTTTGGCTCAAACATATGAAAATTGGGAAATGATAATTGTTGATGATGCTTCACCCGATAATTCAAGTGACATTATAGAAAATTATTGTGAAAAAGATAGTCGTATAAAGCTTATAAAATTAGAAAGAAATAGCGGCCCAGCAGTAGCAAGAAACAGAGCTATTGAAAAAGCAAAAGGCAGATACATGGCTTTTTTGGATGCGGATGATTTGTGGAAACCTGAGAAATTAGAAAAACAATTGGTTTTTATGTATGATAATGGTTGTTCATTTTCATATAGTTTTTATGAAACTATAAATGAAGAGGGTAAAAGGCTCTATAAAATCATAAGACCACCTGTAAAGTTATCATATAATGATATGTTAAAATCTAACTATATAGGATGTTTAACAGTAATATATGATACAGAAAAATTGGGGAAAATGTATATGCCTCTAATAAAGAAAAGGCAGGATTATGGATTATGGTTGAATATATTAAAAAAAATTGATTATGCTTTTTGCGCTCCCGAAGTACTTGCAATTTATAGGGTTAGAGAAAGTTCTATTTCTAGCAATAAATTTACACTTCTTAAATATAATTGGAAATTATTTAGAAAATGTGAAGAATTTTCAGTAAGTAAATCACTATATTATTTAACCTGGAACATAATTATTAAATTAATGAACAAATAGAGTTCACAACTACCTACCTTTGCCGAAAATGACAGTCCTGAGCGTTTTGAGCATGATATCGATGTCCATTAAAAGAGAAACATGCTTGATGTAGTACAAATCATACATCAATTTGTATTTTGAATCTTCAATACTGGAGCTGTAGTCATATGATATCTGTGCCCAGCCGGTCAATCCCGGTTTTACCATATATCTCATAGGATAGTATTTGATTTCTTTTCGCAAATATTCGTCTATTTCCGGTCTTTCCGGCCTGGGACCGACCAAACTCATCGATCCATTCAAAATATTTATCAGTTGAGGGAGTTCATCCAACCTATATTTTCTCAGATATTTACCTACTCCTGTAATTCTGGAATCATTTTTTTCTGCCCACTTAATACCGTCTTTCTCTGCATTCACTACCATTGATCTGAATTTATAGAGAGTAAATTCAGAGTCATAAAAACCCGTCCTTGTTTGCTTGTAAAAAACAGGTCCTTTAGAATCTATTCTTATCAATAAAGATATAAAAAGCAAAAAAGGTGACAGGATAATAAGGAAAAATGTGCTTATGATTATATCAACACTTCTTTTTACAAATGAGTATATTTTAGTATTTGCTTTATTGAAAAAGCCTGCCTCAAAAAAAGAGTATGTTTCCAATATATCTATAGGGAGGTATTTGCACCTGTGTTCTATATAGTTGGAAGTAGTGTAAATTTGGTAACCTGCTAATTTCAATTCCATAAGTTTGTAAAATAGACTGGTGTCAGATCCTGCGTCCCAAATAATAGGAAATTTTTTGTCTGTATATTCTTTAATGTTAGAAATGTTGGTGTATATGAATTGAGTTTTTGACAAATGTTTTTTCATAAAAGGTATCACTTCTTTATTCACTACATAAGCAGCATCAATTTTTTCAGGTATTACGTTAGAAATTGCCTTGTTACGCAATGAAAAATAAATAAAAAATAGTATTGAATGGATTAAATAAACTTTTCTACCCAACGGGCTAAAAAAAATGAGGTAACTTAAGATTGTTGAGGCAATGATCGACAGAAAAATGATAATAAAGGAGATTGGAAAGATTTGATCCTTTTTTATCGACTCTGTTTCATACTGATTCATTCCATAAATGATTACAACATAAGGGATAGAGGTGACAATATACTTTACTACAGGCTCAGCATGGGGAGCTATAAAAAAATTAGAGAATCTGAATAAAAAATAAACAACGATAAAGTCAATGAATGCTATAAAAAACGTACTTTTTGTCAATTTAAACATGATATTATATTAACAGATACAGCAAATTATGCATTAATTTTTTTTTCAAATTAGTATATGCTGCATAATTAGGTGATAATTACGGCTTTTAAAAGGTAAATGTTATTATACTGATTTGAAATTCATAATGATAAAAAATGTTGATTTTATAAAAAAATTTGGTTTTAGTATGTAGTGATAAATAGGGGGAATTATGAAATCTAATGTCTATAAAGTTTTAGCCGTTTTTTTTATAATAATTGTTTGCTATGGTCTGACACTGTATAAACGGAATGAGCAGCTGAGTTTCTGGTTTCAGAATAAACCTGTTTATTTTACAGAAAATTACCCTGCTATGACCACATTGGATGCATATCACTGGCTCAGATATGCTGATTTGTACGGGGAAGTTCCTTTTGATAATAATACTCAAATACCCTTAAAGCAATACCCGGACGGTGCTAATATGCCCAACAAAGTGCCGATGTTAAGCTATATGATAGATAAAACCAAAGGGCTTTTTGATTCGGAAGGGTATAATGAAATCTATATCGCAGGGATAAAACTGACAAATATTCTGGGCGGTTTACTGGTTATCCCCTTCATACTTTATTTTTTCAGCATAGGTTTTCCCGCTGCAGGTATACTCGGAGGCTTAATAGGTAATTTCAGCTACGCTTATTATGTTCGAGCTTCCACAGGCAGGGTAGATACAGATACACTTAATATGTTTTTTCCTTTTTTTGCCGCCTACCTGATATATCTCATGGACAAATGCAAAACAAATAGAGGGATTTATTTTTATTCTGTAATCTTAGGGCTGACCATGTATCTTTTTACATGGTGGTATAAACACCCTGGATTTATCATTGTCTACTTTGCAATTTTTATTTTCTTTTTGCTTATTAAAAAAGTCCGCTGGAAAGTTTTAGGCATATCGTCTTTATTGTTCATACTGTTTTCATATCCTTTGTATTTTTACAGAGGGATATTCAACCTCTATAATTTTATTTTCGGCAAATACATTGTTTCTTTTTTCTCAGCACCTGAGAGCAAAACAATAGTTTTTCCCAATATTCTGCAAACAATCACTGAAAGCCAGAAGAAAAGTATCAGTGAAGTTATTGAAATGATGATCGGCAACCAATTTTTAGGTATAGCAGGTTTAATTCTTGCTGTAGCATTTCTTGTTTATAAATGGCGTTCTTTGTTGCCAATGCTCCCCATGTTTGGTTTAGGGTGCCTAGCTTTTTATTCATCCAACAGATTCTCAATGTTTCTTGCCCCTTTCATAGGGATTGGAATAGGTTTTTTTGTGGATCTAGTGCTGAAACAAGGAGTTAAATATTTAAAAACTGAGAAATTGAATTATCAGTTCTTATCCGTTCCGGTTGCGTTTATCATATTTTTTACTACAGCCGGTTTTACAGCTTATGATTATATACCGCGCCCTTCTATTTCCCGACCTATAACCCAAACTTTTCTTGATTTAAAAAGACAGTTGCCGAAGCATTCAGCAGTATTTACCTGGTGGGACTACGGATATGCAATTATGGATATCGCAGAGCTTGCAACATACCACGACGGCGGGGCTCACGGTGGAGCGAGAACGTATTTTGTTGCAAAAGGTTTTACATCTGACAATCAAAGTGTAATGCACAATATAATCACATATATTGACAATAAAGGATTTGATTCGATCGGTGACATGATAAAGGATAACAAATCCCCTGATTATATGCTGGATCAGGTTTTAAATTACAACGACAATCTGACAAATAAAAATACATACGTTTATTATACAAACGATATGATTGGTAAATACGGAGCTATAAGCTTTTTCGGAAATTGGGATTTTAATGAAAGAAAGAGTGATTCGGGTGGCTATCAGGCTGTAAACTGCTCTTCCATGAAAAATAATGTGCTGCAATGCAGGGGTATGAATATCGACCTTAACCAGGGAGTGCTGCAAATGCAGAACAGGAACATTCCTCTGAAACGTGTCGTTTTTGTGGATGGAGGTTACGTCAAAGATATCCAAAGATTTGGTTTCGAAAGTAGTCTGAATGTTATAGTAATGACAAACGGCAGATACATCAACGGTATTTATATAGTGCGGGATGACGTATATGATTCCAATTTTAACCAGCAGTTTGTTTTAGGTAATTACGATAAAAATAAATTTGAAGAGGTGTATAACAATTTTCCTGTAGCAAGAGCGTTCAGAGTTAAATAGGTTAAAAACAATTACATCACTCCCCCAACTACACTTCGTAAGTGTGGGTTTCTATAGTTTTTAGAAGCTCTATAAACTTTAGGCTGCTTACCTCTTTTTCAAAACAGTTATTGAACGTTATCAGTTTTTTTGCATTGATTTTCTCATATGTTCTTTCAAGCCTGCTTTGCAGCTGCTCCGGTGCTTCCCGTCCTCGTTTAATAAGTCTCTGATACAGCACATCTTTAGGTGCTGTAACTTCAACAGTTGTCACATCTTCAAACACCTGCTCAAATGTTGCCACAACTTGCCTTGACACGGATATTATATTGGTACCTTCCTTTATGTCATTTTTTGCTATTCCGTATAAATTGGAATGGGCGCTCCATTCTGCAAGGAAATATCCGATTTCAGAAAGTGTCTTAAAGCAATCCCGGCTTATATAGTAGTTATTTTCCGTTTCATCAGGGCTTCTTGTAATGTATCGCTTTACAAAATTGCAATCCATATGCTGTGATGCACAGTTAAGAAGGGTATCTTTACCAGCACCGCTTTGACCTACTATCAGTATAATGTTTTGCATTGTTTTTCAGCCTTTAAGCACACTTGCATATTTATTTGCTATATCGTTTCTTATTGTAGAGATTTCTCACTTTGTCTGAAATAACATTATGCACGTAGTTGTCACCTCGACCGAAGCGGAGAGGTCTCTAGCCAAACAACGTCTGAGATCTCTCCACTCCACTTCGTTCCGGTCGAGATGACAGCCTCATGTCACCTCTTGCCCTGCCTGCTCTGTTGAATATATTAAAATTTACACAGGGTTGAATGCTGCGAAGGCAGTGTTTAACAGGGGGAAACAGAAAAAGGGGAGTAGAAAATCCTCTTAGGATTTTTCCCCTTCTGTCACTTCTGCCTCATATTTGGAAGGGCATTTTGCAAGGAGTGTGCGCGCATTAAATGTATTGGTATCTTTTGAATATTCACCTTCAACAATGACCTGTACATCTTCACTAAAAGCATCAGGGATTATTCCGTTGTATACTACATTCATTTTGGCACCCGTTTCATCTGTCATGACAAATTCCAGATGCTGATTGACGACATCTTTATTAACCGTTCCGTTTTCCACATCACCGCTGACTCTCAGCCCTTTCTCAGAAACATTCTCATGCTGGTTTACCAGCTCACTAACTTTGAGATAGTAGACACTGTTCGTTTTGAATCCTGAAATGATAAGATATCCTACTGCGGCAACCACCACCAGACCTGCTATTAAAAACTTACTTTTCTTCATAAATACACCTCACTGATATTCATAAATATGAATATATGCAATTTCAAATATTTTGTTGACTTTTAATACTATTTTGATTACATAGTTTAAGTCAAAATACATTAAAAAAGGTTTAGAATCAATGGAAAATTTATCATTTTACAGTGCATTTTTTGCTGGTGTACTTTCTTTTCTATCACCATGTGTTTTACCTCTTCTGCCGGGCTACATCTCGTTTATTTCCGGTGAGAGTATAGAATCTCTCACCAAGGGCGAAGGCAGCACTCCACGCCTGAAAGCTTTTCTCGGAGCGGTATTTTTTGGTTTAGGCTTTACCTTGGTTTTTGTGATGCTGGGGGCAAGTGCCACAAGTATTGGACAATTGCTTAATGAATATAAATATGTCCTGGCAAAAATTGCTGGTGTTGTAGTCATTATACTTGGTCTTCATATGTTGGGTGTTTTTAAAATCCAAAAGTTGTTAAATCAGAAAAAATGGAATTATCAGAAAAGAAATAAGGCACCGTTTTATATTGAAGCTTTTTTGCTCGGCGTGGCATTTGTTTTCGGTTGGACACCATGTATCGGGCCAATTCTTGGAGGCATTTTGGCCTTAGCCTCCCAGGAAACAACCGTTTCACAGGGGATGTTGCTGCTGCTTACATATTCAATGGGATTGTGGATTCCTTTTTTAATTTCTGCTGTTGCTCTCGGTTTTGTAATTGGAGGGATAAAAAAAGCGGGTAAGACAATGATAATTGTAGAAAAAGTTGCCGGGATCCTGCTTATAATTATTGGGTTACTGATGCTGACCGATTTGCTAACGATTATTGTTACATATTTAACGAGGTGGTTTCCTTTTCTCGCTTCATTTTAACGTAAATGTTATTGGGATATTCACTGCGATCTCTTCTCTCGGTTTTTTTGCAACAGAAATATTCTGGATGGCTTTAAGGACAGCATCATTTAGTACCGAATAGGGGCTTTCTTTTGTAATGCTAATGTTCTTGAAGCTTCCGTCTTGTTTTATAGTAAATGTTACCCATACTTCCCCTTCTATTCCCCTTCTTTTTGCAATAAAGGGATACTCGATTCGGCTCATTATCTCTTTGCGTATATACTCCAAGTACTTTCTTTTTTCCTCTTCACTCCAGCTGCTTTTTGTCACTTTAGGGGGTGTTACAGATATACTTTTATTATCTTGCATCCCTAGTTTCATAGTAGTTTTAATTTTAACGTTTTTTTCTTGCCCATTTATTTTTTTTTTTTATCCTGATTAACAGTCTCAGTTAATGCTGGCAACATGGATTCAGGCCCTTCATTTGCAATATGTTTATTTTCTATTTTTGAATGTATACTGTTTGTGGAAGCTGGGTTTGCTTTTTTATTATGTTCTACCAGCTTGTTAGTTTTTTTTTGTTTTACCTCATTTACCCCCATATTTTTCTCTGTCTCAGGTTCTGCTTTCTCCAAAACAGCATCTGCAGATTGTGTTTTTTCAGAATGTTGGGCATTCTCGACTTTGTAAAACGTTACTTCAATATACGGGGCAAGGGGGTAAGTTTCTGGATAATGGTAGGTGAGCATACTGCCAAGGATAAAATGAATCAGCGCTGAGAATGCAGTAAAAAAAATAAGCAAAGGGGCATTCACCCCTCTGCAGCTGTTAAAATGTGATTTTGACACCGGCTAAATAGTTCCTTTCGGCAGCTGGGTAATAACTTGACCCTGAAAAATCGCTGTAGATTACATAATCACTATATTCTTCATCAAAAATATTATTAATTTTGACATATGCCTCAATATTTTTATAATTATAGCTGAGTTTGACGTCGCTTGTTCCATAGCCATCAACCTTCCCGGCTGTATTAGCATAATCATTTCCCTGATAAAAATCACTGTAATAACGATAAAAATAATACATACCAAGACCATTATCAAATCTATAGCCTATATTCGTCTTCACCGTATGCTTTGAAACGAGGGGGGCTGTATTATCTTTCCAAGGATCCTCATCGATTTCAGAATCTGTATAAGTATACGCCACATCGAACACAGTGTTCTTCCTGTTCAACCCAAGTCTTACCAGAGCGACTGTTTTTTTCGTATCCAGGTTGGTATTGGCAAACCCTGTCCAATTAACTACATAATCGGGATTTGTAAATATCTCGTCATTGGATTTCTGTCTGTATATAAGCGCATCAAAATGATAAAGGGGATCCACCCTTTTAAACCCAATCTCATAAGTTTTGTTGATTTGCTCATCTAATTCTGAGTTAAGTCCACTGTATTCATTAATCTCATCCGTCGTGGGGAAGCGAAAGCTTTTGTCGTACTTAACATATATAAAATTATTTTCCCCAAGCTCATAACCTATTTTTATGAAATAGGCATCAGCATCAAAATCCTTTTCTTTGTCAATACTGTCATAATCATCCTCCATTTCAGAATACCTGTATCCTGCTTCAAGCAAAACCTTATGTATATTTACAGTATCAGAGATGTAAAAGCTTTCCTTTGTCCTGCTCAGCTCACTGCCCCCGGTTAATACATCTAGATCAGTATTGCTGTTAGAATAACCGGCTATGAACCTGTTGGAGTATGCACCATTTTTTATCGTGTAAATGTAGGAAGGATCCACAGAAAATCGTTCAATTTCATCACGCCATTTACTCCCAAAAGACACCCACTCCGTATCTCTATGCCTTTTGTACTCAGAAACATCCAGTATAAAATCACCGTAATCTGTATAAAATTTCGCATTGCTTCCGATGAGCCATTCGTAATCCTCACTACCGTCATCAGGTGTATTGGAATGTTCTCTGTCAAATTGATCGATATCCGCATCTGTAAGTCCGCCGGGTAGTCCATACTCTTTATCAATGTATAAGCCGTTAACCCCTATATCAAATCGTTCTCCATAGTAAGTGGCCTCACCGCTGACACTCTCCTTGTAATATTCACTGTTATCCCTGTAACCATCTGTTCTGTACTTATCAGCATTGAACAGCATAGAGAAATGCTCACCGGAAAATGTCCCTTGGGCAAAATAATCGGATGTGTCATAGGAACCCCATTCCCCTTTCAGATAGCCACCGCTTTTTAGGGGTTTTCTGGTAATTATGTTGATGGCACCCCCTGTCGCTCTATCACCGAAAAGTACGGAATTAGGACCGTAGTATATCTCAACCCTTTCTATCATTTCAACAGGGATTGAATTGACATCAAATGTACTCATATCAACAGGATTAACCTGCCTGCCATTTATCAGAATAACATTATTAAATGCGGCCTTATCCCCCACAAAACCGCCCATGGAGATTGATGAGCTAGCGCTGTTAAAGGATTTGACCTGCAGTCCTGCAGCATAGTTTAAGAGATCAAGTGTTGAAGAAGGAGAAAGCTGCTCTATCTTCTCCCTGTTCATAATTTCCACTGCGGGGTTTTTGTTTATATCCTCTTTTGTATATTTTTCACCGAAAACATTAATGCCTTCTAATGTAACAGCATAGATATTTATAGATAACAACATAAAAAAAATGGTTATTAAAATTCTCATTATTCCTCCTTTATTATTTTTCTAAGTTTGTGTAAAAAAATTGCCACCTCGACCATCCGGATCGGAGAAATGACACAATACAGCGTCCATATCCCAAAATGTCATTCCGAGCGAAACGAAGTGGAGTCGAGAAATCTCATACTCCTCTACTCCTCCACTCTTCTACTCTCCAAAAAGCAAAGCCATAATACGAGAGGACATGCCCTGGCACGGATTTCATTAATTAAGAACTGTTTAAAAAGACCATAGGCACCCCCTTATCCTCGTAAGTAGGTGCTGCGATCGTTTTACCCGGGTCTCCTGGCTTGCCTTCCTCCTACTCCTCCGCCTTCCCATCCAGCTACCAAACAGAATTCGGCTTAATGGCTGGATAGTGGCTGGGTGGAGTTTCGTCCAGCTTACAGTTGCGGGACAGCGCCGGATTCCCACCGGACTTCCCCTAAGATAAAACGTGGCAGCAAACTATCGAAATGTTAGTACAACATTCCCCTCACACAGTTTGAATACAACACCGTAAAGGGAATTAATCGCTTTTATATCAAATTTCTCTCTGTTGTCAAAGGTAAAAAATAGTTCCCCTTTTTTTAACCCCACGAGACTGTCGCATAAAAAATATGCTATATTCACATCGTGCACTGCTAAAATTATCGTTTTATATGTCCTGACAGATTTTATTATTTCAATAATCTTGATAGTATAGGCAGGATCCAGATTTGAAAAAGGTTCATCCATTAATATAATATTTGTATCCTGTGCGATGGCTTTTGCTATAAGTGCCCGCTGGAGCTCTCCGGATGATAGTTGATTCAGAAAATAGTTTTTTTTATCATACAAGTCGCAGACATTAAGGGCTTCATCAATTTTTTCCCTGTCTTTGCCATCTAATATCCCAAATCCCAGTGAATACGGATATCGACCGGCTTCAAGGAGATTGTATAGTCTGATCATTGGCAGATTATCAAGCCCTGGAGGGACATAAGAGATAGTTTGTGCCCGTTGGACATTTGTCATCCTGGCAATGTGCTTGCCTCCTATTAAAATATTTCCTGAATCATATTTCAAAATCCCTGATATTACTTCAAGCAGTGTACTTTTACCACTCCCATTGGGACCCAAAATACCTGTGATTCCACCTTTAGCAAAATCTAGTCTGTTAATCTTCAGACTAAAGCCTGTATTATAGGTCAATTCTACATTTTCAAGCGTTATATTCATATCCGCCTTCTGAGGATATAGATGAAAAATGGTGTGCCTATAATAGCAGTAACTGCACCAATGGGCACTTCATATGGGAAAAAAACAGTTTTAAAAAACGTATCAATGACCACCACGAAACATCCGCCAATAAAAAAACACAAAATCATATTAATCCTGTGATCAAGTCCAAAAATAATTTTAACAATATGCGGAATAATTATACCCACAAAGCCGATGGCACCACACATTGCAACAATTACAGAAGTGATAAGAGATCCACCCACGTAAATGATAATGGAGAATTTTCTAATATCCACCCCAGAGTTAATGGCAAAAGCTTCACCTAAAAGGTAGACATTGAGTTTGCCGCTCTGCATATACAAAATTGATGATAGTAAAATTACCAGCAAAAGGCTTATTAAAACCAAATCAATATCCAGGAAAACGGTACTTCCCAGATACCACATGAGTAAGTCTTTGGTAAAGTTCTCTGAAAGCACCGAATTAAAAAATGTTATGATTGAAGTAAAAAAGAAATTCAGTCCCACACCCACGAGAATAAGGGAATTAGCTGTCACTGAGGTTAACCCTCCGGCTGCCCAGTAGACAAACAATATTGTGGCCAGAGCAAAGCTAAGGCTTAAAATCTGTGTTGGGATAAAGCCAGAGACCCCTATGTAAAGTGATACCGCCACCCCCACAGCAGCTGCCCCTGCTATTCCCAGGATAAACGGATCAGCCAGTGGGTTCCTGAAATATGTCTGAAAGCTGCATCCCACAATGGACAACCCTGCACCCACCATAAAATCCGCCAATATTCTGGGCAGCCTAAGTGACATGAACACAGCGTTTTCAGATGAAAAAAACTCAAAAGGATTTATAAATTTGCCTCCAAAAGAAAGGCTTAGGGATAAAACAGCAATACTAAAAATCAGGCTAACTAAAAGATATATAAGGATCCTGGAATATGTTACTTGCTTAATTGCTTTCTGAGGATTTTGCATGCGTCTGTTATCCTGTATGACGGCCTTAGGAAGATATTAGGCTCTATCTCTATAATTGTTATATCCCTATCAAACTGTTCAATTTTTTTGCGAAAAAAACTAATATCATTAGCACTGCCATGTCTTTTTGCAACGATTATATATTCAGGGGCAAGCTGGAAAACCCTTTCGTAGCTTACCTGTGGGAATGTTTTGTTATCATCACCAAAAAGATTTTTTAAACCGGCACATTTCATAATGTCATCCACAAAGTTTCCGCCACCCACAGCATAAGCCGGCTTTGTATTTATTAAAAAGACAGCAGTCTTTATTTCATCAAAGTGATTTTTGGCAAACACCGACCGAATATTCTCTGTCAATTCTTCCACAGGCTTACCCAAGAGATCCCCAATATCTGTAACCATTGTAATTATATCTTCATAATCTTTTACCTGATAAAATCTGTTGGTAATACCATATTCATCCAGTTTCTCTTTTAGCTGCTTTGTGTAGCCTTCCCTCATTCCTATGACATGGGTGGGATTGAGCATGAGAATTTTCTCCAGGCTCGGCCTGAAATAACTCCCCACTTCAGGTAATTGATAAGCTTCAGGCGGGAAGTCACACCTGTCCGTCACACCAACGATATCTTTACCAGCACCGATTTTAAAAAGTATCTCCGTCACATTGGGAGCAAGGCTCACAATACGAAGATCAGCAAACGACAATAAAGGAAATAATACAAAAAATACACACAATAACCGTTTTAACAAAACCACACCCCAACAGCCTCATTGCCCACCACTACCCCTCCTACTCCTATTTTAGGGGAGAGTAAGAGTGGGTACATTTTGTCAAACATCAGAGATTTCTCCGTTCCAGCGAGCACATAAATGCTTATGTGCTCGCTTCCGGTCGAAAAGACACAATACAGCGTCCATATCCCAAAATGTCATTCCGAGCGAAACGAAGTGGAGTCGAGGAATCTCATACTCCTCCACTTTTCTACTCTTTCATCTAATTTAATCATTCAACTTTTTTAAGAGCCATGCCATATTTTCAGCCAGCACTCTGATTGTCCTCATCCCTTCATCATCATTTAATACTTCGCCAATGTCTCTGCCGAAGACAAAATTCCAGTAAACAGATCCCGGGACAATCATTTCGTTGATCAGAAAAAAATGATTAAGTGTATCAAAAACCCTGTTCGCACCGCCACGCCGAACTGCACTCACCCCGCAGCCTACCTTCCGCCTCAGAAAATTCCCGTTTGCCCTGCAGACATAACCCACACGCTCGATGATAGCCTTCATCTCGGCATTCACATCTGCAAAATATGTGGGTGAGCCAAGGATGATTCCATCTGCTTTACTCATTTCTCCCACTATATAATTGAGACAATCGTTAGTTATTACACATTGCATATTTTGCTTTTCAAAGCATGTCCTGCAGGCGGTACATCCGCGTATTGCTTCATTCGGGATATTGTAGATATGTGTCTTGATATTTTTTTTCTCCAGTATTGATGCCATTTCATTCAGGATAATGGATGTATTCCCTTCCTTCCTGGGGCTGGTGTTCACTGCAAATACATTCATTGTGCACCTCTCGGATTGATTTAGTCTCTCTCGGGTAGAATGTTGCATGTTTTTATCCATTCGTCAACATCCACGATACTCTTTTTTTCCTTTTGAAAGATTAGAGGTGTGGAGAAGCAATAAATAAAAAAGCCGGTACAGATGGTTTATCCATACCGGCCAAATGTGTTGATTTCATTACCTACATTACGTGGTGCTGTCAAAAAACATTCCCAGCATATGCTTGATGTTTTTCTCCAGTTTCAGGGCTTCCTCTGAAGGGATCTGCCTTATTACCTTCCCTTCGTTTTTGTCCATTATTTTTACAACCACTTCTTCCAATTCTTTTTCTATTTCAAACTTTCTGCTGATATTCAGCACATCCATAGCCTTATTCAGATCTTCCACAGCTTTTGCCACATCTTTTTCGGCGTTTTTAGCAGCAACCTCTTGATGCTTCTGACTTTGGCGCACCTGCTCCTGGAGATTATTTCCCCTACGGCCTATGTCATTTACATGTGCCCCCGCATCAATCTGCCTTATTGCTGTACTTTTAATTGAGTCCAACATAATTCACCCCCTTTGGGTGGAAGAAAGCTCCGCTATATTGCGGAGCTTCCTTAGAATCCTGCTAATTTTATCCGCCGAGGAGCTGTAAAGCTTGCTGTGGAAGTTGGTTAGCCTGAGCCAGCATGGAAGTACCGGCCTGTGATAGAATCTGATCCCTGGTAAACTTAGCCATTTCGCTGGCAATATCAAGATCACGGATCCTGGATTCGGAGGCTGTCAGGTTTTCCTCAGCTATACTCAGGTTGGTAATGGCGTGATCCAATCTGTTTATCTGGGCACCGATGGTGGCCCTTACACCGGATACCTGCTGGATAGCATTGTCTATTGTGGTAATACCTTTCTGAGCTGATTCCTGATCCACCACAAGGACACTGTCGATCCCGAGAGATTTTGTATCCACCTGCCCAATGCTTACATTTATTGCCTGGCCTTCATTGGCACCTATTTGCAAATCTGTGGAGTTGTCCACCAAGTGGAGCTTGGTATCCACACTTCCGGTTTCAGATGAAAAATCAATCTCCTTGTTTGTAGAATCCCAAGTCGCATTTACATCCATTGAGCTGGAAAGCTCAACATTTACTCCACCAATGACCCCCCTTAACGTGTAATCATTCACAATATCAGAGCCTACTGATTTTCCAGTATGGGCATCTGTTACTGTTACTTTTAATTCGGAATTTTCACCTTCCTGAATTGTGGACACGGACATTCCATCAATAAGCGCCTGATCACCAACGAATGATATCTGGCTGTCATCCCCGAGAAGAGCGGATTGGATGACAAATGTACCTTCCACAGCTTCATTGCCGGAATCCTGGGCTTCCCCGGGAGCCACATAGTTCACCAGGTTATTATTCACACTCGCATCATCAACACCCATCCCCAGCTCATTCACAAGGGCATCTGTAACCTTGGTCTCGAAATCGCTTATGGTATCATCCCCTTCTAAATTTACTGTGGTTGATTTACCGTTACCATAGATGGTGAGCTGCTGGGTATTGTCAAAAATGTTCCTTCCATCAGCTGTGGTGAATCTGGCGATATCTTTTAGCTTCGTTGTGGAGGTAGCAGCTTCACCGCTGCCATTGACTTTGACATTGAAACTATCTGCCTGCGTGGTATTATCTGCTCTGGCTTCAAACGTCAGATCCATTGATCCTAAGTTAAAGTTCCCGGTTTCGCTGTCCAGAAAGCCGTAGTAAACAGTCTGGGTTTTATCACTATCTGTTTGAGTTAACTCATTAGCACTATATACAAGTCTAACTGCTGGGGAACCTTCAGGGCCACCTGATATTGTTATGGCACCTCCACCGGTTGCATTTGCAGAGCCACCATCAACAGCATTGAGGACAAATTTGTCACCAGCCTGGATTTTTGTGCCAGCAGTACTAACAGCAGAAAACTGAATTCCATCCGTAATATTAGCACTAATTCCATTGGAAAGATCATCATCTGTAGCTGTACCAATCAGTGAACCATCCTTAGCGCTATAGTAGCTTATGGTCGCAGCAGAAGAAGATGTGAATTCCACTACGGCATATCCACCTTCAGTAACAGAAGTTACAGTAGCACCTGAAGTATCAACACTCCAGCTGGATCCCGACTGCAAATATGTGCCAGCTGTATTTACAGCAGTAGCAGTAGTGCCAGCAGAGTCCTCTACCCCTATTGTGAAATAAGAGGTCCCTGTTGTTGGCAGCGAAGTGGGATTGCTCACTTTTGATACGTTCGTATCATTTGTGCCAGCACCACCGTCCTCTACGATTTCAGCGCCTATTGCACCGTCATTCAGTGTCATTACATCGGTTTTGTAAATATAATTTTGGCCTGGGGTTGCATCCACATTAATATTGTAGTTTCCTTCGCTTACTTTGCCATTTACTATCGCTTCGATATTATTGCTGTCGGATGACCAGAGGGCTGAAGCGTCTCCATTCAGCAATTTCTTTGTGTTAAACTCTGTGGATGATGAAATCCTGTCGATTTCACTCTTCAGCTGGTCAACCTCTTTTTGGATTTCCTGACGGTCATTTGATGTGTACGTACCGTTTGCAGCCTGCACTGCCAACTCCCTCATCCTCTGCAGTATGCTTGTCGTTTCCTGCAGGGCGCCCTCTGCTGTCTGCAGCATGGATATCCCGTCCTGGGCATTCATGGATGCCCTTTGGAGACCGCTAATCTGTGCCCGCAATTTTTCTGATATGGCGAGGCCTGATGCATCATCTGCTGCACTGTTAATCCTGAGCCCTGAAGATAACTTTTCCAGAGAGCTCTGAAGAGAGCTGTTCGTTTGGTTTAAATAATTTTGTGATGATAATGAAGCAATGTTTGTGTTAATAATCATGATTTACCTCCGTGTTTTTTTAATATTTGGCGTCCATGCCAACGGCTTAGTGCTAAGCACTAAGTACTAAGTACTATGCCAAAACCTAACAACCTCAACAACCTCAACTACCTTAACTACCTCTAAATACCTCCAACTACCACCTCCTTTTTAAAAAAAAGCCGGCACAGATTTATTATCCATGCCGGCTCGATTATTTCGATACCGCTTGTATTGATTCATAAAAAAAAAGGCCGATACCACACGTAGCGTGTCAGTATCGGCCTAATTATCTTAGTACCTTCTACCTATTCAGCTTTCACTAACATCATCGACCACCCACAAAAAAACTTTAGAAAAAAATTCCACCCCCTTACCTACACTTCGTAAGTGTAGGTAAGCTAATTGTAACAAGGGTGTAGGATCCTTCTCTTGATTTGATTTCAAGATTGCCGTTCAAGTCGTCAATAATACGTTTAACAATACTTAGTCCAAGACCACTTCCTGCATATTTTTTCTTGATATTTTCCACCCTGTAAAATCGCTCTGTAATCTTTTGGATTTCCCCGGGTGGAATTCCTATCCCGGTATCATAAACAGATAGAATGATTTCTTCATTATTTTTGTCGGCTGATATTTCAATGAGGCCATTCTCTTTGTTATATTTTATGCTGTTGCTTATCAAATTATTTGCCACATAGGATAGTGCTTGGGGATCTGCATAAAAGTGAAAATTTTCTGGGATATTTATTTTTACATCCAGGTTTTTAAAGTTAATTTCTTCCTCAAAAAATTCCATTTTTTCTTTTACAAAGTCATAGAAGCATATCTTTTCATTCTGATAATCATACCCAAAATGTTCGAGCTTGGTAATGGTTATGACCTGGTTAAATAACATGTTCAGTGTTTTTGAATTTCTTTTAATTACTTTAACAGCCTTTTCAAGCACCTCCTCATCATTTTTCATATTTGGGTCTAAGAGAATTTCCGTGTAGGAGAGTATTTTGGTCATAGGAGTTCTTACCTCATGAGCCACTGAGTCTAATACATCCGTTTTAAATTTGGTTGTTCTTCTCAGCTCCTGATTCTTTTTTCGCAGTTCTTCATTTAGTTTTACATATCCGGATACAGCATCTTTAAGACGGCTTTTGAGATTCTCTTCACTTTTTGCCACTCTTTTGCACATAAGCTCAAAAGCATCCGAAAGCTCCTGTATTTCATCGTTTGTTTTTATATCGGTTTTTATATTGTAATTTTTATTGAATACGGAATGCGCAGCTACATTAAGCTTTTTCAGGTGTTTCAGTATCAGGTTGTTCAGCAGTACAATAACGGCGAATATAATCCCCGTATAAATGATAAAACCGGAGATATAAAAGAGAAAATTGGTGGATTGCATTGCAGCTTCAATGTTTTTCAAAGGGACATATACCGATATTCCGCCCCGGAATTCTCCCACTTCATACCCCTGGTAATGGTGGCATTGAAGGCATGATTCATTTATATAAAGGGGAGCCATATATCTGTAAATTTTCTCCCCTTTGTCGTTTTTGATTATTGTTGCGTACTCTTTCGCCAGCCCTTTTTTAAATGCTTCCATCGCTTTCTTTTCAAATTGATCAGGTGCATTTTCAGGATTTACCAGATTGTCGCTCGTTATGTGAAATCTGAAATCGGCCATCCTGTTGGCGTATTGTGAAAGCTCTTTTGTTGCCACCGCAGGCACAGGATCTATCCGTTCATCGTTTTCAGCCACCCACTGCCTGGTGATGACGATCATTTTGAATAACGTTTTTGCTTGAATTTCTGCCTGCTCCAGCAACGTATTGCGCTGATGATTCCATATAAGCAGAGAAGCAGGGATAAGAATTATTAAAGTGATAATTGAGAGAAATGTGATGATTTTAGTAGTTAATTTCATGATTCAATTTTGTATCCAACACCTGAAACAGTTTTAATAAAACTGGGGTTTCTGGGATTATCCTCTATTTTTTGCCGCAGATGTTGCACATGGACATCAAGGCTACGGGAAAATTTATATAAAAAATCCTTGCCCCAAAGCTCTTTTATTATATTATCCCTGGTCAAAGTTTGTCCTTTGTTACGAATAAAATATAAAAGGAGTTCATATTCTTTAGGCGTCATATCAATTGGCTTGGAGTTTTTCATTACACTTCGTTCGTGTATATTAATTACCAGATCTTTATAATGTATTTCTCCTTTTTCATTTTCACTTATCTCCGGTTCCGGGCAACACCTGCGCATGATTGCTTTTATTCTGGCAACCAGTTCGATGTTTTCAAAAGGTTTTGTCAGGTAATCGTCAGCACCGTATTCAAAACATAATACCTTGTTTGTAGCGCTTTCTTTGGCGGAAAGAATCAGAATCGGTGTATTGTACTGCTTTCTGATTAATTTACAAAGCTGCTCTCCGTCGATATCCGGCAAACCGAGATCCAGTATTACCAGCGAATAACTGTTGTTTTTTAGAAGCTCCAATCCTTCCAGACCTGAAGTGCTGGTAACAACTTTAAAATCCTCCATTTTGAGGAGTATTTTTACCAAATCAAGTATTTCAATGTCATCGTCTATTACAAGTATTCTACATTTCATTTAACAATAATATCATACACATATCATAATTCAATAGAATTTAAACCTGAGTGTGTTTTTTTTTTGTTGTCCGGACAGGAATCTATACATATCCCGCAGTTGTGACATAACGGATTGTTTCCTTCATTCATAGGATTTATTACCATTGGGCAGGATTTGATGCAGGATTTGCACATGCTGCACTCCGGCTGGATTTTTGTGACTTTCATGGCTTTTTTCCGGTCGATCAGGGATAAAAAAATCCCTGTGGGGCACAGCAGCCGGCACCAGAAAAAGTAAAAGAAAAAAAACTCCATAATCAGCAGAAAAAGTATAAATACAATTTCAAATGTAAAATAGTGAAACTTTACCAGAACAAGTGCCTGTGAGGATATTATGCCTGGAGCAGAAATAAGATTGAGTAAAGGGATCCCCGCTATCCCTGTGATAAACAAACCAATAAGCAGAAAAAGCAGTCGTATGCGGTTACTTCTGTTAACCAAGCTTTCTGAATATTCAGGCTTTATTGATTTGAGTTTTAATAAATTTCTTAATTTTTGCAGTATCTCCACCAAAAAATGGTAGGGGCAGAACCAGCTGCACCATACACGCCCGAAAAACATGGCAAGCAAAAGCGGTATGATTACAGAAATCAACATTACTGTATTTATTGTCTCAGACGTAATTACAGACTGGAATACAGCCAACGGGTCGGCCATTGCTACATCACCGACATCAATAGAGTAAAAGGTTCCTTTTATGAAATAAATTTCAAGGATATTAAGCAGGGGAATCATAAATATTCCAATCATGACAACAAGCTGAACGATCCTTCTGTAAAATGAAATTTTCAACAGATAACCCTCTCCTAAAAAAGCTTAATACTAATACTTACAAAAACCCAAAACCAATAAACCAGTTCAACTTTCTCAACCTTCTCAATCCCAGCCTTCTATATTTTTTTGTATTTCAAAGTCATATTCAAAATCGGGCTCCGATCCGAAGGACGATATATTTTCTTTTCTCTCAATTGTTTTTTTATGTTTATTAATCTCTTTTTTGTCCATCTCTTCTGCAGGTTTTATGTTGTATTTCCGGTAAAAGAATCCAGCTTCCTGTTTATTTATCATCCCTTCAGGAATAATGTTTATAGCTTTTTCCGGCTTGGTGGGGCATTTTTCCGTACATATGCCGCAGCCCACACACTTTTCCGTTGTAACGGGGAGAATAAATTTTTCCATTACTATTGCTTCATCCATAAGCGGGCAGGCGTTATAACATGTGGAGCAGAGGAGTGCTTTACCGCTGACTTCCCCCTTTTTTTCTTCTTTATAATAAATGTAATTATAGCATAGCTCCTGATCTATAACGGCTTTGCCCATTTTGACTTCTCTTTTGTCTGTAACTTTGGGATCAAGAGCTTTAGTAGGGCAGACTTCCGGACATTTCATACACAGATAGCATGCTTTCTCCTCCGCAAATACATATGGTGTGCCAATCTGAAGCCTTTCATAAAGGTCAGCCCTCTTGATAGAGTCATATGGACATACTTCTATACATCGTGCACAGCGGATACACAGCTCCATGAACCGTTTTTCTGAAACTGCTCCGGGCGGTCTTAGCCTGTTAATTTTATAATAACCTTTAAAAGGGTTATTATTTAGGAGATCTCGTAAATCCTCCGGGAGGCTCATAATTGTTTTTTCTCTCTCTTACCAAAGCCTTTAAGGCTTATATCCCGTTTATTTCCTTTTTCAATTTCTTCCACCTCTTCTTCAAAATGAAGATAATGATGTGCAATATGTATTATATCTTTATTGGTGCATAAAGTTTCGCACAGTTCTTCCAGTTTCTCATCATCTTCTGCTTCAATAACCACAACAATATTTTGTTTGTCTTCAGAAGATGTATAAATTTCCACCTGAGGGTAGTTTTTTAAAAATTCTGTAACATCACTCAGTTTGTTTTCCTTTACGGTAATCAGGCTTCCCGAAAAGATCATTTTGCCTCCTAATATTGATTTGATTAGGGGCGGTATTATACCGCCCCTGTAAACTTTTATACCCCGGGAAATTCAGAGTTTATATTTTCAATGACAAATCTATCTGCAACATTCTTGGGACCGGATATACGCTCGATCTTAACGGCAGCTATTTTGAATTCCGGCTCTTTTGAGCCTTTATCCACTGCGTCATTGCAGACAAAGTTTATCATCCTGTCAATATACTGATCATGCCACGGTACAAAAAGAATCCCCGGCATCGAGTTTTCAACTATTACTGCAGGGAGAATGTTTGTACCTCGTTTACTTGTAACTTTTACCATATCTCCACTGGTAATATTGTATTTCTTAGCATCATCAGGATGGATTTCAATGTATGCGTTGGGATGGGCTCTTGCTATTTCTGGGATTCTCATTGTCATTGTGCAGGTATGCCAATGTTCAATTACTCTTCCTGTTGTGAGATAAAAAGGATATTCTGCAGATGGAGTTTCAGCTGGCCCTGCATACGGCCTTAAGAAAATATTAGCCTTGCCTTCGTTCTTTTCATCCATATAGAAATAGATCCTTCTGTCTGAAGGGATATTTTTGTTAAACAATTTTTTGAACCCTTCATGATTAAACATTGGATCCATGCCACGTACATACCTTTTATTTGTGCCGGGATGATCCGTGGATGGGCATGGCCACTGAACACCGGAAGGCTCTTTTTTCAACCTATCATAAGGAGCACCCCAGAGAGTGTGATCAGTATCTTTTGTGACTGTGATATAGTCTGTCCATGCTTTTTCATTGGCGATCATTGAATCATCATCATTCCAGGGTATAAGTTTTTCAAATCCCATTCGTTTAGCTATCTGGGCAGCAATCCAGACATCGGGTTTAGCTTCGCCTGGAGGGTTTACGCATTTTTCCGTCAATTGACTTCTACGTTCGGAACATCCGTATACCCCGCCCTTTTCATAAATGAACGCTGCAGGCAAAACTACGTCTGCAAGCTGCGTAGTTCTTGTTGGAAAGATATCCAGTACCACCAAAAAGGCATCTTCCATCCCTTTTAGATAGTTATTCAGATTTGGCAGTGATTGAGCAGGATTTGTGGTGGATGTAAGCATCCCCTTGATCGGTTTATCCGGGTTGTTCTCTCCGCCTAAATTGTCAAACATCTTAATTGTGTGAAAACCCGGCTTCGGATCTATTGTGCCCTCGGGTATTTTCCATGCTTTTTCCACGTAGCTGCGCCACATATCGTTTGCTACGGGTTTTGTACCGGGGAGCAGGTGACACAGTGAGCCTGTTTCTCGGACACCTCCACAGGCGTTTGGCTGACCTGTTAATGAGAATGAATCGGCACCCGGTTTTGCTATGTTGCCTGTTATCAGATGCAGATTATGTATAAGATTGTTTGCCCAGACACCTCTGATCCTCTGATTCAGACCCATTGTCCACATGGTATAGGTTGCACCGCTGTTTGCAAACCATTCGGCAGCCTTTCTTATGTTTTCTGCCGGACAGCGGGTCAGTTTTTCCACTTTTTCAGGAGTGAACTGATCGACAAATTCAGCGTATTTCTTAAAATCGTAAGTGTTTTTTCCGTCGGTAATTCTGGCATTGTTTTTTACAAAATCTTCATTGTGCCAGTTGTTTTTTATAATTTCCCTTGCCATGCTGTGAAATACAGCCAAATCTGTGCCCGGATCCACCGGCAGCCACAAATCGGCAATTTTTGCCGTATTTGTTTTTCTCGGTTCACACACGATAATTTTTACATCGGGATTGTTTAGTTTATGCCTCATAACACGCCGGAATATAATAGGGTGACATTCACTGGTGTTGGACCCCACAAGGAAGATGCATTTGGATTTTTCTATATCGGCATAGCTTCCCACAGGCTCATCGGAGCCGAATGTGGTTATATACCCGCCGACGGCACTGGCCATGCAAAGTCTTGGATTACCTTCGACCATGTTACTCCTGAAGCCGCCTTTCCAAAGTTTGTTAAATGTATAGCTCTCTTCTG
>JASMTO010000186.1:0-7244 GCA_041694215.1 bacterium
TTGCTGAAGGCAATGATATTCTTGTTTCCATCCTCAGTAAAGCGGTGAGAAAAGCTAAAAATACAGGAGTCCTTAAAAAGATCGAGCACAAATGGATGGGAACAAAACTGACTCCTAATTATACAAAATATATTCCCTATCTCATTTTATTTCTTTTGACACTTGTTGGGTTGGTTATTACGATTTGGTACTGGAATATTAGTCTGAAAAAGCAAGTACGTTTAAAAACAATGGATTTGAGAAAACGGGAAAAAAATCTGCTGGATATATTAACAGCGGCAAGAGATGTGGCAATAATAAAAGCTGATTTTAATGATGAATTATGGAAGATTGTCATTTTTAACAAAGGTGCGTCAAGACTTTTCCAATATGAATCGGAAGAAGTCGTTGGAAAGTCGATATTGCAACTGTTCCCGGAAGCCGAGAAAGAAGGCATGCAAGATATGATTAATCAAATAATTTCGGAAAATGCTGAAATAAAACAGGACGGAATAAAAGGAGAAATAGATTTTTGTAAAAAAAACGGGGATAGTTTCCCGGCTCTTTTTACTATCAACCCTGTTTATGAGGATGAGGGCGTTGTTAATTCGATAATTCTGGTGGCAACAGATATTACCAAACGGAAAAAAGCGGAGAGAGCTGTTGTTGAAAGTGCTGAGCGCATGAATGCACTGATTAATGCTTCGCCGGATTTTATTTGCTTTAAAGATGGAAAAGGACGCTGGCTTATTGCAAACGAAGCTGCACTCAAATTATTTTCCCTTGAAAAAGTTGATTATTTTAATAAAACAGACGCTGAATTAGCTGAATTGGTGAGAGACTGTTATAAAGAAGCTTTTGTTAATTGCATCAGAACGGATGAAGAAGCATGGAAGCTCGGGACTGTATACAGATCTGAAGAACGTGTTGTTTCCCCCGATGGTACTGAAAATGTGCTTGATATGTTCAAAGTTCCTATTTTCAACGCAAATGGAGACAGAAAAAATTTGGTCATTCTTGGTAGAGATATTACTGAACTCAAACGTTATGAGAAAGAAATTCTGGAAGAAAGGGAGTATTTAAGTGTAACCCTACGTTCAATTGGAGATGCTGTGATCTCAACCGATGTGAATGGAAAGATTATGGTTATAAACAGGGTGGCGGAAAAATTGACAGGATACTCAAAAGATGAGGCTGTGGGTAGAGATATTGACAGTGTTTTTAATATAGTTGATAGAAAGACAGGAAAAAGCCTTGAAAGCCCTTATAAAATGGTTATGCAAACCGGTAAAAATATTTTTTTGGAAAGTGACATTCTGCTTATCTCTAAAAACAAAGATCAGTATATAATCTCCGACAGTGGGGCTCCGATTTTTGACAATGAAAAAAATATAATCGGTGTTGTTATAGTTTTCAGAGATGTAACAGAAAATGAGATGATGCAACAAGAACTGATTAAAATGGAAAAACTTAAATCGGTAGGAGTATTGGCCGGGGGGATAGCTCACGATTTTAATAATATTCTGACAGCAATAAGATCAAATATTTCACTTATCAGAATAATAATGGATGAGGAGAAAGTTGAGAAAATATATGAAAAGGTTGATAATTCCATTGAACGGGCTAAAAAACTGACAAATCAGCTTCTGACATTTTCAAAAGGGGGCTCTCCTGTAAAAAATATAACACAGATCAAAGATATTATAAAGGATACTGTTGATTTTACTTTGGCAGGTTCGAACGTAAAGGTTGTTTACCAATTTGATCCAGAATTACCGTTGTTATATGTTGATAGCGATCAGGTGAGTCAGGTGTTTCAAAATCTGGCAGTTAATGCCAGGGATGTTATGGAAAACGGTGGTAACCTTATGATACAAGTGGAAAAAGTTTATATTGATGATGATAAAAAATTGAACCCTGGTGAATATTTAAGTATTAAGTTTACAGATGAAGGCAAGGGAATATCTCCGGAAATTCGGCAGAAGATTTTTGATCCTTTTTTTACTACGAAAACGAAAGGTTCCGGATTAGGTTTAGCTACATCCTATTCGATAATTTCAAAACATGGCGGTACGATTGAATTGGATTCAAAAGAAGGTGTGGGCTCCACTTTTACAGTATATTTACCTGTAAACAAAAATATCAGCGATATTTCAAAAGTTTTTGATAATGCTATTGACAGAGAAAAACATGAAATTGTGGAAAGAGATATTTTTAAAGGTAAAAGAATTTTTATTCTGGATGATGATGTGCCGATATTAGAAAGCTTAAGCACTTATTTGGAAATGATTGGCTTTGAAGTGACAACTGCTACAAGAGAAGAGGAGGTTTTCGAGAAATTTCACAAGGATACTTTTGATATTGCAATACTTGATCTAACCCTTCCAGGTGCTAGAAGCGGGGAGCAGATTTTACCACATATAAAGGAAATTGACGAAAATGTTAAAACCGTGGTAACAAGTGGCTATTCAGAAAATGATGTTATGAAAAATTATAAGGATTACGGATTTGATGAATGTATTCTGAAACCTTTTGATTTTTCAAGACTTGAAAATATTCTGCAGTCGCTTTTGAATGGGTGATTGATTTTTTTGCAGGAAATAAATTATTTGTTTGGTAGTAATGAGTTAAATTTAGTTTTTTGGAGAGAGTATGATTGGTTTGATAGCTGTACAAACATTGAAGAACAGCGTTAAAGATAAAATTTTCTGGCTCATTGTTTCACTTATCGTGGTGTTTGCATTTGTACCTTTTTTCAGTTCTTTTTCCATAAGACAGATTCAAGAGGTGTCCATAACGATGTCTCTGACGTTGAATTCTACGATTTTACTGTTTTTGGCGGTTTTTGGAGGTGTTGCCACTATTTGGAGGGATATAGAACGTAAATATGTTTATACCGTCCTCGGCAATCCCGTGAGCAGAACAAGTTTTATTTTCGGAAGGTTCGCAGGGTTCGCTGTTATAATGCTGATTTTGATGCTTTTGAATATTGTGTTCTCATTTATTGTCATAAATATATCTGCGGCTATGTATGAATCAGATTTGCCTGTTTTATGGGGGAATATTCTGATTGCGTTCTGTTTTCAATATCTCAAATATTTACTGGTAATGGCATTCGGTTTTCTTTTCTCCTCTTTTTCCACATCTTTTTTTGTTCCTTTTTTTGCAACTGTTGCCGTCTATATCGCCGGAAATGCATCTCAAGGGATTTATGAGTACGTTTTGCAAAAAGCTGCAGCGGAGTATTCAGTTTTTTTTGAAATTGTAGTAAAGAGCGTCTACTATATTCTGCCGAATTTCTCCGGTTTGGATTTTGTTGCCAATGCGACATATGCACTGGATATAGCTTTAACGGATGTGATATTTTCACTTTGTTATTTTCTGATTTACTTTATTCTAACGTTTTCTCTAACATTGATAATTTTTAATAAAAGGGATTTTACTTAATCTATGAAGAAGATTTACTTGATATTTATAGTTTTTTTAGTGGTTTTTGTTCTTTTTTTCCCCAAGTTCAGACAAAACATGAGCCAGCGTTCCGGTCTGGAAAAACTTGGATACACTCCCCAAGGGGAATTATATAAGGCGGTACTGGGTGAATTCAGATGGTTTATGGGGGACTATCTCACTTTCAAATCTATTATTTATTATGGGGGTAAAATAAATGAGCTCAGGCAACGAAAATATAAAGAAGTTGAATTTTATAACCTTTATAGGACAATTGAAACGTCAATTATTTTGAATCCGTATCATGAGGATAGTTATTATTTTGCTCAGGCTGCTTTTACCTGGGACATAGGAAGGATAAAAGAGGTTAATGCGCTTTTAAAATATGTGATGAAGTACAGAACATGGGATTACAGGGTACCGTTTTTTCTTGGATTTAATTACAGTTATTTTATGAAAGATTATGAAGAAGCTGCAAAACATTTCAGGAAAGCGGCCGAAATCAGCGGTTCCCCCCTTTTTACAAAACTTGCTTCAAGGTATTTTTACGAAGGCGGCGAAACGGAACTGGGGATAGTTTTTTTGAAGTACATGTATGAAAATGCCCGGAAGGAAGCTATAAAAGAGTCATATGAACTAAGGCTGGAAGCACTTGAAAAGATAAAAATGCTGGAAGATGCTGTGAGTGCGTATAAAAAACGCTTTAACATTTTACCTGAAAGGCTGGATCAGCTTGTTAAAAATGGTTTTATTGATAAGATTCCACAAGACCCTTATGGCGGGAAATTTTATATAGATAAAAATGGTAAAATAAGAACAACCAGCAATCTGTCAAGTAAAAAGGATGGAAAAAATGAAGGCAGTTGAATGTGATAATATCTTTAAACAGTTTAAATACAAGGGGGAAAAAATTCAGGCTTTAAAAGGTATGAATTTACATATTGATGCAGGGGAGATGTACGGTTTTCTCGGACCTAACGGAGCTGGTAAAAGTACAACAATTAAAATTCTCATGGATTTTATAAGAGCTGACAAAGGGGATACTAAAATTTTTGGTTTTGATTCCAGAGATGTAAAATCCAGAGCCAAGATCGGCTTTTTGCCAGAAAATCCCGTCTTTATGGACAATCTAACCGGCCGGGAAATTTTGAGATTTGCAGGCAAATCTCACGGTATGGACGGTGACGAAATCGATAAAAAAAGTAATGAACTTTTAGAAAGGCTTGGGTTGACGGAAGCTGCAGACAGAGCTGTAAGAAAATACAGTAAGGGGATGATTCAGCGGATAGGTTTTGCAGCAGCAATAATACACGAGCCCGAGCTTCTCATATTGGATGAACCGATGAGCGGGCTGGATCCTTTGGGCAGGGTACTGTTTAAAGATATGTTGAAAGAGCTTAATGAGAAAAATACCACTATTTTCTTCAGCTCACACATTATTCCTGATATTGAGGATATCTGCACAAAGATCGGGATTATAAAAAACGGCAGGATGTATAATGAAATAGATGATACGGAACTTAAATATTACAGTACCGAAAGTTTCAGAATTATTTTCAGAGATGAGACAAGTCTGCCTGGTGAGTTTATGGAGGATGTGGTGAAAATTAGTGAGGAGTTGAGCAGTGTTAATGTATCGAAGTCCCGGCTTGACCTTGTTTTATCGAAAATGAAAGAAGAAAATTTTGATATTGTTGATATACAGCCGCAGAAAAAGGATCTGGAGGATTTGTTTGTGGAAATTTCCGAAAAATGAACTAGTTGAGTAGGAAGTTAGGTTAATTGTTTAACAGTCTTTTTTTGAGTCTTACTTTACAGCTTTAAAATCTTAGTGACTTTGTTTTCAAGCTCACCTAGAGTGCCATTATTTTCTATAACAAAATCGCATTGGTTTTTCAATTGCTCGATTTCTTTTTCCGCCGGGTGATTTTCTCTGAAATCCAGTCCCAATTTTTCGGCTCTTTTTCTTCTGATATCCTCATCGGCATCGATATAGATGGTTGTAAAACCTGCATTTTTTAAAGTATCAAATTCGATCTGCTTTCGCATGTCATCGGTGACAAAAGTGTAGTCGTTCTGTTTTACCCTTGTAATCAAATCCTTCACGAAGTAATCTTCACCGAAATATTTTCTTATCGATTCCCCAAGATCCTGCATAAATCCGCGGTTTCGGGGAACGTCCAGCAACTTATTTATTTGATAAATTTTATCTATGACTTTACAGAGCTTTGCTCCGTTATGCTTTGATATTATTTCTGCCACTGTTGATTTTCCCGCACACTGCTTTCCTGAAATGGCAATATTCATAAGATCCCTCCAAACTTATCAAATTATAATTGAATTATCCGATTATACAACCAAAGTTTTCAGTAAGAATTAAACAGAAGATATTTTTATTTCACTACTTCTCTGTCTATCATCTGGACAAAAATGAAAGAGACAAGGCTGAGAATACTTCCCATTATAAAAGGGATTTTGTAATTGTAGACCCAAAGTATTCCTCCAAATACAGGCAGGATAACGGCAGCTATATGATTTATTGTAAATCCCACAGCCATGCTTGGCGCAATATCACTCGGGTCTGCCATCTTTTGGAAAAACGTTCTGATTGCCAGGGCAAAGTTAAAGAAAACGTGATCCAGTATATACATGATACCCACCATAATTTTGCTTTCTGAAAACGCATAAACGAGGAAAATTACAACAAGGCTGATATATTCAAGAGAAAGTACTTTCCGCTCACCGAACCGGTTCACTGCTTTACCAATTTGGGGACTTATAAAAAAGTTTATCAGATTATTAAGTACAAATAGAGCAGAAACTGTGGTTACGCTGTAATCAAACTTTTTTACAAGCAAAAAGACAGCAAAAGCTACAAAAATCTGCCTCCTGGCACCTGCGAAAAATGTCAGTACGTAAAAAAGCCAGTATTTTTTTTTGAAAATCATTTTTTTATGTTGGACTGGAATGTCTTTTTTGGTGGGATCCATAAAAATTGTTATAAAACCCAACGAGGCAACAAATATCCCTGCAAACAGAAAAATGGTTTTGTATGTTAAAAAATTTACCACAAAGAATATTACTACCCCTATCCCGATACTTGTAATTGCAGCCAAAGAACGTAGTTTTCCGAACACAAGAGGGGCTTCAGAAGTAGTAAAGTATTGTAAAGTAAGGGACTGATTCAGTGTTTCATAGTAATGGAAACCGAATGACATAAGAATTGTGGTGAAAATAACCCCCTGAAAAGTAGGTAAAAACCCAGTCATACCAATACCGACTCCGAGCAGAATTATTGACAGTGATGCCAGTCTGTGTTCACTGATGAAGAGTAGAATGTAAATTACCAGAAGTGCCAAAAACCCAGGAACTTCCCTGACAGATTGTATTACACCAATATTAAAACCGTTCAGTTGTGCCGTTTCCACTGCAAAGTTATTGAAGATGGTGCGCCACCCCTGCAGACCGGAAAAAGCGGCAATGGTAAGAATCATCAAAAATATATACATTCTTGTACTTTCTGATTTGAACATAAGAATATGCTTTTAAACCTATTTTAATTTCGAAGCAACAAAAAATGTTTTTGGGACTATCCAACTCAGTAACTAAAAGATACGTGGTATAACCATTAAAGTATTCTTTATTATTATTACACGATACGTATCCTATGTAATGTGCCTATGGTTGGAGGCAAATATGAGTGTAGTTGCTAAAGTGTTTAAAAATGGAAGAAGCCAGGCAATAAGGATACCTAAACAATACAAAGTGGAAAGTGAAGAAGTTTATATTGATAAGGTTGGAGATACCCTGATTATCAG
>JASMTO010000187.1:0-14985 GCA_041694215.1 bacterium
TGATAATATGCAACTTCACCTTTTACTTTAAAACGTCTACTACGAGGCATCGCGAACCCCCTTTATGCACTGATTCTCACTTCTTCTAAATCCATAACTTAAAATTTAGCTTTAAACAGTAAAATGTCAATGCATTATTTACCTGTCCCTTTGTTTTAGATGAGTAGAATAGTGGAATAGTGGAATAGTGGGTGAAATGGGAGAAGGAAAAAAGCCCCCTTACGGTTTGTGGCCGTGAAGGGGGCTTTTTGGTTGTGCTAGGTGCTGTTTAATTTAATGCTACGCAGTGGTTGTTACACCAATACGAGGTCGCCACCACCTGCAGGCAGATATACTGAGTCAAAAGACCCTATTAGCACTTAAAACTGATATGTCAATGCATTATTTGCCTGTCCCTTTTTCCCTTTACTACTGATATATCACTGCCGCTTAATTTAACACTCAGGCTTTTATGGAACCAACCTCCGTTTTCAGAAACCTGTTCCATAAGCCTGTTTATCTTATTGACTATTGTCTTATTGTCGCCGATTACTTTATTCATCAAAAAATCACTTTACAGGCGTGCCCGATTGTTTGGCTTTGTCGTATTTTTCCGTAACTTCTGGGTTAAGGTTATCAAATAAAGGTTGTAAATATTTTTCATACCTTCGCCATTTTTCTTTGGATGTTTGGTAAATGGGCTGTCTTACTTGTGAAACACTGGCTGTCCGTACTGCCCTCTCTGTTTTGTAAAAATCCTTTACTTTTTCGTCCCATCCAACTCCAACATATTCAAGCATTTCTCTGCTTAGAGTTTCCTGATTTGTCACCAACTCCTCATAGGTAATCTCAAACATTGGTATGCCTATTTCTCTCCAATGCTGCATTATTCTGTGATAATCATTTATTTGTCTGGCTATTTTCACAAGGTCAAAGCTAAACCCCATTCCACCATACTTCATTTTAAAATTCTGTTGAAAGCATGACACAGCTATGTCTCTAGGATCCCTTTGTATGTGTATTATTTTAGCTTTAGGCAGTATGCTGTGTATGAGACCTAAGTGTTGAAAATTATGAGGCATTTTATCAACAACATAAGTATGGTCTTCATCATAAAATTTCAGTCCATTAAGATAAAATCTGGCAGCTTCCTCTCTTAGGTGTGGCGTCATCATATCCATACAGAATGGATATCTATTTTTGGATTTGGTTACTTTTTGTATAAGTCCTGACAGTTTGGCTATAAGAGGCAATTCCCCGGCTCCGAAAATATCATCATGCGAGCATAATATCTGCTCTGTCAGTGTTGTGCCGCTTCTGGGCATCCCCACGACAAATATTGGAATTCTGTCTGTTTTTCTTATCGGTGGCAAATTATCAAAGTATTCTTTATTAAATACTTCAATTATATCATCTATTGCCTTTGTAAAAGTTTCCGGATTGTATTTAACCGATTTATCCACAAGTCTGTTGGCCTGCTCCAAATAATGAAATGCCTCGTCATACTTTTGCTTTTTATCATATACTTCAGCCAGAGCAAAGCTCATGGTCTCCCTGCTTTCTTTTGCCATTAAAGGATTATCAGCTATTATCTTCATCTTTTCCAGTGCTGCATCATCTTCGGGAAATTTCTTGGCGTTAACCATCTGAGCCAGAGCCATCGGGTTTATCTTAGACGCTTCCTCAAATAGCTCTGCAGCTTCGTCCAGCTTACCTGTCCATAAAAGAGTCTGACCTAGCATCGTCTTTAAGCCTGCATCTCCGGGATACGTCTCAAGTAAATCTCTCAGTATTTCCTCAGCCTCATCATATCTTTCTGACTCGTTGTAAAGGGAGGCTCGTGCCATTTTCAGTTGATTATTTTCACTATACTCTTCATCTGCTTCATCCAATAGCTTTTCCGCTTCTTTATATCTGCCTATTTCTGTCAGGCAGAATGTTTTTTGCTTTATGTATGGTATGGGATTCTCAGGCTTTAGCTCCAATATCTGATTTAGTGCAGCCAATGCCATCCCATGCATGGAGCGATTTATAAATATCTCAGCAACTAATGATCTGTATATTATCTGTTGTTCCCATTTTTTTTGTTCTTCAGTTTTTTCATCTTCATTTTTATTTATTTCTTCAGGTTTTTCTACCTCTTCCACAGGTATTAGAGCTTCTCTTAATATCTGAATAGCCTCTGCCGGACGCTCATCCTGCATTAACGCCCTGGACAATCTCAGTCTGTATTCCACGCTCTCCGGTTCTTTGCTTAATTTTTCTTTTAAGTCATCGACAACTTCAAAAGTTCTCTCCATGGCTATTAACACCCGTTGCCTGGCATCGATTGATTGTTTTAAATCAGGTTTTATACTTAAGGCTACATCATAGTTTTCTAAGGCTTCTTCCAGTTTCTGCTGTCTTACCAATATGCCTGCAAGATTATTGTGCCATTCCGCTCTGCCGGGCTCTCTGTTTACTGCTTCTTGGTAGTAGTATCTTGCATTTTCTAAATCTCCCATTGCATAATAAACCGCTGCCATCCTCCCAAATGCTACTGCATCGGCATTTTCAAACTCAATAGCTTTTGTTAATGCTTTAGTTGCCTCATCCAATCTACCGGTCAAAAGTGCAGCCAGTCCATAATCACAGTATTCATTACTTGTCTCAGGTGTCATTTCTGTGATTAAATATTGTTGTGCCTCATGAGCCTTGCCAAGCAGGGCAAGTGAAATACCTTTCAGTATAGCTATGTAGTTATCGCCGGAATATTCAGCGTTATTTTCTATCAATTCCAAAGCTTCCTCGTGTGCAGATTTATACTGGCAACTTCTTACCTTTGTAATTAAATCCATCTTGTTTGACATAATTGGACCCTTTTTCACTCGTTATTCTGACTTTTTCACAAAACATTTAAGCATTATTAATATCAAAGTCAATAAGAAATCCTCTGGTTAATAATACCCAATTTTCATGTTTTAAATATTTGACGGGTTTGGTTCAATAAAATTAATTGCCCAGACTTTGTAGTCCTATATTGAAACAATATTGTTCACAGGGGAAAAAGGTTCGCAGCTATTCTAAGATACTGTTCAACCGCTGAATTGAATATATCCTGCCTAAGCCTATCGGTACTTTATGTGCTTTACGTCCCTTTTTCGTTATTTTATCCTCAAACCTTTTATATGCAGATTCTATAAAACCCTTCGAGCCTATCACAAGCGTATCTGTGAAATATCTCACCCTGTGTTGCCAAATATTTACCGTAGCTTCTGCCTCTTCACTTATTTTACCTTTCTCTCTGCCCGATGCTGTCTTTCTCTCAAGCTTACCCACACCGTAAACAAATGACACATAATCACCAACTTTATCAATCTCTGTACCTTCAAAACTTAAGAAATCATCTGATGGTTTTGCTAATCTATGGGAAAAGCTGCTCCATCTATATCCATCCGGTCTGCTGCATATGCCAGCTCGCACTGGATTAAGGTCAATATATGCAAGCATATTCAGCAGACTTTCCCCGCTTTCCACCAGTACACTCTTAAACCTATCCCCCCAGAAATATCCTTTGCGCCTATGCTGCTTATTGTACCATCTGGAGAAACTCATCTTTATCGATTTCACATATTCGGAAATATCTGTCAGTTTCTCTTTATATCTCTGTAATTCTGCGTCATTTATCTCTTCCGGAATGTTATTCTTATACAATGATAGACGTTCTTTCACTTCTGAGTCGGTAACCTCGTCTAACGATCTGGTCTTTACCAATAAGTGAAAATGGTTATCCATTATACAATAGCCTATGACTTTCACAAAATACATTGAACTGAAATGCTTTATAATCGATAAAAGTTTTTCCTTCTCCACATCACCCAGCAAAAACTCACCGCCAACTGTCCTTGAAATTACATGATAATATGCAACTTCACCTCTTACTTTAAAACGTCTACTGCGAGGCATCGCGAACCCCCTTTATCAACCAAATTTACTTTAAACATCTGCACTCACATTCTTCAAATCCATTACTTAAATCTTAGCACTTAAAACTGAAATGTCAATGTATTATTTGCCTGTCCCCTTTAAATTTGCCTGTCCCCTTTAAACCATTTAAAAAAAATATTGTATTGTTTTAATAGGTACTTATTGATATAGTGAGAAAATTTTTGATAGGGATAATATGATATTCAAACGAATTTCGTTACAAGGATTTAAATCGTTTGTGGAGAAAACGGATATAGATTTTCCCAAAGGTGTCACCTGTATAGTGGGGCCTAATGGAAGTGGCAAAAGTAATATTTTAGATGCCATCAGGTGGGTCTTTGGAGAGCAGAGCGCCAAAGAGCTTCGGGGTTCAGATATGGAGGATATAGTCTTTGCAGGTTCTGAAAACAGAAAGCCGTCGGGGTTTGCTCAGGTTTCACTGACTCTTGATGAATTGGATGAGGATGTTACTGCTAAGTGGGGGACATTTTCTGAAATAACATTAACCAGGAAATTTTATAAAACCGGTGAAAGGGAATATTTAATAAATAATAGGAAATGCAAATTAAAAGATATTAAAGAAATCTTTTATGACACCGGCATAGGTGCAAGAAGTATATCTATAATAGAGCAGGGTAAGGTTGAAAAAATTATTCAATCCTCCCCTGAGGAGTTGAGACAGTTTTTTGAAGAGACGGCCGGGGTTGTTAAATTTAAAGAAAGAAAAAAAGAAGCCGAAAAAAGGCTTGATGGGACGAAAGAAAATTTAAGTAGAGTTAATGATATAATTTCTGAAGTGAAGCAGACATCATCTCAACTACAAGCACAGCTTCAAAAGCTGAATGAATATAAAGCGTTTCTGAAGCAGAAAGAAAATCTTACCTTTACCTTTCTTTTTAACAGTTTTGAAAATTGTAAAAATAAGTATGCTGTATTAAGTGAACAGTATAATGCTTTGTTGGATGACATAAATAACAATTCAAATAATTTGGAAAAATTAAAAGAACATTATTCCTCTAAAAAGAAAGAACTCTCAAAACTGCAGGAATCATATCAGAGTATCAATGAAAAGCTAATATCTTTGATTGAGGAAATAAATAAGTGTGATAGTGAAATAAAAATTCTACAAAACAGAATAGAGGGTGCAGAGGAGACAAAGAAGCAAACCCATATGGAAATAGATGAAAAGAATCAGAAACTGAAAATGTTAACCGATGAAAACAGCAAACTTAAACAATCCCTATCTGATGTAAAAGATAAAAAAGAAGCCCTGCAGCTAAATATAGACGATTTAACTGGTATAATTTCTGAACTGGAATTGCAGAAAGAAGAGGCTGAGGATGATCTATCCGATTATAAAGATATGTATCTGAATGCAACTCAGAAATTAACGGATATAAGAAATGAAATTTACAGGAATGAGACGGATATTGCCAATTTTGAGCGGGATATAACCAAGCTCACAAAAGAAATGGAAGAAATATCGGCAAATAAAAAAAATGCGGAATTAGATAGAAACAGACTGGAAACAGAATTATCCGAGGTTGAACGGGATATATCCACTTTGGAAAAATCATTATCAGTATATGATGAGAAACTTGGAAATGTTAACAATGAAATAACAGACATTGAAAAAGAGATTGAGGATTTACGTATCAATTATGCATCGGCGGAAAAGTCGCTGGAGTTGTATACAAAACAGCTAAAGTCTGAAACATTTGAATACCAGGAGGATGAAAAGCTGTTTAGCGAATATGATGTAACATATCTTGTGGATTATTTTTCTGGTATGGACTATGAGCTGCTGAAAGAATTTGGTGATGTCCTGGTGATTAACGTTCATAATACAACAAATAAATCAGAAATCATTAAAGATATTTCAGCTGCAAAAGGATCATATAAATTTATCTTTTCAGATGAATTAGACAGTTTTGAAAAATTTATTTTGGGCTCTGATATTGAAGTGTTTTCTGAACATATTATCAAATACGATAATATTTACCGTAAGTATGGCTACAGCAATAAAAGTACCTCTGTCATCACGTTGAAAAATAATATCAGTGCTGTAGAAGCCAAAATTACTGAATGCCAATCACTATTAAAACAATACAGGCAAAACCGGGACAAGCTGCTTGAAAAGAAAAACTTCTATATATCAGAGAGGAAAAAAATAAAAGAATCAATGAACTTAAGAGAGAAAAAGATAAATGAAATAAAAAATGAGTTAGATATTGTAACTAAAGATCTCATAAGGGATGAGAAGCGGTACAGTATTATTACCGGTGAAATAGAAATGTACAAACATGAAATGAAAAATGCGCAGTCAAAAAATGAAACACTGCGTAGTGATCTGGAGGAGATTTCACAAAAGCAAAATGAGTATGACACGGAAATTGAACATTTAGAGGAGAAAGTTAGCTTTCTTTACAATCAGATTGATGAGCGCAAGGAGGAATTGAATGATATAAAGATAGAGCTTCGGGGGTATCAGGAGCAAATTAACAGCCTTAATAAACAGACACATTATGTGGAAAAAGATATTTCCATAACCTCAAAATCCATTTCCTCCCTTAATGAAAAACTTTCCAGGCTTCTTACCGTTGATATTGATAACTGGAGCAATATGCTTGACAACAAACAGGAGGAGCTGAGGGAATGCAGAAAAAAGCATATTGAATCAGAAGACTTGAAAAAATATTATGAACGTTCTATTACGGCTCTAACATCTGAGCTGCAAAGATTAAGTGAAGATATCGATTCATGCAAATCTACAATAGTTAATCAGGAAAAAAAGTCCGAAAAGCTCTACTTTCAGCTGTCACAGGTCAAAAAAGAGATGGATGATTTGCAGGAGGAGTACAGGGAAAAATATGATTCCAGTGATATCTTCGAAGATTTAAAAGAATTTGCAGATAATGACTTTAACCCTTCTGCTGTAAAACAAAAGATTCGGGAAGTGGAAAAATCCATTGAGGATCTGGGACCACTTAATATGGCAGCTGATCAAGAATACGAAGAGGTTAGTAGCAGGCTGGATTTTCTTGTTAAGCAGAGTGAGGATTTGGAAAATGCCATAAACACAATATATGAATTGATCAGGGAGCTTGATGATAACACGGTAAAGCAATTTAAAGAAACATTTCATTCTGTAAGGAAACATTTTCTGGATATTTTTAAAATATTATTTGGTGAAGGAAAAGCTGATTTAAAACTGACTGATGAAAATGATATGCTTAAAACGGGAGTGGAAATTTTTGTTCAACCACCAGGCAAAAGGCTGCAGAATATGAATCTTCTCTCCGGTGGCGAGAAAGCCATGACCGCCTGCACTCTGTTATTTGCCATGTTTTTGCATAAACCAACCCCCTTTTGTTTCCTGGATGAGATAGATGCACCCCTTGATGATGCGAATATAGGTCGTTTTGTTAAGATTGTCAGGCAGCTTTCTGACAAATCACAATTTGTGATTATTTCCCATAATCAGAAAACAATCGAAAATGCCGATTCCCTTTATGGTGTCACAATGCAGGAGCCCGGGGTATCAAAGATTTTATCGGTACGCCTGGATAAAAACGAATTGCCTCAATTCATTACGTGATTAGTTAACTACGAAAAATTCTTGATTTAATATCAGAGTAAACTGATTGGAAAAATTCATTTTTGTTTGTTTCATTCTTTGGTGAAAAGTGAAAAAATTTTACATATTTGCTTCCACTTTTAAAAAAGATGTCTTTAGCCATATCCACAGTGAGATGTTTTTTTGCTATGGAGTGAAGTATATCAGATTTTAAAAACATACTTTCAATAAGCAGAATATGACTATTTGCTGCAAACTTGATAGCTTTCTTGTAATTTTCAAATGTTGGTGCAATATCCGTAATAAACGTTAAATCCTGTGGCGGGGAATAGATAACCAGCATCTCTTCCAGCTCTTTTACAGAATACTCTTTTACGCTGTTAGTGGTGTCTACTTTAATATATGCTGAAAATTCTTTGTTTCGTAGTTTATCTTTAAGCTCAGTTAGCCATTTGCCCGGAACAAGGCCGTATTTTTCACACGCATTCTTTTTGATATTAATATGTATAAATTCATTTATCCTGTATCCCACTGATATTGTGCCATGGTCAAAGAAAGCAAAATCAAGTGTAAAACCATCCCCCAGATCAAAAATCTCTTTGCCGCACTCAGATATTTCAGGTTTAAATGCGTTATACGATTTAAATATGCTTTTTTTAAAGGGTAATTTATTGCTTAATTCTATCGCCTCTATAATAAATGTGTAATTTTCCACTAAATTCCATGTGTATCCCTGGAGCTTGCCCCAGATATTATTGATGATTCCCGGAGGGCCAAAAAATCTGACGGTTTTGTCTGAACGGAGGCAGCCCCTTAATATTCTGTCAAAGCCGTAAAAATGATCAATATGTGTGTGGCTGATAAAAATATCGTTGATACTCAGAATTTCACTGTTGGTAATATTACCTAAGCGTCCACAGTCCAGCAGGAATGCTTTCTTTTTGTAGATATTTCTTACGAAAAAAGAGGTGTCCTCAAAAGCTGAGTTGACCTGTTTTATAATAAAATTATGCTTCATGCGATTGTGGTGGATTTTTTTCTGCAATGAGTTTTATTATTTTAGTTATATTGCTGCTGATGTTAGCGTTGGTGGTGTCTATTTGCAGGTCATAGGGTATTGTTTCGGCATTTTCTTTTTGCTTTTCATATAATTCTGGTCTTCCATCAGAGACTGATTTGCCTGTAATTCGTTTGTTAAGTCTTTTTAATATTTCCTCTTTGCTGGCTGTAAAGTTTATGTGAATAATTCGGAGGTTATGCTTGTCAACAAAGGCATCGAAGAAATCCTTTTTGGCAAAGCTGCCATCTACCACCGTCATTCTTCCTAAATTTTTCTTTTTTTTGGCTAAATCTCCCAGATATTTATAAGTATTTATAGTATTATCGCTGGAATAAAGCCCTTTACCAAAAGCTTCATATACTTTTTCCTCCGGATCAATTCCTGCTATGATTTTTCGGTAATAATCGGTGCTAAGAAGGCATGACGGGTACTCTGCGCAAAAGGCTTTTGCATTTTTACTTTTCCCTGTTCCCATAAGGCCGGAGAAGATGATGGTATTGGTATCAAACATGTTTAGTGCGTAAGTAAAACTTAAATTCAGTAATCTGTTTAACTCTTCGGCTTTTACAGAATAATGCTCCCACTCTTCACCCTTTTCTTCCAGCATAAAACAGGTAACTTTAACCCTTACAAATGCTCGGTAACATTTATAAAAATTAATAAGCAACGCCGATGCTTCATCATTAAATACACTGAGAAAACCTTCCAAAAAAGCATCTGATAAATCATACATCCCCTCTTGGTCCAGCTCCATACACAAAAAGACAAAATCAGAAACCACATCGTTAAATCTGAACCTTCTGTTAAACTCAATGCAGTCTAACAACCCCACTTTATTTCCATCAAAGAAAACATGATCAAGCCTTAAATCACCATGACCATCTTTTACAAACCCATTATCAACCCTTTTTCTGATTAATCCTTCGAAGGTGTCTATAAATGCCAATGTAGTATTTTTTATGTAATCATATTTTTCTGGGTCTATTAAATTACCCACATATTTTGACGTTTGTTCAAAATTCTCTTCACAATTAAATCTTATGATATCCACGCCATTGTTTTCTTCAGCAGATTCCCTCGGAGTATCAATAGCTTTGAATAATTCTGCAATCTGCCGCCCTGTATCTTTTGCAATATCTTCTGAAATCAGACCTTTTTGAATGCGCGATTTCAGAAAGTTTTCATCCGCAATTCGCTTCATTTTTACAACGTAATCGATGGCTGTTAACGTGCTTGTCACAGGAACCAAATCAAAACTGTTTCCTCTTCTGACAATCTTCAAAGTGCCTTCATAAACATTATCGGCAAATCTTTCATTTAGCTCTTTTTCCAGTATGCAGAAGCGTTTTCTGTCTTTAGCCAGTTTGAAATTTAAAAAACCAAAATCGACACTTTTTTTTAGTTTATATACATCATCACCTTTTATAAGAACGTGTGAAATATGAGTTTCATACTCCTTTTCTGGTTTAATTAAATCCCTTAATATAATGAGGGCAGCGTTTTCGCTCATCTGATCTCCGCATTGTGAACATTTTTTAGCTGATTAAGTGCAAACCTGTGCGTTTCTTCATCCAGAGCAGTAACACAGTTTTCCGGAACGATAACGTGATAATTTCTGCTCACCGCATCAGCAGCGGTATACATAACACATACGTTGGTTAAAAGTCCAGTCAGAATCAAATTTTTTATATTTTTTTCTTTTAATACATCGTCTAAATTCGTATTGAAAAATCCCGAATATCTTGTTTTTTCAATAATTATGTCATCATCCGATGGTTTTAATTCTTCAATGATCTCTGCTCCTTTTGTCCCTTTTATGCAATGTTTTGGCCAGATTTTAAATTCCTCATCATCAGGATCATGTGAGTCGCAAAGGTAGATGACAAGATTTTTGTTTTTAACAGCTTCAGATTTTTCCTTCTGGATGCAGGGGATGATATCTTTCGCGCCGGGAGTTCGCAAAGGGGCTTCCTCCAAAACAAAATCGTTTAACATATCAATAATAATAAGGGCAGTGTTCATATCTACCTCCTCAAACGTTTTAAATAGGCTATCTGTTTCTTATACGTATAATTTTCATCTGCAGGTGTTTCAAGTATGCCCAGAATATTTTTAAAGCGGGGATCGTTAATTACTGTTTCAAAAAATTTTTCCCCAAGATAACCTTTGCCTATAAATTCGTGTCTGTCTTTTTTGGTGCCAAAATCATATTTTGAGTCATTTAAGTGGATAACCTTTATTTTGTTGTCGAAGAGATCAAATGTTTCGCTAATTACTTTTTCGTAATTGTTTTTCAAATCGTAGCCTGCAGCATACATATGGCAGGAATCCAGACAAATCCCAAGTTTTTCAGAATGGGATGAATTATTCATGATATAAGCCAGTTGATTTAGGTCGTAACCCAGGTTTGTCCCTGTACCTGCCGTTGTTTCTAACAAAATCATGCATTGAAATCTATGTTTATTATATAAATCATCTATCATATTTATAATATTTTTTAATCCGGCTGATTCTCCTGCTCCCACGTGCGCCCCCGGGTGTACTACAAAGTAGGGGATATTCAGTATATCACAACGATCCAGTTCATCCTCCATAGCCAGAAACGACTTATTTCTTACATCGTTATTGGATGATGCCATATTTATCAAGTAAGAACTGTGGGCACATACGTTCTCTTTTCCCAGTTTAGGCAAATTTTCTACAAACAGGGTAATTTCTTTGTCTGAAAGTTTTTTCCTTTTCCATCTGTTTGCATTTTTTACAAAAATCTGCATGGATTCACAGTTATCATCCATCGCTCTGTCTATACTTTTATAAATTCCGCCAGCTATTGATTCGTGGGCACCTAAAAACATTTTATTTCTTATTCATAAAATTTAAAAATGTATCCACTTCAAATTTCGATCCAATAATAAGCGGTGTTTTTTGGTGTAGATCTTCAGGCTTTATTGATAGGATGTCCCTTTTCCCATCTGTAGCCTTGCCTCCAGCCTGTTCAATAATAAATGCCATGGGGTTGGCTTCGTATAATAATCTTAGCTTGCCATTTGGGTTGTTTGCATCGGCTGGATAGAGGAAAATACCCCCTTTAAGAAGATTTCTATGGAAGTCTGCAACAAGTGAACCGATATATCTCGATGTATATTTTCTTTCTTTAATGTTTTTAATATATTCCACAAAATCCCGGATTTCCTGTGACCATCTATAGTAATTGGCTTCGTTTATACTTAATATTTTGCCCTTTTCAGGTGTTTTTATATTTTCGTGAGACAAAAGGAATTCACCAATACTCGGATCAAGAGTAAAGCCATTTACTCCCTTTCCCGTAGTATATACGAACATGGTGCTTGATCCATATATTGCATATCCTGCTGCTACAAGTTTTCTCCCCTCCTGAAGGAAATCCTCCTTACAGCCATTAAAACCCTCTGATACCCTTTTGTATATGCCAAAAATTGTTCCTATGCTAATATTCACATCAATATTACTAGATCCATCCAAAGGATCAAAAATTACGACATACTTGCCTTTAGGGTATTTATCCGGAACTGCTATGATATCATCTACTTCTTCTGATGCCATAGCGCATATTTTTCCGGTATGATCCAGCGCTTCAACCAACTTTCTGTTGGCATATATATCCAGCTTTTGCTGTTCTTCTCCGTGTACATTTGTGGAATGGCTTTTTCCCAGAATGTTAACCAGACCTGCTTTATTCACCTCGCTGCTTATGATTTTAGCAGCAAATGCAATCTGCTCTAACAATATAGTAAATTCCCCTGTTGCTTCGGGATATTTTCGTTGTTCTTCAAGTAAAAATCTGCTTAGGTTTGTTACTCCTTTTTTCATAAACTTACCCCCTTTAAAATGATTTATAATATGACATTTTCTCTAACACTTTTTTTATATATTTTCTTGTTTCCTCATAAGGTAAATTTCTTCTTAATGTTCGGTAGACATCATCCGGTGACATTCTGTTAACAATATTGACTGCTTCTTTTATGTTGTTGTTGCCGGCAAATGCCCTGGCTACGTTGCCTGTTCCGGTGTTGTAAGCGGCAATAGCGCAGTAAAGCCTGCTGGAAGGATTCTCAATGTTTTTAAGATAATCATAGTAAAGTATCCGCATGTATACGGTGCCTATTTCTATGTTATTATCAGCATTGTAAAGGTAGGATGGCAGTAAAAGCTTTGGTTTGCCGAAAAGAAATTTTGTTGCGTCTATGCCGGCAGATTTAGGTACAATTTGCATAAGCCCATAAGCAGGTACAGGGGAGGTGGCCATAGGATTAAACGAGCTTTCGTTATGAATTATTGAAAAAATCAAATCTGTTCGTAATCTGTGGGCATCTGCAAATTTTGTTACGCTGTTTTTATAAATTCTGGCTTTCTTTTCCAGTGCATTTTCAGGGAGTGTTGATTTAAAAGTGATAACATTTGCTTTACTTATGGGGGATTTCCTGATACTGAAATCGCCATTTTCAGTTAATGCATTTGCTTTTCTATCTATATCTTTGCTTGTTGCTTTGTTTTCAAAAAAGATCGGTTCAAGTATTTTTTTTTCACTAAGATCTGCGGATGCACCGGTGACAAGTTTCGGTTTCAATGCTGTTTCTGTATTAAAAGACACCGGATCATTCCTGAATGCAGTCTTTTCATCCTCTGAGAGCATGTATTTCAATTGTTTGTTAATAAGGTTTTTTATCTCCTCTATCTTGGGTTTGTCTAACAACTGAAATTCAATGATTATTTCATTGTTTTCAAAATCAACTATCCGCCTTGTTTGTTTATCTCCAGAATACTCCACCCATTTTTTGGATGTTGTTGTTTCAGGTGATTCCCAGTATTCTGAAATGTCATTTACATATTTTTTGTACTCATTTGCCAGCGTCTGCTTATACAATTCAAACTCATTGTAAAGCTGTTTTTTGTACTGCTCAAATTCATCAATCGTTGAATCGTAAAAATTTTCTCCTGAAAATTCCTCCTTATAGTCCTCAAAAGATTGGGCATGGAGATTGAGCAAAAAAGAGCTCAAAAATATAAAAAAAAGCAATTTTAATTTCATTCTATTCCTCACACATTAAGATGAAAATTTCTTCTGTCTTCGGATTGAGCCATGTGTCTTTAATTTTAGCACTGATCTGCTCACCTTCTGTTGTATGAATACTGTATGAGTTTAAAGATGATTGGGCTGAATATGATGTCCCGCCCATGTAATGCTCAATCTGGGAGCTAACAGTGACGTTCTTTTGACTGGCTATACCTTCTATTGCTCTGCTTACAGCCAAAGCTCTTTGGTAGGCCGTACCTCTGATATGCCTTTTGGCACTGCCCACGTAACATATTCCATTTTCAGGAATATTTCCGAAAACCCATTCGGGGATTGTCGGTTGGTGGGTGGTTTGCTGAGGAGTACATGAAGCTGTTAAAAGTAATGCAGTTGCAAAAATAGTGTATGTTATTTGCAATAATTTATTAACCATAAGTTTTTTCCAGCAATTATTCCACCATAAAATGTAAATATGACTGCTATTTTAAGAACAAAAAACGGGTAGACCCCGTTTTTTATTCTTTTGTCTAAAAGTTTCAAATGCTTTTTCAATAACCACAAACTAGTCTGCCAGATGTAATCAGATTATCTGAGGTTACCGAATTCCTTTTCAATTTCTTTTTCTAGCTCATCATGAGCTTTTTTTGCCTGAAATTGCTGCCATAGCGCTTTTTCATTTTTAAAGCTGCTCAATGCATTTTCTTTTACAGCATTCTGTACAGATGCTGGGTCCAAAACAACTAATGTGTAGTACTCATTACAAGGAGAAATCCATGCTTCTTTAGGCATTGATCCTGACAGTGTTTGGCTGGCTACTTGTTTGGAGACATTGACAGCTACTCTGTCAACGGTTTCATCATCGCCTACTCCGGTAACCTGTGTAAAATTTTTGAACATATTTTTTACTTTAACTTCCATGGTTCTGGCAATTTCATCCCTTGCAACGGAGATTGCCTCTGTTCTTGCAAACTGAATTCCCGCATTGCCGATTTTGGCTGAGCCAAGACCACTCAAGCCACCTTCCATAGTTGGATCAATAACCCAGCTGGGCGCACCTTCAAGACATGCATGCTCCAATTTCTTTGGTTCCTCTTTTTTTGCACAACCGCTTAAAAATATTCCCACAGCTAAAACTACCAAAAATGCATAAAGTAACTTTCTCATAAAACCCTCCGGTCATTTTATTTATTGCCAGTAAGCAATAATTTTTAATTATATATAGGTATAATATTAAATTTATCATTTTTTACCAAAGGCATTGTCATTCCAACGCCGGCATTTATATAAGTGGGATCTGCAATATAATATTTTTTCCATTATATGTTATGAAATCTCCCTTAATATCAAAAT
>JASMTO010000188.1:0-2750 GCA_041694215.1 bacterium
TACAACAAGGGCTTGTACGACGGTGATGCTAACTCATACGATGAAGTCGGTTTGTTGGGAAGCTTAGCTTTTAGCAAAAACGAGTATTCGGTACAACTGATGTATTTTTTAAGCTATTCCAAGTATGATGAAAACCACCCGATATTTGATGATACAAGGGAAGATACAGGCGGGTCAATTTTACTTTCTGTGAGGAAAAATAATATTCTGGGTAATGAGAATGTCTTTGCGAGTATTTACGGCGGTGCCGGAATAACCAATTCTGATATCGATTTTTATGAAAGAAGATTTAACATTATAGGTATGGGCGTGGGCTACTCATTTTAGTTTACTTTTTTCTCGAAAAAAAGGCATTTCTCCCCGGATGATCTGAAGACTGATAGGGATGGTAGGATCTGGGATTTAAATCCCAGTCTCCTGCATCCATATGGCTTATGGTTATCCCATGTTATGTAAAAATGTCTACATTTGTAACAATTAACCCTTCGATTCTCTGTCATAAGATGGAAAGCGGGCGTTACGCCCGGAATTATTGTGTGGTGCTGCCGGCAGGATTTGCTGGGCATGCTTTGCACTGCTCAGATGATGTTGCAGGCTGTTTGCCTTTTTCACATTCTTTGGTTGCTCCAGCATTTTTGCCTTTGTAATCAGTAACATACCAGCCCGATCCTTTTAACTGAAAATTGGAAAGGGAAATAATTCGTTTGCCTTCACCACCGCATTTGGGGCATTTCCTTGTTTCATTTTTTGAGTTGATACTCTCAAACAGTTCGAACACTTCGGAACATTTTTTACATTGATATTCATAGATAGGCATTATTTCCTCCTTGATACTGTTGTTGTCAAGGAAATAATATGTTGAATGTCAGTAAAAAATCAAGAACAATTTTAATTTCAAGATTGCTTTGTTGTTTTGAAAGTAAAGGAGTGGAGCTTTGACAGACGAAGTAATCCTGAGGATTTAGGCCTGTTTTTTCATGGAAGTGCTAATTGTATCGGAGAGCTCTGAAATATTAAACGGTTTCTGGATAAATTTATCTACGTATCCGCTGAATCTTTGTGGAGCTGATTTATTGCCGCTCATCCCGATTACAATCTGCCCGGGGGAGATTTTCTTGATTTCTTTTGCCAGTTGGTCTCCGTTTCCATCCGGAAGCTCATAATCTGTGATTACAATATCATATTGCTTTGTTTGGATAAGCTCTATTGCCTTTTCAAACGAATTTACTATATCGGCATTTATACCAATGTGTTTGAAAATAAGCTCAAAAAGACTGCATAGTTGAGAATCATCTTCGACAACCAACACCTTCATTTTCACCCCCTTAAGATATTTACTACTTTAGATTGTAAAATGCAAGTATAAAATCAACTAAAGGTTAGTAGAGTTTTTTTGTATATGTGGTTATTAAAACATATGAAAGAAAACAAATTCGGCAATAAACTTAAGGAAATCAGAAAACGTAAAGGATTGTCGCAAATCCAGCTTGCTGAAATGTTGGGTGTATCCTATCAGCAGATACAAAAATATGAAAGCGGTAAAAACAGGATTTCGCTAGATCGGCTTATTGATTTGCTCCAAAGACTTGACATATCAGTGGCTGAATTTTTTGACGATAACATGATCAGATCCCCCCAAAGTGGGTATAATATATCCCTTAGTGATAAAGATGAAACCTTTTTACGCAAATTTCAGACATTAGACGAAGAGTCCAAAGATATAATCATAAAACTTATTGATAAATTGAGCAAATAAGGCAAACCTAAAATTTTTCTAAAGTATTTTTATATTATACCGATTTTAATCTCAGCGCAAGGAAGCGCGAAAAAAATAGAGACGACCTCTATTGAAATAATCAAGGAGGATATCATGGCACTAATAATTAACACTAACCTTATGTCTTTGAATTCCCAAAGACACCTTTCGTCCACCCAGGACAACTTAAACAAATCTTTAGAGAGATTGTCCTCGGGACTCAGGATTAATCACGCGGCAGATGACGCATCAGGTTTGGCTATTTCCGAAAAACTGCGGGCACAAATCAGCGGATTACAAAGGGCAACAATGAACGCTCAGGACGGCATTTCGATGTTGCAAACAGCTGAAGGGGCATTGACAGAGGTATCTTCGATGCTGCAGCGCATGAGGGAGTTAGCGGTTCAGGCTGCAAACGGTACCTATACGTCGAATGATCGAGTGGAAATCCAGAAAGAAGTGGAGCAGCTGAAGGATGAAATTAACAGGATTTCCGCATCCACCGAGTTTAATACGAAAAAATTACTAAACGGCGACGGGACAGCACTGTGGTCAGCCAGCAGCAACAAGATTGATGCAATAATCCGCGGAGAAGTTGCCGAAGGCAACTACGAAATATCCCTGCAGACCCATCCTGGCACTAATCAAGTGCAAAAAAGTGACATAATGACACTGAATGAAGATGCAATAGGCGCTGAATTCACAAATGACACTGCCGATGGTACAGATATAGCCGAAGCATCTAACCCGACTTCATTATGGACAACAGGCGATACCCCATATACCATTACCGTAATAGGATCTGCTGGCAGTACTAATACTGCCAATCATACTAACACAGTGGCGTCCTTGGGGGCGTATCTGCAGGATGGGTCTTCCGGGGCTATTGGGGGTAGTTCTGATATAACTTCGATTGATCAAAGTGGATACGCCTTAGTTGAAATAGTAGGTGAAAATGGCAGCGCTGCCACTACAATTTTCTACAGTGCAACAA
>JASMTO010000189.1:0-19029 GCA_041694215.1 bacterium
GAGCCAAGATGTTGTTAAAGATATTGAAGAAAAGACCGGTGAGTTTTTGAAAGGTGTAAATAGTTTTGATATTCGCTCCACTGAAGATATGTTGGAAGATTATTTGAGTAGCAAAGGTTTTATAAACCCATTTGTTGAAATAAATTATGATGAAGATATCGAAATCCTTGTGGACTTTCAAAAGGAAGTAAAAGAAGTACATTTGAATATTTCCTATGAGAATTTAGCAGATAATGCTTTTGTTGAAGAATATAAAATTTCTAAAAATCTTTTATTCAACCAACAGTCTGCTACAATTAAAAACAATATTACCAGCTACTTGCATGAAGAAGGTTATTTAGATGCTGCTGTGAGTAATATTAAGTTTAATATTACTAATGGACGTATGAATGTTATGGTAAAAGTAAAGGAAGGGAAAAGATATAAGGTGAAAGATGTGTATGCTAATGGTGAGAAAGTTTTTTCCGATGTTAATATATATCTCAGTAGAACTGAGGTTAATAGGATTAGGAAGCTTGTGGATGAACAGTTAAAAAAGCAATTTTTTTATAACTTTTTGTCATTTAAGGAATATAAACTTAATGATAACAATACCGCTGATATTGTCTTTGATGTGGATTTAAAGCGCTTAACATTAAACAGAATTATTTGCAGTGATGTAAAGCTTAGGGATAGTTTAGACCAATTGTTTATTGACGATCCTTTTATAACAAAAGAAAAAATAGATATGATAGAAAATTATTTGGCCGTACGGAAAAACTATATTAATTATACAGTGGAATTAATAGAACATGAAAAAAATCTTGCAGATATTGTGATTTCAGGTTTCCAAAGTCAAAAAAATGAAATTTTCGGCGGGTTTTCCTATGATAGTGTGGACTTGTTCAATGTTTTTGCTGGATACAGACGATACGATATATTTGGTTCCGGGCATCAGCTGCGGCTATTTACAAATATGTCTTCTAGGGAACAGGGGATAAATCTTTCCCTGAGTGGGTACATGTCTTTTAAAAATCGTATTGAAGAAGTTTATGCTGTGGCTTGGAGACAGAGGGACGAGAGTGATTTTGAATATGAACAGTACAGAGCTGGAGTGTTGTATTTGAAAAGAATATCAAAATTTTTCTTTTCTGCCGGGGTATATGGTGAAAATTTATGTTTGAATGATTTAGATTATGAAGAAAATATAAAAAATCAGATAGAGAAGGATTATTCACTGGTGGGTGTTCCGTTATCAATGAACATGCAAAACCCGGATACAGATGGAAAAAAACTTTTGGATTATTCTGGGAAATTATCGTTTACACCGGTGCTGGGAATTGGTGGGAATAACTTTTTTACGTCAGAATGGGCAAATGTTGTTAAAAGATACATCACCAATAAGCTTAGATTACGTCTGGAATTTGATGCCGGCTATAATTCAGGAGATTTTGAGGATGTGCCACTGACTTATTTGTATACGTTAGGCGGACCTAAAAGGATGAAAGCGTTTGATTACAGAGATATAGGCACGGAAGATTCGGAAGGGAATGTATACGGTGGTGACAGGTTTTACTATACGCTTATCGGTATTGACTACGAGCTGTTTAACAATGTTTTTTTAGGTCCCTTTGCAGAGTATGGGGATGCAATGCACACGTGGACATTTAATGACGGATACAAGGATGTGGGTGTGGCACTCACTGCTGATACGCCACTTGGCTCCCTGGGGTTGAGCTTTGCTATTGATATTGGAGGCAGTAAAAAAACTGATTACGCTTTTTACCTTACGCTTGAAAGTTCATTTTAAGGTAATTGTTGCGCTTACTATGGGATAACATTTAAGGCATAGCTGACACATTGAGCATGACCGTGAATTTTTTCTGGTATTTTCTGCTTATTTTATCGTTGTTTATTTATTGATTGTTTTAATTCTGCTAAAAACAATCTATTTTTGTTTGTGATGTTTTCTATGAATTTATCGACATAACTGTGCATATCTTCAGTATTTGCAAATATTTCACTTAAAAAACCACCTTCCTTCATAAATGTAGCAGAATATGCATTGCCTGTAATAAAATGTTCTGTAACGTGTCGTGATTTCATTAAACGGCTGATACGCTGTGTCCCACCAAACCCTGTTATGATTCCGAGCTTTGAACCGGGGTGGGCAAATTTACTGTCTGCTGTGGCAAATCGGAAGTCACATGAAGATGCAAAATCCATCCCTCCACCCATACAAAATCCGTCAATTTCTGCTATGACAACCTGTGGAATGTTGTCCAATAATCCGAACAATTTGTTGCCAAGCATTGAAAACCCCTTGGCTGTGTAGCCGGAATATTTTAGCATTGTCTTTATGTTAGCCCCGACAGCGAATGAACCCCCATAACCAAAAATCCTCAGTATTTTTACAGGCGTTTCCGAGAGGGAGGCGATAGTCTCGTAAAGTTCCCTGATTGTTTCAGGCTCGAGGATATTAAATCGTTTATTCGGATGTAAGTTAAGTTTTGCAGTATCGTCTTTTATTTTCAATTCTATCATTTTTACCTACAATGTCTCGAAATCTTCCCATCTGTCAGTAAAATCAGGTGTCCGTTTTTGTTTAAAGGCAGTCATACCTTCTTTTTTGTCATTACTTGCAAATGAGGCCATAAAAGCATTCTGCTCATAAAGGAGTGCCTGCTTTAGCGGCATACCCAAGCCATTGTTAACAGTTTCCTTAGCAAGACCAAGTGCAAACTTGCTTCTACGCTTGATAATATCCGCTATTGCAAATATTTCCTCTTCATTGTTGCTCGAATCTTTTGTGACTTTATTGATTATCCCTTTCTCATATAACTCTGAAGCTGAAACGGTATTGCCTGTAAATATGAGATATTTTGTAAATGTTTCATATATTTTGCGGTTTAAAAGCTGGGTTCCGCCGAATCCCGGTAACACTCCGTAATTGACTTCAGGGAAACCGAACCAAGAACGCTCAGTTGCAAAAATCAGATCACAAGAGAGAACAATTTCAAAGCCGCCTCCAAGTGCAGCACCGTCAACGGTGCATACGATTATTTTTTTGCATCCCTTTATCGTTTCCACAAGCTCAGTACCCACTTTTGCAAAAAATCTGCATTCAGGTTCATTTTTATCTTCAAAATAGCTGATGTTGTAACCTGTGGAAAATATGTTATCTATTCCACTTTTCAGCCATATTAAATCAGCTTGTTTGTTTGCTTCCAGTTTTTTTATTGAGTGGGTCACGTTTTCCAAGAGGTTTATATCTGTACTATTTTCTGTTTCAGGATCGTTTAATGTCACAATTCCTACATTTTCATTAAAAGAGGTGATTACCTTATTCATACTAATCAGTCCTTTTTGATATATTTCCTATGGATAATAAAACAATGTCCGTAAAAAATCAAGAAACAGACGAGTTTTATTTGGTATCGAGGAAATTTTTTATATCCTCACTACCAAATATTCTGAGTGTGCTTGTGGAGCCGGGGACACCCAGAGGATATCCTATAGTAGCCAAGAATTTATCATTTACTCCCAGATCTCCTTTTGAATAGGCATATTTTATAAAGTGCTCTATCATATTATCAATGTTCTTGTATTTTTTAAGGACAAGGTAAGGGGTGACACCCCAGACTAATGCCAATCTGTTTGCAGTTTCTTCACTGTGGCAACATGCCAGGATGGCTACATCAGGTCTATAGGAAGCAACTTTTAGAGCTGATGTCCCGGAGCTGGTAAACACAACTATGTGTTTTATCCCATGATGTTCTGCTATATAACAACTTGCAGATGGAATAGCAGAATCGTCCGATCCTTCCACTATCTTATAATTAAAATATTTCAAATATTTTTCTGACTCACATATCGTTTTGTTGAGCACTTTGACTGCCTCAATAGGATATTTACCCACTGTTGTTTCATCTGAAAGCATTACTGCATCTGTCCCGTCAAAAACGGCATTTGCAATATCTGTCACTTCCGCTCTTGTGGGACGGGGATTTGATACCATTGAGGTAAGCATTTGGGTGGCTGTAATTACAGGTTTTTGGTTTTTATTTGCTTTTAAAATGAGCTCTTTTTGTAAGACGGGAAGTTTCTCAAGTTCCACTTCGACACCCAAATCACCGCGGGCCACCATAAGACCGTCTGCAGCTTTCAGAATATCATCAATGTTGTCGATAGCCTCATGCTTTTCAATTTTCGCTATAATTTTTACATCTTTACCTTTTTGTTTGATTATTTCCTTAATGTGTTTTATATCATCAGCTGTCCTTACAAAAGACAAAGCAATATAATCAAATCCCATATCAAGACCAAAGTCCAGATCATCTAAATCTTTTTTTGTCCTACTATCTATTTCTAATTCAACATTTGGGAAATTAACTCCTTTTTTAGAAGATATCGTGCCCCCAACAACAACCACTGCGCATACATGATCAGTAGAAGTCTCTGTCACCTCAAGTCTGATTAATCCGTCAGATATGTATATTCTGTCGCCTTTTTTCAGTTGCTTTAAAATGTTGGGGTTATTTAAGGTTAAAGTCTTAGGTTCGTTAGCAATGTTATTTATAACGAAAGTAATCTTATCCCCCTGGTGGACATTGAAAGGCTCTTTTACTTCCCCTAATCTTATTTTAGGACCGGCTAAATCTTGTAGAATAGCAGTATGCTTGCCAAGTTTCCTGGAAATTTTACGGATTTTATTGAAGATTTTCTTGTGGCTTTCGTGATCACCGTGGGAAAAGTTCATCCTGAATACATCTACACCTTCTTTGATCAATGCTTCTATCTTATCGTCTGATTGTGTGACCGGTCCTATGGTCACGACAATTTTTGTTTTTCTATTATTCACATGTTCCTCCTTACTCGAAAAAATTATAACACAGATTACCTTTTCTAAAAACAATAAAATTATTTCTGGTGTCTCCCATTTTTTCTGGAATCACCCCAAAATTTGCATAAAGTTAAGTTTCACAAGAAGTTAGTTAATATGGTAGTGATTTCAATGCAATTTGTGCAAATTACATTGGAAAATGGAAAATATTTATGCTAGTAGCATCGGTTGAAGACCGATAAATTTGTGTACACAATAAAAAATGGGGTGACGCCAGCATTTTTTTGTTGCAAAAAAGATTTTGTGAAAGTAAATTACTCTGCGGGGAGTTTTATGCGATTTTATGAAGTACTTAACAACTATTACGATGACATTTTTCCCTTTGATGACGGCACTTACCATTACATAAAAAATTCATCGCTAAATGCAAAAAATATTCTTGAAATAGGCTCGGCTACAGGTAAGTATATTAAGTCTTTGGAAAATGATGGTTTTAGTGCAGTGGGGCTGGAGTATGAAAGGATATTTATGAGCTATCCCTACAATATTATAATAGGTGACATGCACTTTTTACCCTTTAAGCCCCAGACATTTGATACTGTGTTCTGTATCGGAAATACCCTGGCTCATGCTAAAAACAGCACCGAAGTGCAAAAGATACTTTATCACTCATTTTCTCTACTTAGCCCTAGAGGATCCCTTATTGTCCAAACGATAAATTACGACAGAATATTTGCCCATAATATTAAAAACTTACCTTTGATAGAAACGAAAAATTTGCTTTTTGAACGCAATTACGAATATAATAATGAAAAAGAGTTACTGTTTAACGCTACTCTTACAGATAAGAAAACGAATGAAAAATACTCTTCCTCAATAACGCTCACTCCTATTTTCTTTGATGATTACATAAAAGCAGCAAGCAGGGTAGGTGCGTCTTTCGTAAATTTTAACGGTGACTTTAGATATTCCAAATTGTCAAAATATGAAAGCTTTATGACAATAGCTGTATTTACAAAACCTGGAAAGTCGCAGCAAACAGACAGTCCATTCCGTTAATTTGAGGAGACGTCTTAAGGAATGTATCAAGCCCCAACTGATCGATATATTTCTTATCCATGATTTCATTCATATTTATCAATTTCACATTATGATTGTCTAAAAAATATTCCACCTGCATTTCATTTTCCTCTTTAAGAAAACTACAGCTTGCATAAGTAATAAAGCCACCTTGTCTGACATTTTCAAGGGCTTTGCCAAAAATGTCCCTTTGGACAGCAACAAATTTTTCGATATCCTGCGGTTTCAGCCGCAAGGCTAAATCTGCGTCCCGTCGCATTGAGCCTAAACCAGAACATGGCACATCCACAAGAACCTTATCAAATTTAGCAGAGCCCTTTTTATATTTCTTCAGCCCTGCGGAGACCATTTTTGAGCGCTTTAAAGCCACATTAAGCCTGCTCAGATCGCTGTCATGGACATAAACAGTTGCAGAACCAAACGTCATCGATTTGATTTCCAGTGCTTTTCCACCATATCCGCAGCAATAATCAAGGACTCTATCATTAGGCTTAATCCCCATACAAAAAGGCACCATCTGGCTGGCCTCATCCTGAATTTCAAATAACCCTTTTTTAAATGAAGTGAGCTGTCTAGCATTGATATGCTTTTTGAAAATGAGACCGAAGGGACTCACCGCAGTAGGCTCAATATCATAGCCCTCTGCTTGCAAATCTTTACACAGCTTGTCCCTTGTGGTCATCATAGAATTAACCCGGATAGTCAGAGGAGCCCTGTAAAACATCTCTGCTAACAAATGTGCAGATACATTCTTTTTAATATAACCATACAACCCTCTATCAAATCCGGTTAATGCCAAAATAGTATCAATATCATCAAGACATTTTGATTCCTTCAGTTTAGCATAAGCCTTTTCACATTCAAATCCCTCGGGATTTTGCTCAAATTCTCCATAAAACCTTATTGCACAGTAAAAATAGTCAGTAATTGCCCGCCTCAGTTTTGAACCGAATGAATGTTTTCTGAGAAAATCATTCAGTACATATCTTGCAAGCTTTTTATTCGTAGCACATTCAAGCACAACTTCATTTATATCGCTTTTCAACCGCTCATCAAACATGAATATTCTCCCCAAAGGATTTGTTGACATTCATAGTTGTTAAAAATATAGTCAAAAACATAGTAAGTCAATCAAAGGAGAAGAGCTTGACAAAAAGAATTATTATTGCAATGAGTGGCGGTGTGGACAGTAGTGTCAGCGCATACTTGTTAAAAGAAAAAGGGTATGACGTAATCGGAATTACACTGAAAATGTTTTCCGAGCAGGAAAATATTTTGGAAGATGCAGAAAATGTTGCAAAAAAACTGGGCATCGAGTGGTATTTTGCCGACTATTCGGAGCATTTCCGCAATGATGTGATTTCCTACTTTATTAATACCTACCGGAAAGGGATGACACCCAATCCGTGTTGTTTTTGTAACAAATATGCCAAAATGAAGTATCTCTTTGAGCAGATGCAAAAACTTGGGGCAGAAAAAATAGCTACAGGTCATTATGCAAAGAAACTTTTCGATGGTGATCACCACTATATTGCTAAAGCTAAGAACGCCAACAAGGATCAATCATACTATCTTTGTCTTCTGGATGAATTTTATGTAAACCTGTTGGAATTTCCTTTGGGAAATGTCGGGAGTAAATATGAGGTGCGTAAAATAGCAGAACGTTTAAATCTTGACGTTGCAGAAAAAAAGGACAGCCAGGATGTCTGTTTTCTGCAGGGAAACGATTACAAAGATTATCTCAAAGATAAAATACCTGAATCTAAACTTCAGAAGGGTAACTTTATTTATAAAGGAAACATCTTGAAATCCCATGAAGGAATTGAATTTTATACGACAGGCCAAAGGAGAGGGCTGAATACAGATTATCATAAACCGCTGTATGTAATAAAAATTGATCCTGAAACAAGAAATATATATCTCGGTGATAAGCAGGATTTATATTTTCGTGGCGTTAAACTCCAAAATTGTAATTTTATTACGAATAAAAAATTTTTTAAAGCTGATGTCAAATTAAGATACCGAATGAAAAGTGCAAAATGTATGGTGGAAAGACTGCCCTCAAACGAAGCTGTAATACTTTTTAACGAAAAACAGATGGCCCCTACCCCAGGGCAAATAGCAGCTGTATATTCGGATAACGCTGTTGTCGGTGGCGGATTTATCAAAAATATTTTTTAAATATTGAAAATGTACATAATTTATATAAATTATCTTAGCGATAAATACTAAAATATTTGGAGGAAGCAATGTCTGAAGAGAAAGTGCAATTCCAAGCTGAGGTTAGGCAGCTGCTTAATTTGGTAATCAATTCACTGTATACCCATAAGGAAATTTTTCTCAGGGAGCTTATTTCCAATGCTTCTGATGCCATTGATAAAGCAAAATATCTTTCAATTACGGACAAATCCTATAACCTTACAGGTACAGACTGGAAGATCAAAATTATACCTGATAAGGAGAAGAAGACGCTGACTATTTCCGACAACGGTATAGGCTTAACACGTGATGAGGCGGTAAAATCCTTGGGTACTATCGCTCATTCCGGGACAAAAGAATTTATAAATGCTTTGAAGTCCGGACAAATCGAACAGCAGCCTGAATTAATAGGTCAGTTCGGAGTAGGTTTTTACTCGGCATTCATGGTGGCCGAAAAAGTAACCGTAATATCTAAAAAAGTAGGCGGGGATAAAGGGGTAAAGTGGGAGTCCAAAGCAGATGGAACATTTGTCGTTGATGACATTGAAAAAGAAAATTTTGGCACTGATGTCATTGTAAGTCTTAAAGATGATGAGACTGAATTTCTTGATGAGTGGCGTATTAAGGAGATTGTCAAGAAATATTCAGATTATATAGAATATCCTATTACAATGGATGTGGAAAAAGAGGATGAAAAAGGGAATAAGGTTGTGGAAGAAGAAACACTGAATTCAATGCAGGCCATTTGGCTTAAAGATAAATCTGAAATATCGAAAAACGAATATAATGAATTTTACAAACATATATCCCACGATTTTTTAGATCCACTGGAAAAAATACATTTTAAAGCTGAAGGTACTCAGGAATTTACTGCACTTTTGTATATTCCCTCCCATGCTCCATTTGATATTTTCTACAAAGATTTTAAATACGGACCTGCATTGTATGTAAAAAAAGTCCAGATTATGGACCACTGTGAAGATTTGATTCCACCTTACCTCAGATTTATAAAAGGGGTGGTGGACTCATCCGATCTACCACTAAATGTTTCCAGAGAGATTCTTCAGAGCAACAGGCAGGTCGAGATAATAAAGAAAAATATTGTAAAAAAGGTTCTGGAAACACTCAAGAAGCTTAAAAAGGATGATAGTGAAAAATACGATAAATTCTTCAGGGAATTTGGCAAGATACTCAAAGAAGGGATACATTACGATTTCAGCCGCAAAGAGGAACTTGCCAGTTTAATAACATTTTATACGACAAAATCGTCGGATAAAAAAGTTGATTTTGATACTTATGTAGCAAACATGAAAGAAAACCAAAAGGAAATATTTTACATCTGCGGCGAAAGTATCGAAGAGGTCAAGAATTCTCCTTATCTGGAACGATTTAAAGAAAAAGATGTGGAAGTCATTTTTCTGACTGATGAAATTGATGATATGATAATGGGTACACTTGCTGAATACAAAGGCAAAAAACTCAAATCTGTCCTTAAAGGTGATATAAGTCTTGATGAAGAAGAGAAAAAAGAAAAGGAAAATAAAGAGAAGGAACTGAAAAGTTTTCTGGATGCTATTAAGGAACAATTAAAGGGGAAAGTGAAGGATGTTAAAATATCAAACAGATTGAAAGATTCACCCGCTTGCCTGGTGGTGGATGAAAATGCAATGGATCCTGCAATGAAAAAATTACTGGAGCAGATGGGGCAAGCTGTTCCTTCTCAGGAAAAAACATTGGAAGTCAATGCTGATCACCCTGTAGTCCAGAAATTAAAAGAAATTTATGACACGGATCCCAAAAGTTCCACAATCGGCGAATATACTGATTTACTTTACAACCTTAGTCTGGTTGTGGAAGGTGAAAAACCGGAAAATCCCTCAGCATTTGTGAAAAAACTCTCCCATATGATGTCAAAAAGCTTAGGCTGATTAGCAATAGGCGGGGAATTACTTGGTGGAATCCCCCCGCCTATTGCTTTGCTCACTTTTAGTACTTTTTTTAGATTTTAGTGCTTGATTGAAGGCACTTATGTTTTTATCAATGTGGTATCCCAGTGTTCCTCTTTTGTAATTACCTTTGGTATTTCTCGTCCCCAAAGGATATCCGCTTAGAATTTCCATGGCTTCACTTACATTTTTTACCGGATAAATACTGAATTTATCATTTTCTATTGCTTCCAGCACATCGTCGTTTAGCATTAAATGCTGTACATTAGACATTGGTATTATTACTCCCTGATCACCAGTCAAACCTTTACGGCGGCATACTTCAAAAAATCCTTCGATTTTTTCATTTACACCACCAATCGCCTGGGCTTCCCCTTTCTGATTGACAGAACCTGTAATAGCGATATCCTGCCTCAAAGTTTTTTCAGCAATGCTGGAGAGCAGAACGCACAGCTCAGCCATAGAGGCACTGTCGCCTTCAACGCCACCGTAAGATTGCTCAAAAACAAGATTTGCCGTTATTCCCAACTTTACTTTCTTGCCAAAATTTTCACCCAGAAAACCACTTAATATCATGACACCTTTGGAATGGATCGGCCCGCCGAACTTGACCTCCCTTTCCACATCAATGACCTTTCCTTCGCCTAAACGAACTGTTGCAGTTATCTTGGATGGGCTTCCGAAGCTTACCTGACCAAGCATCATGACTGTCAGTGCATTGATTTCACCAACCTTTTCACCTGTTATATTAATAAGTTTTATACGCTTTTCTATTGACTCATATAGCCTTTCTTTAATTCGTCCACCTCTATATATCTGTTCCTGAACAGCCTGTTTTACATCCTCAGAGGTTATAACATCTGAGCCATTTTTATCTGCAAAAAAATCCGCCTCTTTCAAAAGATCAGTAATACTTTGCATGTGAATGCTAAGCTTTTGGGAATCCCTACTTCTTCTACTGCTTTCGTCAATAACACTAGCCACGGCAGATCTGTCCAAAGCCTTTAAATTACAGTTTTTTGCAATAGAGGCTATCAGCCGCGCATAAAGATGTATATTGTCTTCATTTTTATCAATATCCTCTTCAAAGTCGGCAACAATTTTAAAAAGCTCAGAAAAATCAGGATCATATTGGCTTAACAAGTAATAAAATATTCTCTCACCTATCAATACCACCTTAACATCCAGAGGGATTTCCTCCGGCTCAAGTGTTACTGTACTGGTAAGGCTCAAAAGCTCCTGCACACTTTCAATTTTAATTAATTCGGAACGAATGATACGTTTCAGCCCCTCCCACGCATATGGTTGCATAAGCAGTTTTCTGACATCCAGAATAAGGTAGCCGCCGTTAGCCCTGTGAAATGCCCCCGGTTTTATTAACGTAAAATCTGTCATCAATGTTCCCATTTGTGAGGTATGCTCAACACGGCCGACAAGATTCTGATAAGTGGGGTTTTGTTCGTAAACGATGGGGATTTCCTCCCCATTCTCGTGGGCCACCAGGACATTCACACTGTATCGCTTAAAGTTAGGCTTAAAGTATTCAAAAAATGGATTTTTTTGCTGGTATGCCTGTTCGTAGTCCTTGAAGATAAAATCCTGAAAATTATCAACAATATCGTTTTCCACTTCACTTAAATATTGGATAACTTTACTGTTATCCGAATAGTAATTTTTCAGTTGCCTCACCAATGGTTCTATAACTGTTTTAGTAGTCTGCCTGTTCAAATTATTTATCTGTTCGTCCATTTCCTTGCGTAACTGCCCGATTTTCCTCATGAGTGCCTGCAATTCTTCCTGGAGATAAACTATATTTTTGGAAAATTTTTCCCTTTCATTTTCCTCAAGCCTCTGGAATTCCTCCTGGCTCATATTTTTCCCATTTTCATTCATAGGGACAAAAACTATTCCTTGAGGCGTCTGCATCATAGCAATATTCATGGATCTGGCTTTTGATTCCAGCTTTCTATATTCCTCATCATTTATTTTATTAAAGTATTCTGTAATAGCCCGTCTTTGGTTCTGATACTCATTACTGTCAAAAGCTTCATTCAACGTTCTTTTTGAAGCACTGATGAGCTCTTCCATATGTCGTTTGAATGCGTAAGCACTCCCAGGCTTCAGAGAAATAGCATAGGGCTTATGTGAATTTTTAAAGTTGTTCACGTAGCACCAGTCATAAGGTTTTTTCGCACTTTTGGATGCATATTCAAGATATTCTTTCGTCAGCACATGTCTGCCGGTACCCGCACGCCCCATAACAAAAATGTTATAACCCCGATGTTTAATTCCGGTACCTGTTTCCAGAGATCGTCTTGCCCGGGTTTGTCCAATAAAGTCCGTTACTATTTCCAGGTCATTTGTTGTTTCGAAATCGAATATGTCCGGATTACATTTGTTATACAAAGAATTATATGTTAGTGGTTTTACAGTCATAAATCCTCCCTGAATTTTTCCTTAAATGAAAATTAGCATATAATTGTTAAACTGTAAAATATAATCCATAATAGTTAGTGCTAAGTGCTAAGTGCTAGGTGCTAAGTATTAAGTGGTAAGTGGATGAGTGGAAGAGTAGAGGAGTAGAAGAGTGGAGGAGTGTTGCTGATGTATCAACGACTTTGATAGCATTATATAATTTTTGGAGGGATGAAGATTAGTAATCTCTTGAAAAAAGAAGTTTTAATGTTATATTGTGACTTCAATTTGAAATTTGGAGAGACATATGTTTGAAGGGACAACAGTATTGGCAGTAAGGAAGAACGGAGTGATAGCAATTGGTGCTGACGGGCAGGTAACGTTTGGTCATACGGTATTAAAGCATAATGCTATCAAGATAAGAAAGCTTTTTAATCAGCGTGTGTTATGCGGTTTTGCCGGTTCTACTGCTGATGCATTTACATTAATGGAGCGCTTTGAGACAAAGCTGCAGGAATACAGTGGGCAGTTATTAAGGGCTGCTGTTGAGTTGGCTAAAGATTGGCGGACTGATAAGTATCTGCGTAACCTCGAAGCAATGATGATAGTAGCTGACAAAGAAAATCTTTTTCTGATTACAGGAAACGGTGATGTTGTGGAGCCTCAGAAGAACTTAGCGGCAATAGGTTCCGGCGGCCCGTACGCCCAGGCATCTGCCACAGCATTATCCGAAAATACAGATCTTGATGCTGAAACTATTGTAAGAAAATCTTTAGAAATTGCAGCGGATATCTGTATTTACACCAATAACAGTATAACTGTAGAACGTTTATAACTGGAGGTAACAGTGGAAAACCTTACACCAAAGGAAATTGTTAACATTCTTGATAAATATATAGTAGGTCAAGCTAACGCCAAAAAGGCTGTGGCCATTGCCCTTAGAAATAGATGGCGCAGATTACAGCTATCAAAGCAACTACAGGACGAAATAGCCCCAAAAAATATAATAATGATAGGTCCCACAGGTGTCGGTAAAACTGAAATAGCCAGAAGGCTTGCAAGGCTAACAAAATCACCATTCATAAAGGTTGAAGCCAGTAAATTTACAGAAGTGGGGTACGTTGGCAGGGATGTGGAGTCAATGATACGGGACCTTGTGGAAATAGCCATTAGCATGGTGAAGAGTGAAAAAAGGGAAGATGTCCTTGAAAAGGCTAAAGCAAACACAGAGGAAAAGCTCCTTGACTTATTGCTTCCCAAACCTAAAGGTTATGCAGATTCTAGTGAAGATTCGGAAACACGTGAAAAATTTAGGAATCTGCTCAGGGAAGGGAAACTTGATGAACGGCTTGTGGATATAGAAGTGGATGAAGCAGGCCCGCATGTGGAGGTACCCACTAATACCGGTATGGAAGATTTGGGGATGAACCTTCAGGATATGTTTAAAAATATTTTTCCTTCAAAAAAGAGAAGAAAAAAAGTCAAAATCAAAGAAGCAGAGAATATTATTTTGCAACAGGAAGTAAATAGACTTATTGATATGGAGGAAGTAAAAAGCGATGCATTAAAGCGTGTAGAGCAGTCAGGAATAATTTTTCTGGACGAAATCGATAAAGTCTGTTCGGGAGGGCAGGGGTATAAAGGAGCTGATGTGTCTAGAGAAGGTGTGCAGCGGGATCTCCTCCCAATTATTGAAGGTTCTACTGTAATGACCAAATACGGTATGGTGAAAACTGACCATATCCTTTTTATTGCTGCCGGCGCTTTTCACATAGCCAGGCCGTCTGATTTGGTTCCGGAATTGCAGGGGCGTTTTCCCATAAGGGTGGAGCTGGATTCTTTAACAAAAGATGATTTTGTGAAAATCCTCAGAGAACCTGAAAACGCTCTTACCAAACAGTATCAGGCTTTACTTGAGGCTGACAATGTGAAAATTGTATTTTGTGACGACGGAATCGATAAAATTGCTGAAGTAGCGACAGAAGTAAACAAAACAAATGAGAATATTGGAGCAAGGAGATTGCATACAATCCTTGAGAGGTTACTGGAGGATGTCTCTTTTCAAGCCCCTGATATTGATGAAAACAAAGTGGAAATAACTGCTGAATATGTGGATTCAAAGCTTACAGACATTGTCCAGGATCAGGATTTGAGTAAATATATTTTATAACTCAGGCAATAACCTCAAAATTAGCCAGCGCAGAGACTACTTCTTTTTCCAAAGCAAACGCTTCAATATCTTTATATTCCAGCTGGCTAAATTTGAACCGTATGCCTTCATATGACAGTGATTCTATTTCATTTTTCATGTCTGTCTCCGATTTTACCACAACATCAATGAAACTCCCTCTATCTGTTAAATTGACAATAACCTCACCTATATTAGTGAACAAAATCCGAACGCTGAAACCGTATTTACCTTTGTTTTTCTTTACAATCAACTCTCCCTCTTCAATATCGTAATCTGAAGAATGAAAAACAAAATATTGCTGTACACCTGCCAGCAAATTCATTAGCTGGATTCTGGTGATATTGGTACTCAACTGATTGTCAGTCTGTCTGAGCGCTTCCAGCTTCAAATCACCTGAGACATCCTGATTTTTGGCAAGTTTTGATTCAAAAAATATTCCACTGTCTTTTAAAAGCTTCTGAATACCTTCTTTGTCAGGATTTCTCAAGTTTAGCTGATTAGCATTTTTTAATGATTCTACTAAATTGCTTTTTTTAAAACCCACAAAAAATTTTTTAAGCACATTGGAATCAGTTTTGCCAACAGGATCTTCCACAACTTTTAGTCTTAGCTGAGGATGGATATCCAGAACCTTTACCTTCATCTTTCCCAGATTAGGGGGGCTTTTGAATAGTGCATTGAAGATTTTTCCTTTAATATTGACCTGATAGGTATTTGTATCGATAAGTTTTAGCACAGTTAAACGTAACATCTGACCTTTGGCAATTTTTAGCTCGGATATCCCGCTATTTTTAACATTCTGAGCGCCGTTTACATATAAATTATCCATTGTTCATCTTTAGCACAAGATTAACTTCTGTCACTGAAATGCCCAGGTTTTTGGCTATCTCATACTCATTTTTTCCACTATTACTCAAATTTATAATTTTATCTTTCAGTTTCATTTCCTGGACATTGTTATTGGTGGTACTCTCCAGCCTTTCAAGTTTCTTGTCGATGAGATCATTCATATCCTCGAGAATACTTTCCTTTTCCGCAATGGAATTGTCCAGACTCTCTGCTACGCGTTCTGACTCTGTAAGCAATTCCTTCAGTTCGTTAATCAGTAGATTTACATCATCATAAGAAATATTAGCCATTTTTGACGACAGTTTATTTACTTTAATTATTAATGAGAAAACAATCAAATACAAAGCAGCAATTAATAAAAAAGCAATAAGTATGAAAATAGTAAGATTCATATACCAGCTCGTCTTAAACCGCTTGTTTTACTTCTTTGATCATTTCCCTCTCCCTTTCAAAAACAAATTTTATGATATCATCACGGATATCCTCGTCAATTGTAACAAAATGTACCCCGTAAATAAAGCCTTCAGAAGTAGTTTCCACGCTTACAATTTTACCGATGGCTGCAAAATCCACTTTGTAAAAGGACTCCCTTATTGCCCCCATAATATAAAGAAAGGTATTTTCCGGGTATGTTTCCTTGGAGAAAAAACTCAACCCACCGCCACTCACATCCACTGATTTAACAGGAAAAAGATCGGTTGTATCATCTTCACTACGCAAAAATGTGAGTATTTCCTCCAATTTATTGTCTATTTCCAGTAAAAATTTTAGCACATTCTGAATATCAGAAGCCTCTTTTTTTATGATATTTTTTACCTTATTACTCACAGAATTTTTAAAAACTGCATTATTCTGGGTAACCCGTCTGACATAGGGGGGCATTTCCTTTTCCTCAATAACCTTTATCATATAATTACCCTTGAAATTTACCCGGTAATGCTCTCTTTCAACCTCTTTGGTTTTTTCTTGCGTTATTTTAAGGGTGATAACACCTTCATTCTCTTCTATAACGCTAGCCTTAGCGGCTTTAAGGACACCTTCTTCATGAAAATGTACCACACAATCTGTAGAGTCATTAAAAATACTGTAACCGGAATATTTTGTCTGTACAACAAAAGGGTCTCTGGATAGAAGTATTCCATAAAATGAGCTCCTGTCATCAGGATATGAAATTATTAGTTTTACAGTGGTTAACATATCATCATCCTTTTAAATCCATAATGTGCCCTGAATCTTCTTCTACAAATTTTTTCTTCCGGCTTCTTTTTTTATTTTTGCCCAATTTTTTCCCAACATACTGTTTCTTTCTGTTTTCCTGCTGTATATTAGGATTTTCAGGTTGTTTCACCTGAACAACTGTTTGGCTGTTTTGTAAAGATTCCCTTAGCTGTTCAGCCACAACGTAACTGTGCCTGAGCATGGAATTTTTATCCATAACATCTTGTGCTTTTTCCACTAGTGCTATTTTTCCAACAATATGTTGAATGTCAACCGGACCTATCCCATTTTCCTTCCTGTTTACTCGTTATTATAAAAACTAAAAGCCCTCTTTTATATAAACTATGCCTCCTCCAAAATTATTCATCGTAAAATTTGTGGAGATTTTGGATAATGTTTCAGAATGTCCAAGAAAAAGGTATCCTGGGGTGTTTAAAAGCCTATGAAAATTGTCAATAACACGTTTTTTTGCATTGATATCAAAATATATAAGAACATTTCTACAAAAAATGAAGTCCACTTTACCTAATTTAGAATAAAGGGAAGTTTCCATAAGATTTCCCTGAAAAAAGCGAACTTGCGACTTTATTTCATTATTTAATTCGTATACAAATCCATTTTTCTTAAAATATTTATTTTGAATAGATGAGGGAACACCCCTGAAAGATACTGTTCTATATTCCCCTTTTTTTGCTGTTTCGATGACATGATAATTAATATCCACCCCTATTATATCAAAATGGGCATTGGAAAACAACCCGGCCTCATTTAGCATAATCGCTATAGAATAAGGTTCTTCCCCTGTGGAGCATGCTGCTGAAAATATTTTAAAGCTTTTCTTACCTGCTTTTATCATTTGCGGTATCAAAACCTTAGCCATGTGTTCGATTTGCCCCTTTTCACGCAGAAAATATGTCTCATTGATGGTAACAAGATTGATCATCACATTTAATTCTGATTTGCCTTTGGGGTCATATTTTAAAAAATAGAGATAGTCTTTGAATGAGTTAAAATTGAGCTCGTTTAGTCTTCTGGAAAGTCTATTTTCTATTAAATATTTCTTGTTAATAGTAAAAGTAATGCCTGCATGTTTATATATCAGATCACTCAATTCTACAAATTCATCATCGTTAATTTTAACTGTATTAGAATTAACCATAGTCTTCCATCACAGAAAATATTTTTTCCTTTACATATCTGCTGTTTTCTTTTTCATATATACCCCTGAGAAACTCCTGGTAACCATGAGGCTTTGCTTTTGCCAGAATATCCACTGCTTTAAAACGAACTACCCAGTTGTCATCCTCTTTCAAGATTTTTTTAGCCATTTCAACTGCTTTCTCTTTTTCTATTTTAAAAATGGCTTCCAAGGCTTCTTTTCTGATATCCTCATTTTTGTCTTTCACCAAACCCATTAAAAAATCAGTGCAATTTATTCCAATACACCCTAAAGCCTGTACAATTGCAAGTTTGACATTTTGCTCCACTTGATCATACACTTTTATTAAATAATCAGTACATTTTTTTTGTCTGCACAACTCACCAATGGCTTTGGTTGCAAAGTAACCCACCCAGCTGTCGTCATCGGTAACCCTAAGCATAATTTCATCTATTTTGCTTTTAGCTTTGATCCTTATCAGTGATGAGGCTGCCGACTCTCTTACTTTAAGGGATTTATCCTTCAAAAGAGCTAATAAAATGTCAGCTACTTCTGGTTTGTTATAAAATGAGAGAGATTTGGCCAGTGTAGCTCTGATAATTTCATTTGTTTCCTTTTCCACATGGTTTTTTAGAAAACTGAAACTGCTCTCATCATTTATAAGTGTTAATGCCTGGATAGCTATACGCCTTAATCTTTCATCTGGACTTTTCAGATATTTTCCAAGTCTAGAAGAATCATCTTCATCACTCAATAATGCAATGGAAGCAGCTGCAGCCTCTGCAACATCGATAAAATCACTTTCTAAAAATGGATAAATTTCCTTTTTAGACTCCACATCTCCCATCCAGCCTAATACCAGGATGGCAGCTTTATTCACATTGCCCACTTCATCATTTAGCGCATGTCTTATGATATCAAGAGCACTTATATCCTGAGCCTTACCGATAGTTAATATTGCATATTCTTTAAAGATGGGATCATCCGACTTTAAAAGCTCAAACATTTTATTTCTGAATTCGTCATTATAATGGGCTGCTATATAATCGGAAACAGTGTCGCATACTTCAGGGTCAATAAAGAATTCAACCAATTCATCCACAGAGTATGATGAAAAATCTTTCTCAATTTGAACATAGTTAATAAGATT
>JASMTO010000190.1:0-19214 GCA_041694215.1 bacterium
GAACGATATTTTTTGTTAAAATAACCGTTGTGTTTTTAGATCTGACAAGGCCTGCTTCAAGCATAGCAAAACCGGCTGCCATCCACATAACAAATGCACCGCTTATTACAAAGTAAAACGTATCAAGAGCATAGCTTAATTGTACAATACTTTCCATAACTTATACCTCCAAAAATTTATATCTATAATGCTTCAATCCCTTTTTCCCCAGTCCGAATACGGACAGACTCCTCCACAGGAAGAACAAACACTTTACCGTCACCTATACGGCCTGTCTTTGCAGAACTGACAATTTGTTCCACAACAATCTCAACCTGGTCATCGGCCACAACAATATCAATCTGTACTTTCGGTACAAAATCTATTTTATACTCAGCCCCCCGGTAAAGTTCACTGTGCCCCTTTTGTCTGCCATAACCTTTTACTTCTGAAACGGTCATACCCACAATCCCCATATCCATAAGTGCTTTTTTCACATTATCCAGCATGTGAGGTTTGATGATCCCTCTGACAAGTTTCATGTGAAACCTCCTCTGTTTTTATATAAAGATGAAAGCAACTGACGTGCCAAGTTTATATCTGTCTGGTAAGTATAGGATATTTTTGACTATTGTTGACTTTATATTAACAAATTGATTATTTTATAATCAAAAATTATTGTTATTGATTATTTTTTGAACAGTTGATTTCAAAAGATAACTTTGGTTGCAAGAAGTGATTGGCTTTTAACACGGAACATTTCGACCGGAGCAAAGCGGAGCAGAGTGGAGAAATCGCAGGCGCTACTTTAAAAAGTACCCCCTCTTACTCTCCCCCTAAATTAGAGGGAGAAACTGCTTCCCCTCCTAAGACAGGAGGGGTTAGGGGTGGTATGAAAACAGCGCCGGTTGGCAAAAGATCCCTCCACTTCGGTCGGGATGACAGTCTTGTGTATGAGACCTCTCGACTTCGCTTGCCCTGTTAAATATCAGCTTCGCTGATTGCCTACGGCATTTAACAGGGCGAGAGGTGACAGTTTGTGATAGGGCGATGTATTGTCATGGCGGTGCTGAAACGCCACTTCCAAAAGATAAACATGCTTTTTTAGTTTTGCTACTTTCTTGACTGCAACTTGGTTTTAGTATGAGACTGGCGCTAGATGTAATCAGCCATTTGGCTCAACATCTTATTTTTTATAATTTATTGACTTTTTGGATAAAAACTATGCATGGAAATTTTCAGATATGTTGGTTTGTAAAATTAATCCCGCAGCTTTTTAACTGCGGGATTAATGATTTATAGGTATCAGGTAAAAATTGTTTTCATTTTATCCCACAACGAGTTATGGGACTTATACGTTTCCTCATCAGAAGCCTGTTTAAATTCTTCCAAGAGTGCTTTTTGTTTTTTATTTAACTTTGTGGGCAATATTACTTTCAAGTCTATATGCATATTTCCAATACCGTAACCCTGGACATCAGCGATGCCCTTACCTTTTAACGTTATTCTGTCCCCAGGCTGTGAACCTGGCTTAATTTTAATAGTTTCACTGCTCTCCAGTGTGGGCACATCCACAGTCGTTCCCAATGCTGCATCCACAAAAGAAATGGGTAACTCGAGAATAATATCTCTGCCATCCCTTTTAAAATATTCATGGGGTTTCACGTTAACATGAACAAACAGATCACCTGCAGGCCCTCCATTAGAACCGTCATTTCCTTCGCCGTTGATTCTAAGTGTCATGCCAGATTCAATACCTGGAGGAACTTTTATTTCAAGTTTTTTATTTTTCCTATAAACGCCCTTGCCATGGCATTCTTTACATTTCTCTCTTATAATCTGTCCAGTGCCACCACATTCAGAGCAGGGTGTAGAAATGGAAAAAAGTCCCTGCCTTCGGACAAACTGTCCAGTACCACGGCATGTGGGGCACGTTATTATACCACCGGGTTCTGCTCCGCTACCTCCACATCTGTGACAATTAACAATTTTGGGGATATCGACAGTTTTTTTGGTACCAAATGCAGCTTCTTTAAATTCTATATCTAATTTTATCTCAATATTTGATCCCCGCATAGGCCTTTTTTGTTGTGACCTACGCCTTGATCCTCCACCAAAAAAATCACCAAAAGAATCACCAAAAAATTCTTCAAAAATGGTGGATGCGAAGTCTTCGGCCTGAAAGCCGCCACCACCGCCAGAAAAACCCTCATCAAATACACGGCCATACTGATCAAATTGTGCTCTTTTCTGTGGATCAATCAACACTTCATAAGCTTGACTTACTTCACGAAATTTTTCTTCAGCTTCTTTATCGTCATGATTTCTGTCCGGATGATATTTTAATGCCAACTTCCTGTATGCTTTCTTTATTTCTGATTCGGAAGCATTCCTAGATACTCCCAAAATTTCATAATAATCTCTCGTCAACATCTACCTCCAAAGCTAAAAACAGTTACAATTGAATAATAGTAACCAAAAAAAATTTCAATATCAAATGTACAAAAATCTACACAAAAGTTCTGAAAGCTTCACATAAGTACTCCACCCATCCCCCCTTAATTAGGGTAGGAGTTTGGTATCCCCTCCTATCAAAGAGCTAGGAGGGGACAAGGGGGTGATAAAATTTATAAGAATACATTGCTCAAAGCTCTTTTTCTGTAGTTCTTATAAATAAAAAAAGCGGGCTATTAACCCGCTTTTTTTATTTATTTTTATTATCTTCGTTCACTTCTTCATAGTCTGCATCTACAACATCTTCTTCTTCTGTTTTAGCCCCACCTGTCTGTGCGCCCTCTGCTGAACCGCCTCCGGCTGCACCAGCGTCATTCTGCTGATTTCCTGTAGCCTGATAGACAGCTTCTGCAAGCTTATGAGATACATTTGACAGATTTTCAATTGCTTTTCTCAGCGCTTCAGCATCTTCTCCGGCCTGAACCTTTTTCAGCTCATCTAACGCTTTTTCTATATTTTCTTTTGTTTCAGCATCAACTTTATCACCATGTTCCTTTAGAGATTTTTCTGTTGAGTAAACAAGTGTATCAGCTTGATTTCTCAACTCTACCAATTCTTTTTTCTTTTTATCAGCTTCGGCATTGGCTTCAGCTTCCTTAACCATTCTGTCAATTTCCTCTTCACTTAAACCGCTACTAGGTGTAATTCTTATAGACTGCTCCTTACCTGTACCCAAATCTTTTGCAGAAACGTTAAGAAGTCCGTTTGCATCTATGTCAAAAGTTACCTCAATTTGAGGAACTCCCCTTGGTGCCGGAGGAATACCCACAAGGTCAAATCTTCCTATCGATTTATTATCAGCCGCCATTTCCCTTTCACCCTGCAGAACATGTATAGTAACAGATGTCTGATTGTCAGCTGCAGTGGTAAAGACCTGACTTTTCTTTGTGGGAATAGTGGTATTTCGAGGTATGATCTTAGTCATCACTCCACCCATAGTCTCTATTCCAAGTGAAAGGGGAGTTACATCTAAAAGCAGGACATCTTTCACATCACCCCTTAAAACGCCTGCCTGAATTGCTGCACCAATTGCTACTACCTCATCAGGATTTATACCTTTATGGGGCTCTTTACCAAAAAATTCTTTAACTTTCTGTTGCACTAATGGCATTCTCGTCATTCCGCCCACAAGAATTACCTCATCCACCTCTGATGCAGTAATTCCTGCATCTTCAAGAGATTTCCTGCATGGCTCAAGGGTGCGCTCCACAAGATCTCCCACAAGAGACTCAAGTTTTGCTCTGGAAAGTTTTTTCACCAAATGCTTAGGACCCGTCTGATCAGCGGTGATAAACGGTAAATTAATTTCAGTTTCCATAGAAGAAGATAGTTCGTGTTTAGCTTTTTCTGCAGCTTCCTTTAATCTTTGAAGGGCCATTTTGTCTTTGCCAAGATCTATACCATTTTCTTTTTTAAATTCATCTATAAGCCATTCCACCAGTCTCATATCAAAATCATCGCCGCCAAGAAAGGTATCACCGTTCGTAGCCTTAACCTCAAAAACACCATCTCCCAACTCCAGGATAGAAATATCAAATGTACCTCCCCCCAGATCATATACAGCAACCTTTTCATCCTTTTTCTTGTCCAAACCATATGCCAGTGATGCAGCTGTAGGCTCATTGATTATTCGCAAAACATTCAAACCTGCAATTTTTCCCGCATCTTTGGTAGCTTGTCTTTGAGCATCATTAAAATAAGCAGGTACTGTAATAACAGCATCGGTAACAGTTTCCCCTAAATATTCTTCTGCTGTCTTTTTAAGCTTTTGCAGTATCATTGCAGAAATTTCCTGTGGTGCATACTTTTTGCCTTTTACCTCAACCCAGGCGTCACCATTATCTGCTGCAACGATATTATAAGGCAGTATCTCTTTTGCTTTTTTCACCTGATCTGAATCATATTTTCTACCGATTAATCTTTTGATGCTAAAAATAGTATTGCTGGGGTTGGTTATAGACTGCCTTTTGGCCAGCATACCAACTAAACGCTCACCACTATCAGTGAAAGCAACAACAGAAGGTGTGGTTGTCATACCTTCAGCATTCACTATTACTTTAGGCTGACCACCTTCCATTATTGAAACAACGGAATTAGTTGTCCCCAAATCAATTCCTATAACTCTTCCTTTACCATTACTCATTATCTTCCTCCTTTTTATCTTTTTTGTTTTCTTCTTTCTTATTAACCTTCACTTTAGCTGATCGTATGACCCTATCATGTAGTTTGTATCCCTTTTGCATTACCAATGAAATACAATTGTTTTCCAAGTCTTCCCGGCTATCAAGCATCATTGCCTCATGAACATTAGGGTCAAACACTTCTCCCTCTTCAGCTTTGATTTCCTCCACGCCGTACTTTGTTAAAATATCCTTAAACTGTTTCAACGTCAGTTCTACTCCCTGCCTTAACGCATCCACACTGGAATTTTCACTACTATGATTTAGAGCCATTTCCAAATGATCCACTACATTAAGCAACTCCAGAATCAAGCTTTGATTGGCAAATTTAACTTTATCTTCAGATTCTTTAGCAAGTCTTTTCCTGTAATTATCCGTATCAGCAGAAATACGTAGGACTCTATCTTTTGCTTCCTGAAGTTCTTTTGCAAGTTTTTCCTTTTCTTTTTTTAAAATTTCAACCTCCTCTTTCTTTTCCTTTTTTTCAGGCTGCTTTTCCTCACTTTCTGTTGCTTTTTCAACTGTTTTCTCGCTATTGTTGTTTTCTTGTTCTTCATTTTTTTCTTCTTTGTTAGTTTTTACAATTTCTTCTTCTTTATGTTTCATTGCTTCCTCCAAGTTTTTTTAATAAATTTGTTATAATTTCAGCTGTAAAATCAACGATAGGTATAATTTCCGGATATTTCATTCTTTTTGGTCCTATTACACCTAACGTTCCCACAACATTATCTTCTCGAAGATAGGGCTTTGCCACAAGGCCAAGTTCGCTTATCTTTTCTTCACCAAAATCAGAGCCTATAAATATCTTAACACCATTTTCATTCATACATTTCTCTAGTATCTGGTAGGCAAAATGTTTTTCTTCAAATGCATTTAAGAAATCCTTCAATTTATCAACATCTTTAAACTCAGGTTGGCCTATAATATTTGACGTACCATGTAAAATTATTTCTGAACCAAAATCTGCATTTCTAAAGAGATTTTCACTAATCTTTATTACTTTTTCTGTCAACTCATTTACCTTATTTTTTTTATCTTCCATTTCATCCATAAGCTGGTTTTGAATCTGAAGGAGCGTTTTGTTTTGAAATTTGTCATTAAGATAATTAGATACTCTTACCAAATCATTATCTTTTATAGATTCATCAATTTCCATAAGCATATTGTGTACAATCCCCGATTTTGTAACTATAATGGTGAGAACTGTTTCAGCATTGAGCCTCAAAAATTCTATATGTTTTAAATACATGGTATTTAATTTAGGAGATATAACAAATCCAATTGACTTGGTAATCTCACTTATTTTTCTACTAATACTGTCAAACATCTCACGCACATTGGCAGCATCTAAATTCTGAAATTCCATTTTAATATTACTAATATGCTCATCTGAAACGGTAATAAATTTATCTATATAATACTTAAAACCACTATCAGTGGGAACACGCCCGGATGAAGTATGTGGCTGCACAATATATCCCTCCTCTTCCAAATCACTCATAATATTTCTAATAGAAGCAGGGCTTAAATTCAGCACCCCGGTTTTTGACACATACCTGGAGCCCACAGGCTGACTGCTGTTAATATATTCATCAACGATAATTCTAAGTACTGTTTCTTCCCTCTTTGTTAATTCCATATAATTTATATAACCTTAAAAATTTGTTGGCACTCTCCAGTGTTGAGTGCTAAAATAAAAATAAAAAGACAAAGTTAATATGTCAAGGATTTATTTGGATTTATATGTAAAAGTAGTAGTTATCAGGCAATAAAATTATTTTTAATAGAAATCACTTGTTGGCAGTTACCTGTCATTGATTTTATAAAGTTCGGCCAGTATAAACGCAAAAGCTTTATACAGTTTTTCAGGAATTTCTTCATTAATTTCTAATTTAGCCAATACTTCTACCAAATCCGGATCTTCTTCTATATGTACTCCGTACTCTTTTGCTTTTTTTATTATATTCTCCGCAATGATACCATGCCCCTTGGCAGTGACCCTTGGAGCATTATCTTTGGTGCTCTCGTATCTAATAGCTGCAGCTTTTTTTCTTTTATCCGTCATATGCCTGCTCAATTATTTGTTTAGTTTCAAGAGCATTAATCGGAGCATAGCCATTTGAAACATTGCAAAATGAAATAAAAGCCTCCTTGCTTAACACACTAATATCCACGCACTTTTCGATAATATTTTTTAACTCTTCAGTTTTATATTTATAATTCAATTGTTTATCATCAGGCAATACCCATAGCCTGCTTTTTCCATAAAGCCTTAAGTATGTGTAATAATTGGTGTTAATTGGGTGAAAAGGCACAAGCCCCCTGATATTTGGCATATGCAAGCCAATTAATCCGATTTTCTTTTTTTTAAAAATATCAATAAGTCTTTCTTTGTACCAGGTAATATTGGGAAGTTCCACAAAAAAAGGTATATCTGAGGGAAAATCATCCCTTATTTTTTCGATTAACTCTATATTTTGTTTTGAAGCATTGAATTTATAATTATAATCTGCAAAAAAGGCTTTTATTCTCCCACCTGCAAAAAAAGGAGATAGACCTTCGAAAAACTCTTCTAGTTCTTTTTTATTATATCTGCCTCTTAGAAAATTTTTATACAACCTTATAGAAACAAATGTATTGTTGTATATTCTATCCACAATACTTTTTATTGTATTTTTATATGGTATTTTGTAAAAAGTAAACGTTATTTCAACAAAATTAAATTGCCGCATATAAAAATCCAACATCTCGTAATGATTAATCTTTTTAGGATAAAAAGTTCCTATCCAATCATCATATTTATAACCACTTGTGCCCAAATATAGTGGTGTGGATTTGATTGATAGCATTTATTTTGATACTCCTTACTATTAATTAATCAGAAAAAACTGAGGCTGTACTATATACTATAATAAAAAATATAAGACAATTAAAATATCCTTTTAGATAAGATATTGCGGAAACATGCATTTTTATGGTACATTATAAAAAAATTTGGAGGTGTCAATATGAATCAAGACAAAATTAAAGAATTTTCAAAAGAGTTTGATATTTCTGATAAACTCTCAGAAGAAATATTAAAAATATGTGAAGACAAAAACTTAAATGAAATTGTTATAAAAGGTAAAATTACTGAAATAATTGCAGAATATAACAATAAAAAGGAAAAAGAAGAGATTGATGAAGGGTTAACACCTTTTGTAAGAAGAGAATTTTTTAAATATATTGATTCTCTCGATAATGAATACAGTAATTATGATCAAATTGATGATGAAAAATCCTACTATAAAAAAGTATCCCAAAAAATAGACAAGTGGGGAAATGATTTGTTAAGTAATATTGAGAAAAGAGGGAAAGGAAATATTTTTAACTTTTTTCTACCAGCTTCTATAATACTTTTTATATTAATTTTAATATTGCTATTTTTTACAAATGGTTTCAATCAAAAATCCGGTACTGTCTACACATCGCCATCTGTAAATCAGAAATCAGCTTTAACAGAAGATAGTATAGAATGTTATAAAAATATTTTAGAATTTACAAAGGATATGGAGCCTCAAAACATATTTTTATCATCTGCCATAATTCAGAGGGAAGGGGCGTGTAATGCACTTGAAATTATAGAAGAATTGTTTCAAAATGAATCTAAAGAGAGTGATAAATAAATTTTTTTGAATTAATAATTTTATAAAGATATCCGGCTGCTTTTCAAATGGCAGTGGGTATCTTTTAATTAGTCATAATTTGCATTTGTAATTACTGTTAACTTAAAAGGAGTTTGTTTGGATAATATCAAAATATGGGATGAAGTATTAAAAGAGGCTTCTAGTAAGTTAAACAGTCAAGAAATAAATACATGGCTTAAACCTCTAAAAATAGTAGAATTACGTGGGGATTTAATAACTATTTCTGCTCCTAACAGATTTTACAAAACATGGGTTCAAGATAAATATTTAAAAGTTATAAAAGATATATTTAATAACAGTCTATCTATAGACGCAGAAGTTGAGTTTGTAATAAGGAATGAGCAAAAGAAACAAGCCGGTAGTTATACCACACAACCGTCAGTAAGCAATGTAACCATAAGTTCTAAAGGCACAAATCTCAACAAACAGTATACTTTTGACACATTTGTTGTAGGGGAATCTAACCAGTTTTCACATGCAGCATGTCTGGCTGTAGCTGAAGGTTATTTTCACACCTATAACCCACTTTTTATATATGGCGGTGTTGGATTAGGTAAAACACATTTGATGCATGCTGTGGGTAATAAACTTATTCAAAGTTATCCTAAATTAAAAATACTATACATATCTAGTGAAAATTTTACAAATGAAATGATTTATTCATTAAAAACAAAGAATATGGAAGAATTTAGAGGAAAATACAGAAGTATAGATGTGCTTCTTTTTGACGATGTACAATTTTTAGCTGGAAAGGATCGCAGTACTGAAGAATTTTTTTATACCTTTAATTCACTCTACGATTCTCAAAAACAAATCATAATAACAAGTGATAAAACACCTAATGAAATACCATCTATGGAAGATAGATTAAAAAGCAGATTTGCTTGGGGATTAATTGCTGATATCCAAGCTCCTTCAACAGAAGAGAAAACTGCCATATTAATGAAGCGTGCTGAATTAATGAATCTGTCGCTTGATAAAGAGGTTGCACTTTTTATTGCCGAAAATTTAAAAAGCGATAACATTAGGGAGTTAATAGGTGCATTAATTCGTTTAAGTGCTTTTGCGTCATTTCATAATGAACCGTTAAGTATAGAATTGGCAAAAACATCTCTGGATAAGTTTCTAATAAAAAAAGATAAAGCACTAAACCCGGATATAATAATTAACACTATAACAAAATTTTTCAACATAAAACCAACCGATTTAAAGTCAAAAAAGAGAACAAAGAGTATATCTTATCCAAGACAAATTTGTATGTACATTTTAAGGGAAAAGCTGAATATATCACTACAAGAGATAGGTGAGTTATTTGGTGGCAGAGATCACTCAACTGTTTTACATTCCATAGGAAGTATAGAGAAAAAAATTAAGAAGGATAATGAATTAAGAGAACTTATCAACAATATATACAAGCACCTCTACAGCTAAAAAATAATCATGTTAAAAATCCACTGTACAACCCATTTAAAATCTGTTGATAATTTCAGATGACTAATTTTTTTAACATTATTTTGTAACTTTGTTGAATGTTATTGCATATTTTCAACAAAGATATAAATACTAAAAAGTACTGTCAGATTATTTAATTTTTAACTTGTCAACATTTTCCATATACTATACTATTACTACTATTATAATTACTTAAAATAAGTTATTAGGAGAACCAATATATGCAGTTTAGCATAATAAAAGAAAAAATATTGCCTTTAGTACAACACGCTACTAATTTTACAAGTTCTAAAGGTATAAACACAATCTTAGAAAATATTCTTATTCAATCCACGGATAATGAAATTATATTAAAAACCTCAAATTCTCATACTGGATTTTCAGCAAGGCTTAATGCTAATGTCGAAGAATCTGGCATAACGACCGTTTCATGTAAAAAATTAAATGATATTATAAAAGAATTACCTAATGCATCCATAATCAGTTTTAAACTTACCGGAGGAAAACTTCACTTAAAAGCAGGTAAATCCCAGTTTAGCCTATCTACTATTGAACCAGAATTTTTTCCAACTATGACAAATATAATCCCAGAATACCATCTAAAAATGAAAAGTAGTGAATTGCAAACTATTCTAAAAAAAATAAATTTCTGTATTTCAAATGATCCTTCAAAAATAGAATATACTGGAGCACACTTTAAAGTATCCGGAAATCAGTTAAAAGTTGGTTCAGCTGATTTTCAGCGTATTGCTATAGCTTATACTGAATTTGATGAAGAATTTAGCGACGAATTCACCATCAATATCCCTAAAAAGACCGCAATAGAAGTATCCAAACTGTTAGATTTAGATGAATATGTTGAGGTGGAAACAGATAAAAATCAGGTTCAGTTTAAAATCGATAATATTATAGTATATTCTAAACTAATTGAAAAATTTATTAGAAGCATAGATTCGCTTTTCTATACTAATTACCCATATTACGCCAAAATACCTACACGGGAATTTGAGGATGTTGTCAGAAGAATTTCCACAATAACAAGTGAAATATCAAGGGGCATAGTTTTATCGTTTAGTGAAAATATGTTAAAAATTTATAGTCTTGAAACAGAATATGGATATGGTGATGAAATAATAGAAGATATTGAGTTTTATGGGGAAGGTTTTGATATTATTTTTAATTCAAAGCTACTTTTAGAAATACTAAATCATATTGACTCAGATTTTTTTACTATTAAACTAATTGGCAGAAGAAATCCTGCTATTTTTGTTCCTGATAATGGTAATTATCAGTATTTACTTGTGGCTATTACAATTGAACGCTACTAAAAGGCTTATATTTGTAACGTGTACTTAGAATCAATAAAGATAGTTAATTTTAGAAATCACAAAAATATCACTTGTTCTTTTATAAACGGTTTTAATTATATAGTAGGCAATAATGGAACTGGTAAAACAAGTATTGTGGAAGCTATACACACCATTTTAACCGGTAAAAGCTTTAGACAAAATCAATTTCAAAAACTTATTACCTTTAAACAAGATAGCTTTTATCTAAAAGCAACGTTATTAAAAGATAATTTTGATTACAAACTTACCTTTAATTACAATGATAGTGCTTACATCTATGAAAATGGTAAACGTGTAAATAATCTCAGTAATTATCTTTTTGATAAACCAGTATTAGTTTACTCCCCAGAAAATGAGGGGATACTTAGTGACTCTCAGGAAAATAAGAGAAGATTTTTGGATAAACTATGCTTTTATTATAATACTGATCATTTGATAGCCCTTAAGGATTATAATAAATTACTTAAGCTTAAAAGAAATGTACTTTATTCCAACAAACCAAATGTACTGTATTTACAATCGGTAACAGAAGAACTTGCAAAACTTTCAATTAAGATACAAACCAATAGAAATGTTATTTTAAAACTTTTAAATGATAAATTAAATTATATAAAACAAAATATATTTAAATATATTGAAGATTTTAGGCTGGTTATTGAACATTCGAAAATCGATATTTCAAAGTATGAAGAGGAAGTGAGTCGGAGGAAGATTTTAAACGGAGCGCATTTGGACAAAATATATATTAATTACAATGATAGAAAATACGAATCTTTTGCAAGTTTTGGTCAGAGGAAAACTTTCAGTATTGCTACTTTAGCTTCCGCTGTTTTAATTATTGAAGAAATTTTAAAAAATGATATAATAGTCATTTTAGACGACTTGGAAGTTGGGTTGGATGAGAAAAGGATTAATGCTTTTAAGGAATTTTTTAGTAAAAACCAAACGTTTATTACAGGCGTAAAAAATAGTTTTTTCACCAATGCGAATACTATATTCCTACAATAAAATTAGTTGCACCAGGAGTAAATTATGGAAATGAATAGTAATTACAGCGAGTCCAGTATCAGGGTTTTGGAAGGTCTGGATCCGGTTAGACAAAGACCGGGTATGTATATTGGTTCTACTGATTCAAAGGGCTTGCACCATCTCGTATATGAAGTAATAGATAATTCTATTGATGAAGCGATGGCGGGATACTGCAGTAAAATTACTGTTACCATCCATATAGATGGCAGTATAACAATAGAAGATGATGGGAGAGGTATACCTGTTGGCACACATCCGGTTGCTGGGAAACCAACTGTTGAAGTTGTAATGACTACGCTTCATGCCGGTGGAAAGTTTAATTCAGGTGCTTATTATGCATCAGGTGGCTTACATGGTGTTGGTATATCTGTTGTCAATGCACTATCTGAATTTCTCGAAGTAACAGTAAGAAGGGATGGTGGTATTTTTTATCAAAAATATGAGAGGGGGATTCCTGTTTGTGAATTTGATAGGATTGGGAAAACGAGTAAAAGTGGCACAAAAATTACTTTCAAAGCCGATCCCGAAATATTTGAAACAACAGAATTTTCTTTTGAAACTCTTTCCAGAAGATTTCGTGAACTTGCTTTTTTAAATAGTGGTATTGAAATTGTGATAAATGACGAAAAAGATGACAAATCTCAGACTTTTTACGCAGAAGGAGGGATTGTAAGCTATATAAAATATCTTAATAAGAGTAAAGGGCTTATTATAGAAGAACCAATTTATATACAGGGAAAATATGAAGATATATTAGTGGAAATTTCCCTACTGTATAATGATTCTTACAATGAATCGATTTATTCTTTTGTGAATAATATTCATACTGATGGTGGTGGTACACATGAAGCCGGTTTTAAAGCTGCTTACACTAAGATATTTAATAATTTTATAAACAGACATGGGTTGTTAAAGGAAAAATTTAATTTAACGGGTGATGATATAAGAGAAGGTATGTCTGCTATAATTTCAGTTAAAATGAACGAACCGGTTTTTGAGGGGCAGACAAAAGGGAAATTAGGTTCTTCTATTGCTAAAACTGCTGTTGAAAATGTTATGAACACGTATTTGACAGATTATTTAGAGGAAAATCCGTCCATTGTAAAAAAGATACTTGATAAAGCTATACAGGCATTCAGGGCAAGGGAAGCTGCTCGTAAAGCAAAAGAGTTAACCAGAAGGAAAAATGCACTGGAAGTGTCAACACTTCCTGGTAAGCTTGCTGATTGTCAAGAGAAGGATCCTTCTTTATCTGAAATTTTTATTGTAGAGGGTGATTCTGCCGGTGGGTCAGCTAAACAGTGCAGACATCGTAAATTTCAAGCTATATTGCCTCTAAAGGGGAAAATTTTAAATGTGGAGAAGGCAAGGTTCGATAAACTTCTATCAAATAACGAGATTAAAAGTATTATTACAGCTTTGGGTACAGGGATTGGGAAAGAAGAGTTTAATATTGAAAAGCTTAGGTATCATAAAATTATTATAATGACTGATGCTGATGTTGATGGCGCCCATATAACCACACTTTTGCTCACTTACTTTTTTAGATATATGAGAGAAATAATTGAACGGGGTTATTTGTATATAGCCAAACCTCCACTTTATAAGATAAAAAAAGGAAAAATGGAAAGGTATATCCATGATGAAGATGAAATGGAGGATTTTCTTCTGGATTCTGGTTTATCAGATATAAAAATTGGTAATTTGCCTGAACATAGATATAAAGAAGTGTTTAAAAACCTCCTTGCCTATAATTCATTACTAGACAAGTTCCATCGTAAAGGACTTTACAGAGATCTTATGTCTGAGCTGGCGACTTATGAGAATTTAAATGTAAAGAATTTTTCTGATAAATCATATATTGAAAAACTATACAACCATCTGAAAGAGAAAAATATTCTGAAACTTTATAAAAATTATTTTGTTGATTATAATACTGAGTTTGATCGTTATAATTTAATTTTCGAGAGTGAGACAAAGCGATTTATTTTAAATACAGAATTTTTAACTACACCTGAGTTTAAAGAACTCAGAAGGCTAGGTGTTTTTGTTAATGAGCTTGGCAGCAGACCTTATAAAATTAATGTTTCAGGTGAAGATAAATATTTCGAAAATATTAAAGATGTTATTTCTTTTGTGGAGGAAAGAGGTAAAAAAGGATTGAGTATACAACGTTATAAAGGTCTTGGTGAAATGAATCCGGAGCAGTTGTGGGAGACAACCGTTGATCCGGAAAGACGATCCCTTTATCGGGTAAGGATTGAAGATGCAGAAGCAGCTGATGAGCTATTTTCCCTTTTAATGGGTGATGTTGTGGCTCCACGAAGGGAATTCATAGAGGAAAATGCTTTAAAAGCAAAAAATATAGATATTTAGGGTGAGGAATGAAAAATAAAGGGGTTATTGATCTTAGTATAGAAGATTCTATAAAAAATAGTTACCTTGATTATGCTATGAGTGTAATTGTGGGTAGGGCATTACCAGATGTAAGGGATGGTTTAAAGCCTGTTCACCGCAGAGTTTTATTTGCGATGAATGAAATGGGGATTGTCCATAATAAACCGTATAAAAAGTCAGCCAGAATAGTGGGTGATGTTATTGGTAAGTATCATCCTCATGGAGATGCTGCTGTTTATGATACAGTGGTAAGGCTGGCACAGAATTTTTCAATGCGTTATCCGCTGATTGATGGTCAGGGAAATTTTGGTTCTATAGATGGTGATTCAGCTGCCGCTATGAGGTATACAGAGATAAGGATGACTAAAATAGCGGAAGAAATGCTTGCTGATCTTGATAAAAATACTGTAGATTTTATTGATAACTATGATGGTTCTCTTCGTGAGCCTATCGTTTTACCTACCAAAATTCCCAATTTATTAGTAAACGGTGGAAGTGGTATTGCTGTTGGGATGGCCACAAATATACCTCCTCATAATTTAACGGAGGTTATTAATGCTCTTCAATATATGCTAAAAAATGAAGATTATACCGCTGAAGGTGTCTTGAAATACATTAAAGGTCCTGACTTTCCAACGGCCGGTATAATAATGGGCATTTCTGATATAAGGAATGCATATCTTACTGGTAGATCCTCCATTAAAGTACGTGCCAGAACTCATATAGAAGAACTTAAAAACGGGAAAGAGCGAATTGTTGTTACTGAATTACCTTATCAGGTTAATAAAGCTAACTTAATTGAAAAAATTGCTGAGCTTGTTAGGGATAAAAAAATTACTGGCATATCAGATTTGCGGGATGAATCCGACAGGGATGGCATTCGTGTTGTTATTGAGATTAAAAAAGGGGATCACCCTGACATTATTCTTAACAGGTTATATAAATACACCTCTTTGGAAACTTCATTTGGTATAAATATGGTGGCACTTGTAGATGGCAGACCAAAAACATTTTCTTTGCTTAGAATACTTGAAGAATTTATAAAACATAGGATTGTAGTAGTTACAAGACGTACAGAATATCTATTAAAAAATGCTGAAGACAGACTTCATATACTTGAGGGATTGAAACTTGCAGTTGAAAATATTGATGAAGTTATAAAGATTATCAGGGGATCAAGTGATGCAAAGGAGGCTAAATCTCGCTTAATGGAAAGGTTCGGTTTTACAAATACCCAATCCCAGGCTATTCTTGATATGAGGCTTCAAAAGTTGACAGGTCTTGAAATAGATAAATTAGAAGATGAGTATAAGAACACTTTAAAGGATATAGAATTTTATAAAAATATTCTAAATAACAGAGATGTCCTGAATAATGTTATTTATGATGAGTTAACGGAGATTAAGGATAAATATGGTGATGAGCGCTTGACAGAAATTTCTTCTTCAATTGATGAAATAAATATAGAAGATCTAATACCTGATGATGATGCTGTTGTTACAATTACTCATAATGGATATATTAAGAGGACACCACTGTCATCATTTACAGCACAAAAACGTGGCGGGAAAGGTAAGTCAGGGGCATTAAGTAAAGGTGATGATTTTGTAGAAAGAATTATTGTGTCATCAAACCATTCAAAGCTTATGTTTTTCACCAATTTTGGCAATATTTATTTTTTAAAGGTATATGAACTACCTGAGTCTGCTCCTGGTACAAGGGGTCGCCATATCTCTAATTTTATCGAATTTTCTGAAGATGAGTACATAGCCTCAGTTTTATCTTTTTCAGATGATGTCGATGATAAATATATTATTTTCGGAACTAAGAAAGGCTTAGTTAAAAAATCACATATTAATTTATTCAAAAGTGGAAGAAGTGGTATAAAAGCTATTAAGCTTCGTGATGGTGATGAAATAGTTTCCACTGATTTTGTTAAAGATGAGGATAATATTTTGATTGCAACCAAAAATGGGAAAGCTATACACTTTTCAGCAAGCGAAATTCGACCTATTGGCAGGAATGCCAGCGGTGTCAAAGGTATTGATTTGGCTAAAACCGATGAAGTGGTTTCTATGGAAATTGCTACTGGAGCACCTTATCTTTTGACTGTTACTGAAAATGGTTTTGGGAAACGCACAATGGTAAATGAGTACAGATTGCAGTCAAGAGGTGGCAAAGGTATAAAATTATCTAAGGTTACTCCTAAGACGGGTAAAATTATTGGTGCTAAACAGGTTTTGGACTCTGATGATGTGATGTTAATTACCAAAAGTGGTAAAATAATACGGACTGCAGTTTCACAGATTTCTGTTTTGGGTAGAGACACTCAAGGTGTAACGCTTATGAACACTGGTGATGATTTTATTGTTTCTTTTGCAGTAGTAAAGGAGGTATAGTTTGGCTACATTTTTGGATGGGAAATCCCTTTCTCAAAAATTTTTTAGAGATATTAGTAGCACTGTTTCATCGTTAAAAGAAAATCAATTACGAGTTCCTGGAATTGCTGTAATTCTTGTTGGTGATGATTATGCAAGTAAATTATATGTATCCATGAAAGAGAAGGCATGTTTGGATGTTGGTTATAAATCTATCGTAGAACGCCTAGATGCCTCAGTTACAACTGAAAATCTTTTGGATCTTATTTCGTTATATAATAATGATGATAGTATTGATGGGATTCTTGTTCAACTTCCATTGCCTGCTCATATTGATGATACAAAAATACTTTTGTCTATTGATCCTGCAAAGGATGTGGATGGTTTTCACCCCTTTAATGTTGGTATGTTGAATATAGGTATGGATACGTTATATCCTTGTACTCCTTATGGTATTATAAAGTTACTTGAGGAGTATGATATACAGATAGAAGGATCGCATGCTGTTGTGGTTGGTGCTAGTAATATTGTTGGCAAGCCTATGTCAGCACTTTTTTTAAAATACAATGCCACTGTATCTATATGCCATATAATGACGAGGAATGTTGCTGAGATAACCTCTCAAGCAGATATACTTGTTTCTGCTGTTGGTAAACCACATTTTATTACTGATGAATTTGTTAAGGAAGGTGCCGTTGTTGTTGATGTGGGGATGAATCGTGTTGCGGGTAAGGTTACTGGTGATGTTGATTTTAATAGTGTAGTTGAAAAATGCTCTTATATTACACCGGTTCCTGGTGGTGTGTGTCCAATGACTATTACTATGCTTCTTTATAATACACTTAAATCTTATAAATCACGGGAAAAATTGTTTGTATAATGGACACAATCGTTGCACCTATCACTCCTTTATTAACTTCTGCAGTAATTGTTATTCGTATTTCTGGTGAAGAATCATTTAGGTGCTGTGATTTTCTGATGGATTATTCTTATAATTTAATAGATATGAGTAAGATCCGCTACAGGCATGTCTATACCGGCTATTTTAGATTGCCTGATGGATCAATACTTGATGAGGTTGTATTTTATTTCTTTAAATCACCTTATTCTTTTACTGGTGAAGATTCAGTGGAGATTTCTTTTCACGGAAATCCTCAAATTGTATTGAAGGCTTTAGAGACTTTGCATTCTATAGGGATAAGGGATGCTGACCCTGGAGAATTCACAAAGAGAGCTTTTTTAAATGGCAGAATTGATTTGACCCAGGCTGAATCTGTTCTGGAACTTATTGAATCAAAATCGGAGCAGGGTATTTTTTATTCTTTCAATCAACTAAAAGGTTCGTTGAGTTCAAAAATTAAATCATTAAAGGATATTATTGTAGATTCTTCTAGTATTGTTGAAGCATATGTTGATTTTCCTGAGGATGATTTATCCGGTCATGATTACGAAAATATTAAAGCAAATATCAAAACGGCTTTTATGTGGATTGAAAATCTTATTACTTCTTATCAGAAAAATAGATTTTACCGTGATGGTTTGAATATTATAATAATAGGTAAACCTAATGTTGGTAAGTCGTCATTACTCAATGGTCTAATTCAGAAAGAAAGGGCAATTGTTTCCGAGTATGCTGGTACAACAAGGGATTATATTGAAGAAAGATTGCTAATAAAGGGTATACCTGTAAATCTTGTGGATACTGCAGGCTTAAGGAATTCTGATAGTGAATTGGAATCTATCGGGATCGATAGAGCAAAAGAAAAAATCAAAGAATCTGATATTGTAATTGTTTTGTTGGATGTATCCCAACCACTTACTGATGAAGATTACTTGATATTGGATATTACAAATAATACTGAACGGATAGTTGTTGGTAACAAATTTGATATAGGTTCATCTTGCGATGATGATTTTATTGATTTATACATATCAGCAAAATACCAAATTAATTTTGATCAACTTGAAGATAAAATCTATTCGATTATTTCCTCTAGTGATTCTGATAAAATTGCCGCTAACATATTAATTAACGAACGGCAGTTATCCCTTATGAAACAATTAACCGATATTTTAAAACTGGCGGAAAGAAATTTAGAAAATAATAGTATAGATCTGCTTTCTATTGATCTTTCTCAAGCTTTAAATATTATTTCTGAAATTACTGGTGAGATTTATACTAATGAGGTACTTGATAATATTTTTCACAAATTTTGTTTTGGTAAATAAAAATTATATGTTTCACGTGAA